>OZ244144.1:0-342500 GCA_965216305.1 Gammaproteobacteria bacterium | reverse complement strand
CGCCGGAACAAACGGATTCCGTCGCGCTGCAGCTGCCGGGAACGGCAACATCCGTACCGGCTGCACACACAGAAGCATCGACCAGCCGTATCCCGTTCGAACCGCAGGTGCACAAGCATGCCGCGGCGAAGAAATCGGTCGCCCGAGCTGTATCGGCTAACGACTGGACGCATGTGACCGTCGCGCCAGGCGACAACCTGTCACTGATCTTCGCCCGCCACGGCTTTTCGAAAACCGACCTGCACCGAATTCTCGAAATCGATATCGCGGCCAAGAATCTGCGCCGCATAAAACCCGGCCAGGTCATCATGGTTAATGTCGACAGTGACGGACACGTGCTCGGCATGACTCACGAACTCGACTATCGCCGCTCGATGCAGGTGGTGCTCGCGAACAATGCTTATAAAGCGACGATAATCGAAACAGAACCGGAAATTCGCTACGCAACGGCGCTGGCGAAAATTAATCAATCGTTGTTTCTCGACGGTCAGGCCGCCGGACTCGCCGACAATACGATCATGGAGCTCACGGATATTTTCGGTTGGGACATCGACTTCGTACTCGATGTTCGCAAGGGCGATCAATTCAGTGTCGTTTACGAAGAAATCTTCAAAGACGGCGAGAAAGTAAAAAGCGGCCGGATACTCGCGGCAGAGTTCGTTAACCGGGGCCGTCGCCACCGTGCCGTCTACTATGCGAATTCGGACGGATTATCGGGTTACTACTCGGATGCCGGCACCGCAATGCGCAAAGCCTTCCTGCGCGCGCCGGTCAATTTCACCCGGATTAGTTCCAAGTTCAACCTGCGTCGACGCCATCCGGTCCTCAATACAATTAGAGCCCACAAGGGTGTCGATTACGCCGCGCCGCATGGCACCCCGATACGCGCAACGGCAAACGGAAAGATCGAATTCGCCGGCAACAAGGGCGGGTACGGACGCACTGTTGTCATCAAGCATGGCGATTCGTACAGCACGCTGTTCGCGCACATGTCGCGATACGCCCGCGGGATCAAAAAAGGCGTGAAGGTCAGGCAGGGACAAACAATCGGCTACGTGGGTAAAACCGGTCTCGCGACCGGACCGCACCTGCATTATGAATTTCGTGTCAACGGAGTGCACAAGAACCCGTTGAAAATTGCTTTACCTCAAGCCCTGCCGATCGAGAAAAAATACATTGCGGACTTCAAATCGAAAGCAGCGCCGTTGCTCGCCCAACTTGATGAACTCGACAACTCCGCCGGCTCGGACAAGCTAGTCGCAAACGTCGATCCGGAAATCAGACGCGACGCGTCCGGCAAGATATCGCGGACCGCTCAATAGTCCGCCCCTCACCCGCGTCACCGGTATCGATGTCCTCCTACATCGGTCTCATCTCCGGAACCAGCATGGATGGCGTCGACGCCGCGCTCGTTTCGTTTGAGGAAGGCACGTTCAGCGTCCATGCAACGCGGACAACACAGTACCCGCCTGCGCTGCGCGCACAGCTCCTTGAGGCGATTGCACCGGACGCACGTTTAACGTTGCACGAATTCGGTTCGCTGAATGTCGCTGTCGGGAAAGTATTCGCGCAGGCTGCGTGCGAAATCGTCGACGCCACTGACGGCAAGCACCGGAAAATAATCGCGATTGGAAGCCATGGCCAGACGTTGCGCCACAGTCCGGATTCCGAGCCGCCGTACACCATCCAGATTGGCGATCCGGCAACAATCACGCAAGCCAGCGGCCTGACCACGGTCGCCGATTTCCGCTCGCTTGACGTCGCCGCGGGTGGCCAGGGCGCGCCACTCGTTCCACCTTTTCACGAAGCGTATTTCCGAACCGAGAACTCGAACACGGTGGTGCTGAACATCGGCGGTATTGCGAATCTCACCCTGTTACCGGGTGATCCGGCATTACCGTTGCGTGGCTTCGACACCGGTCCGGGAAACTGCCTGCTCGACGAATGGATCGCACTGCATCGGCAGCACGCGTTCGACGATAACGGCGAGTGGGCGCAATCCGGAACCATCGTTCCTGCGGTTCTCGAAGCGTTGATGGCTGACCCTTATATTTCGCGTACGTCGCCCAAAAGCACGGGGCGGGAGTATTTCAACCTGGGTTGGCTGCAGAACGTTCTGGAGAAGTTGCCGGCAAAGGCGCTGCCTCCTGCAGACGTGCAGGCCACGTTACTGGCCTACACGGTGGAATCCGTAGCGCTCGGGATTGAACAGGCCGGGATGGTTCCAGAGCGCGTGCTTGTTTGTGGTGGCGGTGCGAGGAACGGAGGAATCATTGCCGGGTTGCGCGCCCGATTGCCGGGCGTTGCAGTCGATTCGACGGATGCTGTCGGCGCGAACCCCGACAGCATCGAGGCACTGGCGTTCGCGTGGCTGGCTCGCCAGCGCATGCTCGAAATGCCTGTGCGTCTGACGACACGTGACACGGTGACGGAGCGGGTACTGGGCGCTGTCTATCTGCCGTCCGAAACTTGAGCCCAGGCAACGACGAGCACCATGCGCGCACCCCGGTTCACCCCTAGTTCCCTTGTTTAATTTGCGACAACAGCGCTTCGGCAGCTTCCTTGCCGGGAAATCCGACCCCGGTTGCGAGCGCCGCCTCGACCTCTTCCTGCGCTTCACGTGTGCGACCAAGGCGGGACAGCGCAAGTCCCACGTGATAGCGAATTGATGGTGTCGTCGAGGCGCGTGCATAAGCTTCACGCAATAACGCGAGCCCCTCTTCAGTTCTGTCGTTCTCTGTCAGTATCCAGCCATAGGTGTCGATCACATTCGAGTCTTCGGGTGCCTTTGCGTAGGCCGCTTCCGCGATCGGTAGTGCGCGCTTGTCCCCGAGATGTTGGTAGATAACTGCGAGGTTGTTCATCATGACGATGTCTTCAATGCCATCGGACTGCAGCGATTCGTAAATCACCCGCGCGCGCGCCCACTCCTTTTGTGCAACGAGCATCTGCGCATACAGGTGGCGGGCTGCCACATCACGCGGCTGCTCTACCAGCCAGGCATCCATAATTTCCGACGCGCCGTCGTAATTGCCCGTTACAGTGAGAGCGCGAAACAGGGTCGACATCGTGCGATAGCTCGGCGCGAGCTCATAGGCACGGCGATAAACGTCCACGCCCTTCTCGCCTTCTTCACGGGCCATGTACAGGTCACCCTGAACCGTAAGGATGGATGCCCTATCTCCATACTTCTCCAGCGTCGCGGTGGCGAGTTCTTCGGCCTTGTCGAATTCCTTCAGCTGGACGAGTACAGCAGTGCGCAACACAGCGATATCCGAGCGATCGGGGCTCGCTTGCTGGGCCTTCGTCAACGACCAAAGCGCGCCGCTGTAGTCGCCCATGCCGAATTGCTGATTCGCTGCGGAAAACAGGATTTCCGCGTCGAATTCTGCCTTCTCAACCGCACGCCTGAAATGCACGCGCGCATCATCATCACTGCCAAGGGTGCGAAAAGCACGACCAGCGATGATGTTCGCTTTGGGTTCTTCGGGAAAATTCTGCAGCAATTCGTAGACGGTTGACTCGATCCGTTCCCGTTCGGCGCCAGCGTTCAGTAATGCACGAATTCGCAGTTCATGAGCCGCGAACAGTCGAGGTTCGGTCTCGAGTACTTTTCTGATCCGTTCGTCGGCTTCCGCCGCCTCACCGGATGCAAGGAGCAACTCCGCCAACTCGAGGCCAGCAATGGTGTTGAAAGGAAACTGCTCCAGCACAGCCCGGTAGCGAACTTCCGCGCTGGCAACATTTCCCTGCATGCGTGCCAGGCGCGCAAGATTGATTTTCGGTTGTATGAGTTCCGGATCCATGCTCGCCGCCAGTTCGATATGGTTGCGGGCGTCGTCCGCGGAACCGGCCGCGAGGTAAACCGTGCCAACCACATTCTGCACTTGCGCCGAATCGCCGTGTTCGCTCGCCAGTTCCGCCGCCACTTCGACCGCTTTGTGGATCGCGCCAGTTTTGACATAAGCGCGCGCGAGCTGTGCTTTGACTTCCGCGAAATCCGGAAAGCGCTCAGCGAGTTTCTCGAGCTCGACGACGGCCTCTTCCGCCTGCCCCGACTCAAGCCGACTCATGGCCAGCTTGATGCCGATTCCCGCCGTTCCTGGCGCAAGCGCCAATGCGGTTTCGAAATATTTCTCGGCCTGCTTGAAACTACCCGAGCCACGGTAGGCTTCGGCGATCAGCGCCAGTGCCATCGGATCGCCGGGGATTTTCGATTGCGAACTGGGTCTGTATACCTTGATAACTTCGTCGTATTCCTTCAGCGCCAGGTACGCCGTCGCGAGGTATCGCTTGGCGCCATGGTGGTTCGGGAACGACGTGCGGAACTTCGTTAAATAGGCGATTGCTTCATCGTAGTTGCCTTCAAAATAGGCAACGACGCCGAGCATCAGGATCGTATTGGGTAGCTTGGAGCGCACGTCGTCGCGGATCTCACGAATTTCGTCCGCGCTTTCACGCAAGGCTTCGCGCGCTTCGTCGGCCTTGCCATCCCGAAACAGCAGCAGGGTTTTCAGATAGATCGTCTCGAGCGTGTCGCCTTCAAGCCCGTTTGCAAGCTCGATATCCGCCCGCGCCTTCTCGACCTCACCCAGGTCCATCCACATCGCGGCGCGCGCGGCCAGGGTCCGCACGGACGCGGGGCGGATTTCCAGCGCTTTCGAAAAAGCCTGTATCGCCGTCTCGTACTGACCGTAGTCACGATGCATTATCGCCTTGAACGACCAAGCTTCGAACGAGTCCGGGGCGATACCGACGGCCTGCTCGAGCAATTTGTAGCCGGCTTTATGTTTGCCGCGCGAGAGCTTCATTCGCGCGAGGCCGAGCAGGGGGCGGGGATCGGCAGGCATTGCGGTCGAAGCCCCGAGAAACGCCTCCTCGGCGAATTTCCGGTTGCCCAGCTGGGCGTAGGATTCCCCCTGCATCATCAGCAACTCACCCTGCACTTCAGGCAGGTGGCCGTCCGGATTAAAGCCCGTGATGACGTGCTCGAACTTCCCGATTTCCAGGTAGGCATTAGCCAGCGGTACGAGGATCAGGTTCTCATCCCCGCCCATGCTTTGCGCCTTTTCAAGTTCCTTGATCGCCGCCTCGGGCTGATTTTCCCGCAGCAGCGTTTCACCGAGCATGATGCGAGCGGCGAGGTTGTTTGGATCCTGTTGCAGGGCGTTTCGTAGCTGGATGATCGCCTGGGTGTAACTCTCAGCGCGAAAATAATCGACCGCGTCTTCAAAGAATTCCTGGGATTGCTCGCGGTCGATCGCGGCCGGAGCCAGCGCGGACACCGCGAGGAGGAGGAAAAAAGTAGCGAAATTTACCATTGACCGCATGTCACAATTCCTTGACGAATAGAGAGCCATCCGCTTGATGGGGCGCACATTATAGTGACCCCTCCCGGGGGGTGTCGGGTTGAACGGCAACACTTTGTTAATCCCGAGTGACCACGAGCGTCTGCATTCGTTCTGTCCGGCAGACCTTCGTGCCAATCGTCACTCGGGCCGAATCGGGCGCGACTCAATCCGGTAGCGGCAAGTGCCGACACAAGCCTTAGGTGAGCAGAAAGCCGTCAGTGATAAAATTATTGACACTCTTTCGCGCGCTATCTATTTGTATTTTCAGCTAATTGCCCGCATGCGCATCGCCCCGCGTGTGCGCGATGCGAGGAAAACCGGCCGATCTGTCAAGATCCTTTACAAGTGTCGCCCCAAGACGACGCAATGCGATCGGATAGAATTACTATCTATCTGTTTTAATTAGATAATCGATCCGATGGCATAATGATTGCTTCCACAAACGGCAAACATCGAACAACCGAAAAGAGATACTGGAATGTCCTACAAAAATATTACATTGATGGCAGCCGCAAGCGTCATCGCGCTCAGCGCCCCGCTCAGCGCAGGTGCCGCGGAAATGATTTTCTACAACGATTTCGAAAACGGCCTCGGCGCGAACGAATCGATCGTGATTGATCCGGGCGAAAGCGCCTCGGGCATCGATACCCGCTGGGTCAACTGCGCATTTTCCTTATGCGGCAAGGCCGAGACCTGGGGCACCGGCCCTGACAGTTCCCACACTTACCAGGACGTCCGTAACTTCGACGTGCACCACCAGAGCACGAACCCGTATGCGGGTGGCAACGGTAGCCAGGGCGATCCGATGAAGCACAACCCGAACATGTCGGGCCAGGTGCTGGGGCACGTGTACGCAAATTACGATGCCCATGAAGACAACTACTACCAGATCGACAACATCTCACTGTCGAATTCGATGACGGACTTCCAGTTGATGTTCGAATTCGATTCGTGGATTCGCTCCGACTCGCCGGACGGCTTTGCGGTTGCGATTTCCAGTGACGGCGGCAGCAACTGGTCCTTACTCGACCCGACCGCGAACTCCGATATGCAGTACGCGAACATCGGCACGATCGGCGACAGCTCACTGAACGCGCTCACGGGTCAGCCGACGAGCGGCGGCTCCACCATCCGCGGCTTCGACGGCTTTGACAACTACGGCAACATGATCGATATGGCCGGCACCGCGATGTTCGACATCGCCAACACGTATGCCGGATCGACCATCTCGTTGCGCTTCGCATTCGCCAGCGGCGAGTCGAGCCAGGCCGAAGGCATCAACATCGACGGCGTTAAAGTCACCGGCGTATGCATCTCGGGCTCAGGTCCGGACTGCGACGACCCGCCGAGCGGTGGCGACATCCCGGAGCCGGGTTCGCTGGCGCTGGCGATGCTTGGCGTAGCCGCTGTCTACCGCACGCGTAAACGCAAGAACGTCTGACCGGAAATCTCTGTTCGAGAATTGAAACCCCGCTCCCGAGCGGGGTTTTTTTTTGCGCTGGTTATCCGTGGGCGCACACTCAAGTTGTCGGTTTTTCGTGACGCTAAAGACGATACGAATGCGCGCATGCCGGGTTGCGGAAATACAGGCTGAGGCGTTGCGGCTTGCGCGACATTGGGGCTCGGCTTGCAGGCAGCAGAGCTCGTGGAATCGCAGCTCGCCGCTTCGCGAAGGACGACAAGGCGCGGGTATACTAAGGTGGCGAACACAGCCCGCGATCCCGCGCCGTTCGCACAGCATCAGCGACCCGATTGGAGAACCCGAAAAACCGTGGAGCAGCAGCCGGCCTCGATCGTTGCGGTATTCGGAACGCGGCCCGAAATCATCAAACTGGCTCCGGTATTGCGCGCACTCGCCGACGCCCCCGGCATTCACACGAAGCTCGTTTCCACCGGCCAACAACGCGATCTGTTGCCCGTGTTTCTTGACGACCTCGGCATCCGCATCGACGAATCCCTTGAAACAATGGTTCCCGGGCGTTCCCTGAACGAATCGCTGGCCGCCATGATCACAGCGCTTGACGGTGTGTTTGCCCGCACGGGCTCAAGTCTCGTCGTCGTGCAGGGTGATACGAGTACGGCCCTGGCGGGAGCGCTCGCCGCGCGCTTTCGCGGCATACCCGTCGCACACATCGAGGCAGGTTTGCGCACGGGCGATCCGAATCGCCCCTTTCCCGAAGAATCAAACCGCACCCTGATCTCGCATATCGCCTCGCTGCATTTCGCCCCGACGGCCGGCAACCGGGAAACCCTCCTCGCGGAAGGGATCCCAGATCACCGCATCGTGGTGAGTGGTAACCCCGTGATCGATGCACTCGTCGCGATACAGGCTCAAAATCAACCGTCGGAGCGGCTCGCGGATTCGCTGAGTCGCTTTAACGGTAAGAAGCTCATGCTGCTGACGGTGCATCGCCGTGAGAATTTTGGACGGCGTCTCGACGCCTACATCGAGGTCATACGAGCGTTTCTGCAACGACATCCGGACTGTGCGCTCATCGTGCCCGTCCACCCGAACCCGCAGGCGCGCGATTCGGTGTTGGCGGGTCTTAACGGAATGGCGCAGGTGGCGCTGACCGACCCACTTCCCTACGCCGACTTTATCAGCCTGCTCGGTCGTGCCTGGCTCGTGTTGTCAGACTCGGGGGGCATTCAGGAAGAGGTTGTGACCCTCGGTACGCCATTGCTCGTGCTGCGCACGGAAACCGAACGCCCGGAAGCGGTGGCCAGCGGCGCTGCGCGATTGGCGCCGAGCGCTGCGGCGTTAGCGGCAGAACTCGAAATCGCCATTACGCCCGGAAGCTGGCTTGAAAGCGCGAGTCCACACGACAACCCGTTCGGCGACGGCCATAGCGGGCCGCGCATTGCGCGGGCGATGAGCGACTTCGTTCACGAGCAGCTGACGAACGTGGCGGACGATTCCGTATGAACCCTCTCCACGCGGGTGGTGCACGGAACAACATCATCACACTGACAGTAGAGGACTACTTTCAGGTTGGCGCTTTCAGCGAGCTAATCCCGTTTAATCACTGGGAGCGCTTCGACGCCCGCATCAAGCGTAATACGGAACTCGCGCTCGCAATGCTCGCACGGCACAACGCGGTAGCGACGTTTTTCGCCAGTGGATGGATAGGCGAAAACTACCCGGACATCCTGCGGACCATCATCGATGCAGGACATGAAGTTGCGTGCCAGGGGTATTACCAGCAATCGATCCGCGATATTGCACCGCCAGCGTTCCGCGACGATCTCCGGCGTTCGCGCGACGCGATTCAAAATGCCACCGGACAGCTTGTGAGAGGGTTCCGGATCGGCCGCGGACGACTCGGCCCGGACGATATGTGGGCACTCGACATTCTCATCGAAGAGGGTTTCGCATACGACGCGAGCCTGTCACCCATAGGGCGGCAGTTTTCCCGGCAACCCGATCGATTCATTCTTCACCGTCACACCTCGGACCACGGCGGGCTGTGGGAAGTACCCGCCTCGGCGAGTTCCCGGTTTGGCTGGGCGATTCCGTTTTCCGGCGGCAATTATGTTCGCCAATTGCCGAAATGGCTTACCCGCGAGGCCGCGGCGCGCTGGGTGGAACGGCGTAAAGCACCACTCGTGATGTATTTCCACATCTGGGAACTCGACGCGAATCAACCGACCATCAGTGCGGCGAGCTGGCTGCAACGCATGCGTCACTACCGCAATCTTCCGGCTATGCCGGCGCGCATAGAGTATTTTCTCGAACGCTATCCTTTCACGTCGATCGTCCGTTACCTCGACCTGGAACCAGCCGCGCACGCACGCGCCGCCGTGCGCGATGTTTCACCTGCGCTGGACGTCAACGTCGCCACCGCAAAGCAGCACGCGGTGACGAGTCTCACGATCGTGGTCCCGTGCTACAACGAGGAAGCTGCGCTTGCGTACCTGCACCGAACCCTGATGAATTTCATCGCGGTGACGAACCTCACGCTCAAACCGAATTTCGTCTTCGTCGACGATGGCAGCAGCGACACAACGTGGGAAAAACTGCAAACGCTATTCGGATCGCGCGACGATTGCGTATTGCGCCGGCATCCGGTCAATCGCGGAATCGCCGCGGCAATCATTACCGGATTTGAAGCTGCGACGAGCGATCTCGTAGCGGTCATCGACGCCGATTGCACGTTCGATCCACTCCAGCTGGCCGAGATGGTGCCGATGCTCGTCGATGACGTTGCCGTGGTTGCAGCCTCACCGCTGCACGCAGGTGGGCGCATCGCGAACGTGCCGGGTTGGCGTTTATTGTTGTCGCGCGGTGCGGCGTTTCTCTACCGGCTGGTTCTTCACCATCAACTGACGAGTTATACGAGTTGTTTCCGGGTTTATCGCCGTGAGGCGGTGAGGCATTTGTCGATCTACAACACGGGCTTCTGCGGCGTAGCCGAAATCCTTGCCCGGATCGACCTTGCCGGCCACAGGATCATCGAATGCCCCGCCGAACTCCAGACAAGACTACTGGGCCAGTCAAAAATCAATTTGTTGAAAACCGTCGGTGACCACCTGCGTCTCATTACCCGGATCGCCGCGGCGCGATGGTTGAAAATTGCATTGCCGCGCGGGCCACAACACCGGGAAGTTGATGCCGGATAATCCTGCATCAATCGGCATCGTTGGCGGGGGCATGCTGGGACTCACGCTCGCGCTGCGACTTGCGCAACGCGGCTGCGAGGTGACGGTGTTCGAAGCGGCACCATCGCTAGGCGGCCTCACCGCGAGCCATCAACATGATGGCATCACCTGGGATCGTTTCTATCACGTCATCGAGGCAGGGGATGAACACATACTCACCCTGTTGCGCGAACTCGGACTTCTGGGCGACCTCGTGTGGGGTGTGACGAAAACGAATTTCTTCGACGGCCGGTCGCTATACCCCCTGAACGATGTAATCGACTATGTGCGCCTGCCGACATTGAGCATGCTGGACAAAGCCCGCCTCGGCCTCAACATCGTCTATGGGGCAGCAATCCGCAACGGTCTGGCACTGGAAGAAATTCCCGCGGAACAATGGCTCGTGCGCTGGTCCGGACGCCGAACGTTCGAAAAGCTCTGGCGCCCCCTATTACGCTCGAAACTCGGCGAGAATGTCGATCACGCGTCCGCGGCGTTCATTTGGGCCGTGATACAACGGTTTTATGGCGCGCGGGAGGGAAGCCGTAAAACGGAATTATTCGGCTACGTTCGTGGCGGTTACGCGCAGGTAATAGACGCGCTCGTGCGCGAACTGAAAACGCGTCGGGTCAGGATTGAGATCGGCACCCCGGTGCGGCGCATCGCCGGCAGCGCCAACGGTGTGTCCCTTACGACTCCCGCGGGAAACCATCATTTCGATCGCGTCGTGCTCACAGCCCCGTCACCGGTCGCGACTGCGGTGTGCGAAGGTCTCTCCGCCGACGAAATCGCCCGCCACGATGCCCTCAGGTATCAAGGTGTCGTGTGTCCCTCGGTGCTGCTCAAGCGGCCGCTGGGTGATGCCTACCTCACGTACATCACCGACGACAGCATCCCTTTCACAACGATTATCGAAATGTCCTCGCTCGTCGATCACGCAGAACTCGGTGGCTACCACCTTGCGTACCTGCCGAAATACGTTCCGTCCAGCCACGCGATACTTGATGCGAGTGATGCCGACGTCAAGGCGCAGCTATTACCCGGGCTCTTGCGCATGTTTCCTGATGTGGGTGTCGGGGATATTGTCGATTTTCGCGTCGCGCGCGCGCGCCATGTCGCCGCCGTCGCAACGCTGAACTACACCGCGGGTTTACCGACGATCAAGACGAACGTGCCCGGACTCTACATTTACAACTCGGCACAGATCATTAACGCGTCGCTCAGTGTCAATGAAACCGTTGACCACGCGAACCAGGCGGCCGCGCGGGTTTTTGCATGAACGCCGTGCACGAGTCGGCACGACCGCGCGCAAGTTTGTCGCTCGACCTCGACAACCTGTGGGCTTACCTGCGCACGCGCGGCGATCAGAGCTGGCGCGCGATGCCGTCGTTTTTCGATCTCGCGATCCCGCGGCTGCGGGATTTTTTCGCTGCTTCGGAGTGGTCGATAACGATTTTCGCCGTGGGGCAGGACCTCGAGCTGACGGGCCATCGTGCGCTGTTTGAATCCCTCGTGGGCGCCGGACACGAGATCGGCAACCATTCCTATACGCACCGGATCGATTTCCATCGCCTCGACTCCGAAGCCGTTGTTGCCGAACTCGCGACAACGGAACGTCTGCTCGAATCCGTCGGCGCATCACGGCCGTCGGGTTTTCGCGGCCCGTCCTTCCGGCTATCGCCAACCGTGATAGAAGTTCTCGCGGCGCGCGGCTATGCCTACGACGCCTCGACATTCCCGACCTTCGTCGGGCCGCTGGCACGGCGTTATCTGGGCAAAAAGCCCGGAACCTCACCCGCGCCCGACGGGGACCATGATGGTGTGTTCGGCGGCTGGCGCGACGGACTACGCCCTTTGAAGCCGTATCGCTGGCGCTGTGGCGGTCGTACTGTCGTGGAAATTCCGGTAACGACATTCCCGCTCGCGCGCACCCCGATACACTTTACGTACATCAACTTCATCGCCGACAAATCGCCGTGCGCGGCGGAAGCCTATTTCGCCGCCGCACTGATGGCCTGCCGCCTTACCGGAACAGCACCTTCGCTGTTGTTGCACGCAACGGACTTTATCGGATCTGACGACAGCGCGTGCCCGCGATTTCTGCCCGGAATGATGCGCAAGAGCGAGGAGAAAATAGCTTTCCTGCGACAGCTGCTGCATCGCTATTACGATGAATTCGAAGTGATGCCGCTCGCGGGCTTTGCGGCACAGCCGGACATTGCTGCCGCAAGCCGCCAGATAGATAGCGCACTCGCAGGCTAACGTTGGGAAGCTGTCAGCGGTATTCCCGCTTCAGTATGTACCAGACGCCTTTATGGTCTTTCAGGAGCGCGAGGTAATGCGAGTCGATCAACGCGCGCACTTCGTCGTTACGCTTGTCGATAAGGGTGCGGTTGAGTCTGTCGATGTAGATGTACGCCGGGCGGGCTTCATCGAGTTCGGCCGCCAGTTGCTCCCACTGGCTCATGAGGTAGTACGGCCAGGCCCAACCCGTGGTCGGCAAGGCGCGTTGGCGCCCCGACAGGTAGTAATACAGCGGACTCCCGAAAACATAGATCGGCCCGGGTAACGCGGTTTTATCGGCAAGGAAGCGAATGCTGTGTTCGATACCCGGATAATCCTGACTGATCGTGCGCTTGAAATCGGCCACGCCCTGCTTCTCGGTGACGAATACTTTGACGTAGGCACGCACCTTCTGGCCCGCCGGGACCGCGACCGAAGCGACCAGGGGCAAGGCAAGCATGATGCTGAGAAACAGTGGAGCGGTGTATTTTGATGTCGACTCTCGCGCGATGAGTCTGATCAGATCGCTCATTCCTCGCGCGCCGAGAATTCCCGCGGGGGCGAACAAATTCAGAAAGTGATATTCCCACCATGAGAAGCGCTGGATGAGTATGAGTCCAAGCCCGACGACGAGCCAGACAAACATGAGGCTCGTGAGCACGTTGCGCTCTTCACGCCACCACATCACGCCGGCGAAAACGATGAACCCGATCCAGACCGCGTAATACGTGCCAAAGAACATCAGCGATTCAAACAGGCGCACGTAATCGGCCGGCGGAGACGTCGCAAGTGCTTGCGGCGGGTAAACGAATGCGGTCCAGATTAACTCATCGAGAGCACCATCGACCCAGAATTTCGCCGCGACAACGGCCAGTATAGTTACAACCCCGGCCGCGGCAGGAAGCCAGAGACGGCGAAACAAATCGGCCGGCGACGCACGGCGACGTGCAATCAGATCGATCGAGACCACGATCCAGAAGGCGACGAACAACGGTGCGAACACGAGTTTGAACACAACGGTTACGCCGGCAGCCAGCCCGGCCGCGAAATAGTACTTCGCTGACAACGATGGCTTCTCCGCACCGGCGACGCTCAGCCAGGCGGACAGGAAAATCGGCAGTGCAACGAGTGCCTCAAGCTGGGTGAGATGGAATGGCTCGGCCGCGAAATAGTAGATCCCGACAACCGCAACCGGCGCTAGTGCCGCAAGGCATCTGAGGTAGAGATAGTTTCTGAGCGCAACCATCATCACGAGCGAGAAGCCCGTCATCCAGATGAGTTCCAAGCCCCGTACGCCCTGCTCCGTGAAACTGAACAGTTTTCCTGCAACGAGGTAAAACCAGATGAGGCCGGGTAGCTTGTTGTCCCAGTAATCGACGTACAGCGTGCCGCCCTCGGCAATCGCGCGCGCGCCGAGCAATGCCATGGCCTGATCGCCAACGAACGGAAAAATAAGGTTGAGCAAGCCGCCAAATATGACAATGGCCAGCGCGGCGGTGCCACAGATCAGCTCCGCCAGAGATGCTTGCTGAGTGGAAGTCAGGGGCTTGTTGTTGCGCGGCATGACGGGCCTCTGCGTCGACGCCGATGCACGTCGGCCGGGGACGGCAGTCTAGCGCAGAACTGCCGACTGACAGTGCAATGAAACGTAAAACCTGGGGTATCGGTGGTGCACCGCGGCCCGGTTTCGGGCGGGCCGCGGAGTAATGTTCAGACGACGGAACGGAAGTTCGCGGCGCTCAGACAGAAAACGATGACCCGCAGCCGCACGTGGTTTGTGCATTCGGATTCCGGATCACGAATTGCGCGCCCTCCAGGCCTTCGCTGTAGTCGATCTCGGCACCCATCAGGTACTGGATGCTCATCGGGTCGACGAGCAGTTTCACGCCCTGGTTTTCGACGACCGTATCGCCTTCACCGGCATTCTCATCGAACGTGAATCCGTACTGGAACCCGGAACACCCGCCACCGGAAATGAATACGCGCAGCTTGAGTCCGTCGTCGCCTTCTTCCTCAATCAACGCCTTGACTTTCTGGGCGGCCGAATCCGTGAATACCAGCGGGCCTTCAATCTCGTTTTCAATCGCGTTCATATGCTTGTCTCTGGTTGGTGACCGGCCGCTGCTGGGATATCCCCTATTCAGCGGGTTCCGGAGTGCCGTGGCTCAGCGCCAGCGGCGAATTGTCCTCTTCGGTGAGGCGCACGAGTTTGCCGTTCACCTCCGCGCCCATGGCCATCTCGATCAGGCGATAGAACACGTTACCTTCGACCCGGGCGTTAGCGGCAAGTTCAACGTGCTCACGGGCGTAAACGTCGCCCTTGACGACCCCATTCAGGATGATGAACGGAACCTTGACCTCACCTTCGATCGTACCACGGTCGCTCAGGGTCAGCATGGCGTGGTCGTCGTCGTCGGCGAGTACATTCCCCTTGACCGTACCATCCACGTGCAGGCCGCCACTAAAGCGAAAATCGCCGACAATCTGCGAATTCTGGCCGATCAGTGAATCGACGGTCGTCGGCTTGCGTTTCTTGTTTTTGCGTAACATTTCTATCGTCCGCTCAGTTGATGATTTTTGCCCAGTTGTACGTTTTGTTGAACGAGCTCTTTTTCCGGCCTTCCTCGTACACCGCGACGCGTACTTCCTCTGGCGCAAAATCATCAGGGAGTTGCAGCACCCCCTCTATCCGGCGGAAGTGCTTGAATTTGAAGTCGAGGCCGCCGCTGTTCTGCTCGGCAACATCGGCCAGCGCGAAGCTCTGCTTGCCGCTACCCGCGCGGCCACGGATTTCGACGTCCACATGACCGCTCGCGACCTTATCATCTTTGTTCACATGGGTTAAGACGAGACGATACATATACCGCCCCTCGCCGCCATAGTCACGTAGTTTGAAGCCGCGTACGAGGGGCCCCTTGTCCGCCTCTGTCGAGGCGATAACGTCGCGGTAGAACGCGAGTTCGAGTTTCAGATCGGCGATCTCCGTTTGCAGCGTGGAAACCGTTTTCTGGTAATCGTCGCGCGCATGGCGGTCGATTTCCACGGAGCGCACGAGGCGCGCGTTCTTCTCCACCAGCGTTTTATTTTTCCGTCGGAGCCCAACGAGTTCATCCATCAGTCCGCGCTTGCCGGACGCGGCCCCCATCGAGCGGCCGATCGATTGCCAGTGGCCATAGTGGAACGCGAAACTGACGGCGCCGACCACAACCGTGACGAGCAACAGACCAATCAGCAGTCGCAGTCGCGGCCGATGCGGCTTGATGACAAGTTTCATGCGGAAGGTCGCCGCGATGGCATGGCCGATGCGGTAGTGGAACGATGGTACATACGGAACTGCCTGGCTGCGGAAGTCGTCTTCGGGTTGATCTGGCGCGCCCTGCCGGCGCGCTCAGCTGCGCCGAAACGTAGCAGAAACACATTATTTGTCAATAGTTTACGTACTCTCATACGCCTCCCTCCCGGGGGAATGTTTTGCCCGTTCGACGGTCGGAATCCGGAGGCACGGCGAGCTTTTTCAGCGCCAATAAGCGACACTTACCACACACGCAGAGGATACGCCATGGAAGTAACAGCAGGACTCGCGCTCGCCGCGGGCGCCGCCTGGGCCAGCGGGATTAATGTCTATGCGGTCATTCTCGTACTCGGCCTGCTCGGCACGACCGGGTATATGAGCTTGCCGGCAGACCTCGAAATTCTGATGAATCCATTCGTGATCGCGGCGGCAGGCTTAATGTACTGCGTAGAGTTTTTCGCCGACAAGACCCCAGGCGTCGACACGGCATGGGATGCGATTCACACCTTCATCCGTATCCCTGCCGGTGCGGTACTCGCCGCAGCCGCGCTCGGCGAAATGGATCCTGCCATTCAGATCGCAGCGTTCATTGTCGGTGGGGGGCTGGCCGCGTCGAGCCATGCCGCGAAGGCGGGCACCCGGGTCATGCTTAATACCTCCCCTGAGCCGGTCTCCAACTGGACGGCATCGGTTGCCGAAGACGCGCTTGTCGTGGGCGGTTTATGGGCCGCGCTTTATCATCCCGCGGTGTTCCTCGTGGCGCTCGTCGCGGTCATTGCCGCCACGCTCTGGTTCCTGCCGAAACTATGGCGTGCCGTAAAACAGTTGCTCACGTCGCTCAGGTCGTGGTTCTCCGGCCAGACGGGCAGCGAACCGGCGTTGAGGCCGGGCAGTCTGAAGACCATCGGGCGGGACCCGGGGGGCAATCAGCAGCACGGCGGGTAGCAGCACGACGTCCAGTTTCCGGGGTTTCGCACGTGTATCTTTGGGTCAAGGCGTTCCACATCATCTTTATGGTGACGTGGTTCGCGGGCTTGTTCTACTTGCCGCGCCTGTTCGTCTATCACGCGGCGGCGGACGATCAGATCGGCATCGACCGGTTCAAGATCATGGAGCGGAAGCTGTTCTGGGCGATCACGACCCCGGGCGCGGTGCTGACGGGAGTTTTCGGCTTCTGGCTGGCAGCGTTGCGCGGCACTGACTGGATCGGCGCAAGCCATTGGTTCCATGCAAAATTGCTCCTCGTCGGCTTGCTCGTCGCGTATCACATCTATCTCGGTTGCCTGGTCGCTCGATTTGCCCGCGACGCGAACCGGAAAACCCACGTATTTTATCGCTGGATCAATGAGTTGCCGGTAATTGCACTCCTCGGCATTGTTCTCCTGGCAGTACTGAAACCCGGTTTGTGAGCCGGGACCTGACCTAGATCTCGAGCATTTCGAAATCTTCCTTGCGTGCCGAACAGTCAGGGCACGACCAGTTTAGCGGTACGTCTGCCCATTTCGTACCGGGCGCAATACCGTCCTCCGGCAGACCGAGCGCCTCGTCGTAGACGAAACCGCAGATAACACACATGTATCGCTTCATGATTCGAACTCAATAAATCCTGGCCATCGCTGCATCTCGAAAACACCGGTACCGATTGGCGGATGACACGGCTCCTTCAATGAAGCGAAATATAATATTCCCCGGCACAGTTTGCGATCCGTCGTTAGAGCGCCGAAAAT
Source organism: Gammaproteobacteria bacterium (assembly GCA_965216305.1). Classification (GTDB taxonomy): domain Bacteria; phylum Pseudomonadota; class Gammaproteobacteria; genus UBA11873. The sequence goes on along the minus strand of OZ244144.1, from coordinate 325,209 downwards.
AGCCTGCGCGTTGAGCAGGCTTCGACGTTATGCGGCGCTTGATGGCCAGCGCCCGGCCGCGCCCGGGACCCGTGCGTACCGAACATTGGCGGTCGCCTCAAAGCGCCGGGCCGCGCGCAGCGAAATTTGAATGGAACACGCTCGGCAGGCTGGGACCCGACGTTTACCCTGATAACCGTCACCAGCCGGAGTTATAACTTATGCCCAGTCGTTCCGCCGCGCTCTTCGAGACAGCAAAAACCGTGATTCCCGGCGGGGTCAATTCGCCGGTTCGTTCGTTCAAATCGATTGGCGGCAATCCGATCTACTTCGCGGACGCCGACGGCGCGATCGTGCGCGACGTTGATGGCAACGAATATGTTGACTATGTCGGCAGTTGGGGGCCGATGATCGCGGGCCACAAACATCCGGCGGTGATAGCCGCGGTGACGGAACAGATTAGGCACGGCCTGGGCTATGGCGCGCCGACCGAAATCGAGACCCTGCTCGCGGCCAGGGTCTGTGCACTCGTTCCCGGCATTGAACGGGTACGGATGGTGAACTCGGGTACCGAAGCGGCGATGAGCGCGATCAGACTTGCGCGCGGAATTACCGGGCGCAGCAAGATCGTAAAGTTCGAAGGGTGTTATCACGGCCACGCGGACTCACTGCTCGTAAAGGCCGGCTCGGGTGCGCTGACGCTCGGCATCCCGACCTCGCCGGGCGTGCCGGCGGCGCTCGCCGAACTCACCGTCACGCTCGATTTCAATAACAGTGATCAGGTACGCGAGATGATGGCGGAGATCGGCAGCGAAGTCGCCGCGATTATTGTCGAGCCCGTCGCCGGCAATATGAACTGCATTCCGCCGGTGCCAGGGTTCCTCGCGACGCTGCGCGAGGTGTGTACCGAGGTCGGAGCGTTGTTGATTTTCGATGAAGTCATGACCGGCTTCCGGGTTCACCGCCACAGCGCCCAGGGGCTGTATGGCATCGACCCTGATATCACGGTGCTCGGCAAAATTATCGGCGGCGGACTGCCGGTTGGTGCCTTCGGAGCCTCTGCCGACATCATGTCGCACATCGCCCCGGCCGGGGATATCTATCAGGCAGGAACCTTGTCGGGGAATCCCGTGGCGATGGCAAGCGGCCTGGCTACCCTGGAGCTGACCGCACCGGACGATTTCTACACCAGGCTGGCGCAAACGACTACGACGCTCGTAGAGGGGTTCGGTGACATCGCCCGGGCGCATAAAATCCCGCTCGCGACAAACCATGTTCCTGGTATGTTCGGACTGTTTTTTACCGAAGCGAAAGGTATCAGTGACTTTGCCCAGGCGACAGCCTGCGACAGCGAGCGCTTCAAGCAGTTCTTCCACGGTATGCTGCAGGCCGGTGTCTACCTCGCACCATCGCCCTATGAGGCAGGATTCGTGTCAGCGAGCCATGATGACGCCGCGATCGAACGAACGCTCGCCGCGGCAGCGAAAGTTATGGCCAGTTTGTAATACCGGGCAGCGATTGCTGCACAGGAGACGATCATTGTGAAGCACGGAAATCGGCGGTTCTTACTTTCGGCTCGACATCAATGCATCGCACTTCTCGTTATCCTGCTCGTGATACCCGTGCCAGTTCTCGCCGATCAGTCTGACCTGCGCCTTGGCGGCCTGTTCGCCCAATTGCATGACGCGAGGAACCCCGCCGTAGCGAAGCGCGCGGAACGCGAGATTTGGTCCATCTGGCACGAGACACCCGACGACAAGTCGCTGGAAATCATGCGCGCGGCACGTCGTTCACTCGACACCGGCGATTTCACCGCCGCGGTACACCGACTCGACGAACTCGTTGCCTACGCGCCGGAATTCGCGGAAGCGTGGAATCAGCGCGCCATCGTGCTGTATCTCGTCGAGGACTACGCCGGCGCTTTACGCGACATTGCGCGTACGCTCGAGCTGGAACCACGGCATTTCGGCGCGCTGTCGGGGCGTGGACAGGTATACCTGCAGCTGGACGAGCTGGAAATGGCACTCGAGTCATTCGAACTCGCGCTCGAGCGCAACCCGTGGATGGACAACGTACGTACGCAAATGGAAATGATTCGCGCCCGACTGAACGCGCGTCCGCAGCCGATCTGACGACGTTCACACGTCGGTGAACAAACCCACCCGGAGATTCTTGCCGACGTAGATCTCCTCATCGTCAACTTCCATCCGGGCATCGGCTATGCCCATGACGAGCGATCGGTTAATTACGCGCCGGATATCGACGGTGTAGCGGATCAGTTTTTTGTCCGGCGTGACCTGTCCGGTGAACTGGATCTCGTTGCCGCCCAGCGCACGACCATGTCCGAGGCCGCCTTTCCAGGCGAGAAAAAACCCGACAAGTTGCCACATCGCATCGAGCCCGAGGCATCCCGGCATTACCGGATCGCCCTCGAAGTGGCACTGGAAGAACCATTGCGAGGGATCGATGTCGAGCTCGGCAACCATGAGTCCGCGATCGTAGGCACCGCCGGTTTCCTGGATGTTCATGATGCGGTCGAACATCAGCATCGGTGGCAGCGGCAGCTGGGCATTGCCGGGCCCGAACAGATTGCCCTTGCCGCAATCGATCAATTCTTCGTAGGTGTAAGCATTTTGCTGCCGCCCATTACTGAGAATCGGTGCGTTTGCGTTCAATGGTTCTACGGCTGCCATAACAATCAGATCCCTGTTTCGGGTAAATTATACCAACAGCGCCAGGCAAAAGATTGCCACTTCGCGTTCAGTAGCCGGGAAATTTCAGCCGCACCCGGGTTCCGGACGGTGACGAATGAATCTCCAATGCGCCACCGTACACATCCTCTACAAGTTCCTTTACGACGGCGAGACCGATGCCGTGTCCCGCGGTGGACTGATCGAGTCGCGACCCGCGCTGCAGGGCCTGCGCGATATTCGCCTCGGGCATGCCCGCGCCATCGTCACTCACTTCCACCACGAGGATGCGGCGATCAGGATCCTGAGGCGTGAAAAAGACTTGCAGGGACACTTCTGAACGCGCCCATTTACACGCGTTATCGGCGATGTTGCCGAGCATTTCCATGAAATCACCGCGATCACCCCGGAACTTCGCAGCCACCGGAATCGTCGTCGAAAACGCGAGTTGGCGCTCCGCGTGCACTTTTTTCAGGGAATTCTCGATTTGCGTCGCAACCGGGGCGATGTCGAACACACCCCCGATCGCCGAACGCCCGGCCGCCGCGGCTCGCTGCAGCTGGTAGGCGATTGTCGCGTCGAGTTGGTCGAGAGCATCCTCTACGGCACTCGGCCCCGATTCCCCGATGCTGTCGGCGAGTGTGGTGCGCACGACGGCGAGTGGCGTCTTGAGACTGTGCGCGAGATCGCCGAGCGCATTACGATAGCGCTTCACGCTCGATTCGTTAGTCCGCATCAAGGCATTGAGGTTTGCCGTCAGCGCGCGCAGTTCCTGCGGATAGTCGCCGGAAATTGCGCTTTGCTCGCCCCGCTCGATCAAATTCACCTCATGGGCGACATCGCGCAGGGGTTTCAAGCCCCAACGCAAAATCCCTGTTTGCAGCAACAACAGAACAACACCGATGGCGGAGAAGCCAAGCAGAAGACTCTTCCGAAACCGGTTTACCTGGTCCAGGAACGCCTGCTCGTTCTCGGCCACCTGCACCGTGTAGGGACTGGACAGCGAACCTTCACCTTCCCACAGCACCGTGTAGCTCAGGAGCAGCAGCGATTCACCGGTCGAGGAAGTCGTACGGTTGAACGAGAACTCGCCGACCGGGGGTAGGGGCGGGCCGGCGAACGTAATTCCCAACATCGAGCGACTGTTCCAGACCCGCTTGCCGGCGCCATCGAGCAGCTGTGCATAGTGACCGGATTCGGGCGTCGCCAATGCCGTGCCGGATAATGCGGCAGCGGGCATCCCGCCCGCGGGCTCGTTCAGGTCGATCGTACCAAGGACGAGGTAGATACGGCTGCCGAGGCGTTCGCGAACGGACGTGAGTGCACTGTCCTTGAACGCCTGGTCGAGTGCGAGTCCCGCGGCGCTGAGAAACGCCGCCAGTACGATGCCGGCTGCGACGAGTACACGGGTGTTCAGCGAACGCATGCAGGTGCGGCTCAGATTGTGCCCGGCCACGACCGGAACAACATGTAATCAGGCGGCACGTGCGCGCCCGGCGTGCCGTTCAGACATCCGTTTCGGCGGATTCGGCGGCGGAGCGTTCGAGGCGAAAGCGATAACCCTGGCCGCGCACGGTGTCGATTGGTTTCAGATCCCGGCCGGGGTCGAGCTTTTTGCGCAGTCGTCCGATGATCACCTCGAGCACGTTGCTGTCGCGGTCCGTTTCATCCTCGTAGAGGTGCTCGGACAGTTCGGTTTTCGACACGACCCGCCCCGCATGCAGCATCAGATGTTCGAGCACCTTGTATTCGAATGCCGTCAGCTCGACCGGCTCATTGTTTACCCCGGCCGTCTTTGCGGCAGTATCAAGAACGATGGGCCCGCATCGCAGTTTCGACTCGGCCCAACCGGCAGATCGACGCACGAGTGCGCGCAGACGCGCGATCAGTTCTTCCGTGTGGAATGGCTTCACCAGGTAATCGTCGGCGCCGATTTCGAGTCCCGACACCTTGTCTTCCCAACGGCTGCGGGCCGTCAGGATTAACACCGGGAAGCTCAGGTCTGCTTTGCGCCATTGCTCGATGACTTTCGTGCCGGGCATATCAGGCAAACCCAAATCGACAATGGCGACATCGATTGGATACTCCGCGCCAAGATACGCGCCTTCCACACCACTACCGGTGGCGTCCACCGCGAAACCTTCGCCGTGCAGCTGTTTCACGAGTTGCTCGCGCAACTGCGGTTCATCCTCGATTACGAGCACACGCATAGTTGCACCTGGCTTTCAGGCTCCACCGACGGTTACGATCCGGATGCGTCCGTCGGGCAGCAGAACTTTGACAAGGTAGACAGTCACGCCGTCCGTGGTTTGCGTACGCACGTCGAGTACCCGACCACCGGTTGCTTTGCGTACCTTCGCAGCGGCTTCGTCCTGCGATATTCCGCTCGCCTGCGAAAACATTCGCGCATCGGAGTATGGTTGAGCGTGCACCGTCGAGACGGACACCAGCACAAGCATCGCGAAAATCAGGGCGGGTGCGCAGTTCATGGGTGAATCATAACGCGTCATTCGCGGCGGTCGCACGGACCGCGATTGTCATATCCCATATCCGTACGCTGCCGGCGAAATGCGTACCCCAACAGCAGGCCGCTCGTCATAATGGCGCCGCATTGGCCCCCGGCACCCGCCAATGCGCGTGCGGCTCACCGGGCGATCGGTCACGATCGTTTGCGGTTCCGCGGTCGTGACAATGGCACGATTAGAAGCTTGCAGGAAGACAGCGTTCGGCAGCGCCAGGCCGGAGGATCTCGAAATGCGCTGGCAGGCGGAGACCAGCGTGAAGTGTCCTGTCCGAGTCATCCGTATCCGCCTTGTGTTGCCCGCCGCGAGTGTGCCAGTAGCGCGTAGCATAGGCACCGGTAGCTGAATCACGCCTGAATCTTCGATCAGGGTTCAACTGAGCCGGCGCGGAATTTCCGGTGCGGTGATCGGGCGATCATGGGCGAGAGCAGCAATCATTCCTCGCGCTTCGGTGACTTTCGCCGCGTCGATCTCGGCGACGATGAACCCGCGTTCAGTGCCGGCATCAGCGATGACCTCACCCCAGGGATCGACGATTAACGAGTGGCCGTAAGTCCGGCGCCCCCACGGCCGCCGGCCGCATTGATCGGGCGCGAAAACATAGCAGCCGGTTTCGATCGCGCGGGCACGTGCGAGCACATGCCAATGTGCTTCGCCGGTAGTTGCGGTGAACGCCGCGGGGACCGAGATAAAGTCGGCGCCCGCATGCGCGAGCGTGCGGTAGAGATGCGGGAACCTGAGGTCGTAGCAAACCGTCATTCCAAGTCGGCCCCACGGGAGCTCAGCAACTTTCGCCGCCGTTCCTGGCGCAACCGTCCGCGATTCGAGATAGGCTTCGCCGCGTTTCAGGGCAACATCGAACAAATGGATCTTGTTGTAGGTCTGCACCACGTTACCTGCGGCATCGAGCAGAAAGCTGCGGTTGTTCACCTTTTCCCCATCAACCTTGATCGCGAGCGACCCGATCAGCATCCAGATGTTCAGTGTCCGACACAGCTCGGCGAAATGGGGTAGCGCGGGATGCGTCGATTCATCAAAACCGCGCTCGATATAAGCGCTGTCCTTCGCTTCGAGACAGGTACAGTACTCAGGCAGACAGACAAATTCGGCGCCGGCGCCGACTGCGTCGTTTACGAGTTCGGTGAGATCCGCGAGATTGTGCGCCACGTCGTCAATCGCGGAATTCTGCACACAGGCTACGGTAAAACGGCGGCTCATGAATCTGCTCGCGAACGCGCACCGGGAGGGGGTATCAACGCCGCCATGGAATCTACAGTTTTGCCGTTGCGATCACGATCCCGTCGCGATCAGCATAAAGGTAGTCGCCCGGCGCGATCGTCGTTTCGGCGAACTGCACCACGATGTCGCGATCGCCGGCGCCTTTCTTGACGCTTTTCCGCGGGTTCGTTGCGAGCGCTTTCACGCCAATTGCAATCTGGCTAATGGGTCCGGAATCACGGATGCAGCCATACACGACCACCCCGGCCCAGCCGTTTTTTGCGCCCAGTGCCGCCAGCAAGTCGCCAACGAGCGCGCAGCGGGTTGAACCGCCGCCGTCGACCACGAGTACCTTGTCGTTTCCGGGTTCTTCGAGCGCGGCCCTCACGAGCGAGTTGTCCTCATGGACTTTCAGGGTTGCGACGGCGCCTTCGAATTCCGCCACGCCGCCGTAATCGTTGAAGATCGGCGCCAGCACCCGCAAGTGCTCGCCGTGTTCGTCGTACAAATCTGCCGTTGCCTTGCCCATGCTCTCTATTCCCGCTCAGTGAATCACCTGGCCGCTACCGCCAGTCAGTCCTCTACGATTCGGGCCACGTTCAGCCTGATTTGTCCTTGCGCGGCCGCTTCCAGCCGGAAATCGCCCGCTGCTTCACCCGACTGATCACAAGTTCGTCCGCCCCGACGTCGTCGGTAACCGTTGTACCCGCTCCCACGGTCGCGCCGCGACCAATCGTAACGGGCGCAACAAGCTGCGTGTCCGAACCGATGAATACGTCGTCTTCAATGACGGTCTTGTGCTTGAACGCGCCATCGTAATTACACGTGATCGTGCCGGCGCCAACATTGACGTTCCTGCCGATTTCGCTGTCGCCAACGTAACTCAGATGGTTGACCTTGCTGCCATCGTGAATATGCGATTTTTTCACTTCGACAAAGTTTCCAACGTGGACAGATCGACCGAGTACGGTTTCCGGACGCACGCGCGCGAACGGGCCGACGCGCGACCCGTCTCCGATGCTGGCGGACTCGATGACGCAGTTCGGCAGGAATTCGACATCATTGCCAACCACCGCGTTCTCGATCACGCAATTCGGGCCAACGTGCACACGATCTCCGAGGGTGACGTCGCCAATGAACACGGCATTGACGTCGATCTCGACATCGCGGCCGCACTGGAGCGAACCCCGCACATCGATGCGATCGGGATCACGCAGCATAACCCCTAGCTCCATCAGGCTATCAGCGTAATCACGCTGGTAGCGACGCTCGAGCGCGGCGAGTTGCTGGCGGTTATTAACCCCGGTGACTTCCGCTTCACTGCCCGCGAGGACGCTGACTATTTTCACCCCATCGGCGGCTGCGGCCGCAACGCAATCGGTCAGATAATACTCACCCTGTGCATTCGAATTGCCGAGCGCGGGGATCCATCGGTGCAGATCGGCACTGTTGATCGCCATGATGCCGGTATTGATTTCGCGGATCGCGAGTTCCGCCTCGCTCGCATCCTTGTGTTCAACGATCCGACAAACCTCGCCCGCGGTGTCGCGCACGATCCGCCCGTAGCCGCCGGGATCATCAAGGTTCACCGTCAGCAAACCGAAGCTGCCGTCCGCTGCTGCGTCGATCAGACGTTCGAGCGTTTCCGCACGCAACAGCGGCACATCGCCGTAGAGAATCAAGGTCATACCGTCTTGCGGGATCGCATCGAGCGCCTGCCCCACCGCATGACCGGTACCAAGCTGCTCTCGTTGCTCGATCCAGGTGATTGGGGCATCGGCAAAAGCCGCCTGCAATTGATCGCCACCGTGACCAAACACGACGATGGGCTCACGCGTTGTCAACGCACGCGCGGTGTCGAGGACATGGCCGACGAGCGACTTGCCGCCGATTTCGTGCAGCACTTTAGGTCGGTCGGAGTGCATGCGTTTACCCTGACCGGCAGCCAGAATGCAGACAGTAAGATTCATCGTTCGCGATCCCGGTTAATCAGCTGGCTATGATAGGGTGGGGACGGCACGCTCACAAATAATCCGCGCGCAAATTGCTGGCGCGTCGAACTTCTCGAGCGTAATCGAATGAATGAAACTCGCCGCCCCGGGCGGGCGGCGTCATAAAAGCCTGGATGAAAATTGAGCCAGGCAGGGCTCGGGCGGGGTAAGCCAGTGGCGCGATGCGTTGTTGGCAGGATTCAGATCGCTTATCGATCAGCCGCGTCCACCGCCGCCACGTCGCCGGAGCCGCTGGATAGTCTGCAACTGCGCAGCCACTTCGGCGAGTTCGGAGCGCGCGAGCGCGTAGTCAATCGAACCTTCGCGATTGGCAAGCGCGGCTTCAGCGGCTTCCTTCGCTTTCAGCACGGCTGCCTCATCAAGATCTTCAGCGCGTGCCGCCGTATCGGACAGGATCGTCACAACCTTGGGCTGAACTTCGAGCATGCCACCGGAGACGAAAAATGCCTTGTCCGTCCCGTCTTCGAACTTCACCCGGACTTCGCCCGGCCCGAGTTGGGTCAGTAACGGCGTATGTCCAGGTGCGATACCCACTTCACCGAGGACGGCCGGCGCAAATACCATCTCCGCAGTCCCGGAAAATATTTCGCGTTCGGCACTAACGATATCGACATGGATCGGCATGGTGTCGCCCTCTTCGCCTAGAGTTTCTTGGCTTGTTCGACGGCTTCGTCGATCGTTCCAACCATGTAGAACGCCTGTTCAGGCAGATGATCGTACTCACCGGCGACAATCGCCTTGAACCCCGCAATCGTATCTTTCAACGATACGTACTTGCCCGGGCTGCCGGTGAACACTTCCGCCACGAAGAACGGTTGCGACAGGAAACGCTGAATTTTGCGCGCCCGCGAAACGCTGAGTTTGTCTTCTTCCGACAATTCATCCATACCGAGAATCGCGATGATGTCGCGCAGTTCCTTGTAGCGCTGCAGCGTATTCTGCACCGCGCGCGCCGTGTCGTAATGATCCTGGCCAACGACGAGCGGGTCGAGCTGCCGGCTCGTCGAATCGAGCGGATCAACCGCCGGGTAAATACCGAGCTCGGCAATCTGCCTGGACAGCACGACCGTCGCATCGAGGTGAGCAAATGTCGTTGCCGGACTTGGGTCGGTTAAATCGTCAGCAGGCACGTAAACGGCCTGAATCGAGGTGATCGATCCGGTTTTCGTCGAGGTAATACGTTCCTGCAGTCGGCCCATTTCCTCGGCCAGCGTCGGCTGGTAACCCACCGCGGACGGCATACGGCCGAGCAACGCGGAGACTTCCACCCCGGCGAGGGTGTAACGGTAAATATTATCGATGAACAACAGCACATCGCGGCCTTCGTCGCGAAATTTCTCGGCAATCGTCAGCCCGGTCAGCGCCACACGGAGACGGTTGCCCGGCGGTTCGTTCATCTGGCCATAGACCATGGCGACTTTCGAATTCTGCGGCTCTTCGATATTGACGACACCCGCTTCCTGCATTTCGTGGTAGAAGTCGTTACCTTCGCGGGTTCGTTCACCAACCCCGGCGAACACGGACAAGCCCGAGTGCTCGCGCGCGATGTTATTGATGAGCTCCATCATGTTCACGGTCTTGCCGACACCGGCGCCACCGAACAGGCCGATTTTGCCGCCCTTCGCGAACGGGCAGATCAGATCGATAACCTTGATGCCGGTTTCGAGCAGTTCCTGGGTGGGTGAGAGTTCAACGAATTTCGGCGCTTCGCGATGGATGACCATGCGTTCTTTTTCGCCAATCGGGCCGCGCTCGTCGATGGGGTCGCCCAGCACGTTCATGATGCGTCCGAGCGTTTCCAGCCCGACCGGCACCTTGATGCCGTCACCCGTATTTTTCACGCGCATACCACGACGCAGACCGTCGGTGGTGCCGAGAGCGATCGTACGTACGACCCCGTCGCCGATCTGCTGCTGCACTTCGAGTACGATCTCGCTGTCGTCGATTTCGAGCGCATCATAGATTTTGGGCACAGCGTCAGTAGGAAATTTGACGTCTACCACGGCGCCGATGACTTGTACCACGTCTCCTGAACTCATCATTCAGATCCTCAATATGTTTTGCGTCTTGCCAAAAATTAAACTGCTGCAGCGCCGCTGACGATTTCCGACAGCTCCTGCGTAATCGCAGCCTGTCGTGCCTTGTTGTAAATGAGCTGCAGCTCGTCGATCAGTTTGCCGGCGTTGTCCGAGGCGGCTTTCATCGCAACCATGCGGGCAGCCTGTTCGCAGGCGATATTCTCAACCACACCCTGATAGACGAGAGATTCGATATAGCGTGTCAGCAACTGCTCCATTACATCCTGGCCGCCGGACTCGTAGATGTAATCCCAGTGATGTCCCATATCTTCCGCTTCGGCCGGAACCAGGGGTACGAGTTGCTCGACATCGGCGGTTTGCGTCATCGAATTCACAAACTGGTTGTAGACCAGATAGATCCGGTCAACCCGGCCTTCGTTATAAGCATCGAGCATAATGCGCACGGTACCGATCAGATCTTCGAGCGTAGGAGTGTCCCCGATCGCGTTCGCCTGGCCGACGATATTGCCGCCCACCCGATTGAAAAACGCGATGCCCTTGTTGCCGATCACGCAGAGGTCGAGCTCTTTGCCGTCCTGTTCCCAATCCTTGAAATGCTTCAGTGCGGTACGGAACAGGTTGCCATTGAGGCCGCCGCACAGCCCGCGATCCGTTGTTACAAGGATCACGCCGATCCGTTTAACGTCGCGTTCGATCAAAAACGGGTGCTTGTACTCCGTATTCGCATGCGCGACGTGAGCAACAACGTTGCGCATCTTGTCGGCATATGGACGGGCCGCTCGCATGCGGTCCTGGGCCTTGCGCATCTTGCTCGCAGCGACCATCTCCATGGCCTTCGTGATCTTCTGCGTATTCTTTACGCTTCCAATCTTCGTCCGGATTTCTTTCGCCGCAGCCATTACGAATACCCTCTAGCGCGCCTTACCAGGTGTTGTTCGCTTTGAACGATTCGACCGCCGATTTCAGGCTGGCCGCGATGTCGTCGCTGAAATCACCGGACTCGTTGATCTGATCCATCAGCGATCCATGCGAGGAACGCATGTAGCTGTGCAAGGCGGCTTCGAAGTCACCCACTTTTTCGAGTTCAACATCGTCCATAAAGTTGTTTTCCACGGCAAACAGGCTCACCGCCATCTCAGCCACCGACAGCGGTGCGTACTGTTTCTGCTTCATCAGCTCCATAACGCGTTGTCCGCGTTCGAGCTGGCGACGGGTCGCCTCGTCGAGGTCGGATGCGAACTGCGCGAATGCCGCGAGTTCACGGTACTGCGCAAGCGCGAGTCGAATACCACCGCCAAGCTTTTTGATGATCTTCGTCTGTGCGGCGCCACCGACACGCGACACCGACAAGCCAGCGTTGATCGCCGGACGGAAGCCGGCGTTGAACAGATCGGATTCAAGGTAAATCTGTCCGTCGGTAATCGAAATCACGTTCGTCGGTACGAATGCCGATACGTCACCCGCCTGCGTCTCAATGATCGGCAGGGCAGTCAGCGAACCGGTTTGGCCCTTCACTTCGCCGTTCGTAATCTTTTCGACGTGTTCGGCATTGACCCGCGCAGCACGTTCGAGCAGGCGCGAATGCAGATAGAAAACGTCACCCGGGTAGGCTTCACGGCCCGGCGGACGGCGCAGCAGCAGCGATACCTGGCGGTAAGCCCAGGCCTGTTTCGTCAGATCGTCATAAACGATCAGCGCGTCTTCGCCGCGGTCACGGAAGTATTCGCCCATGGCACAACCGGAATACGGTGCGATGTACTGCATGGCGGCTGATTCGGAAGCGCTCGCGGCGACGATGATCGTGTGATCCATCGCACCGTGTTCCTCAAGCTTCTTCACGACTGTGTTGATCGACGAAGCTTTCTGGCCAATTGCGACGTAAATGCACTTAACGCCGGTACCTTTCTGGTTGATGATCGCGTCGATTGCGACCGCGGTCTTACCCGTCTGGCGGTCGCCAATGATGAGTTCGCGCTGTCCGCGTCCCACCGGCACCATGGCATCGATGGATTTCAGTCCGGTCTGCACCGGCTGGTCGACTGATTGGCGCTGGATGACGCCCGGGGCGATTTTTTCGATTGGCTCCGACTGACTGGACGCGATTTCGCCCTTGCCGTCGATTGGTGCGCCGAGCGAATCGACGACACGGCCGAGCAGGCCTTCGCCTACCGGCACTTCAAGAATACGGCCGGTACATTTGCACGTATCTCCCTCGGAGATATGTTCGTACTGGCCCAGGATGACCGCACCGACGGAATCCTGTTCGAGGTTCAGGGCGAGACCGAATACGCCGCCGGGAAACTCGATCATCTCACCCTGCATGGCGTTGCTCAGACCATGGATGCGGGCGATCCCGTCCATCAGGCTGACGACTGTGCCCTCCGTACGCGCCTCGGTTTGGATGTCGAGACCATCGATTTTCTTTTTGATCAGTTCGCTGATTTCGGTTGCGCTGATACTCATGGCTGTCCTCTACGACAAAGTGTCAATGTTTTGATTCGTGTTTAGAAAGCGCGCTTATGTCAGGCGTTGCTCGAGTGCGGCCAAGCGACCCTTCAGCGAAAGATCGATCACGGAATCCCTGACCCGGATGACTGCGCCACCGATCAGATCGGAGTTCACCGTGGTCGTGATCTCGCAGTCCTTGCCAAGCCGTTCCCGCATTGCTTTCACGAGACTCTCGCGTTCCGCGTCACTCAGCTCGAACGCGCTTTCGACGCGGACGTCGACAACACCCTCGGACGCCGCTCGCTGGCGTTCGAATAATTCCGCGATTTCAGGCGCGAGCTCGAGGCGCTCGGCCTCAAGCAGGGCGGAAACGAAATTTGCGCGCTTCTCGTCCAACAGCGATCCGAGAATCTCACCAAGGATTTCCTGCAACTGCTTGTCCGTCACCCGGGGGTGAGCGATCAACGGTTCCAGATCCGGGTGAACGACGGCTTGTGCCAGGCCGTCCAGCATCGCCGACCAGGCGGGTACGTCGCCGTGCTCGGCGGCGAACCCGTATGCGGCGTGGGCGTACGGACGGGCGATCGTGAGTTTTTCCTGCATCGTGCCTAGATTTCCGCGGTTAGCTTGTCGAGTACTTCGCGGTGCGCGGTTGCATCGACTTCACGCATGAGCACCTGTTCGGCACCTGCAAGCGCCAGGGCCGCAACTTCGCTACGCAGTGATTCGCGCGCTTCATTGCGTTCCTGGTCGATCTGCCCGCGTGCCGCGGCGAGTATCCGTTCGCCTTCCTCGCTGGCGGTCTGCTTCGCGAGATCGACGATCTCATCGGCTCGCTTCTGCGACTGGTTGACGAACTCCTGGGCTTTATCGCGCCCTTCCTGCAGGATTTCCTCAACCCGCTCCCCGGCGTTTTCGAGGTCGCGCTGACCTTTCTCGGCTGCGGCAAGACCATCAGCGATCCGGGTTTCACGTTCTTCGAGCGCCTTCAGAATCGGCGGCCACACGTATTTCACGCAGAACCATACGAAGATCGCGAACGAAATCGCCTGCCCGATTAATGTCAGATTGATATTCATGGCAGTGGCCCGTTAGTTACCGGTGGCTTTATCCGATCTGTCCGAGGAACGGGTTCGCGAACATCATCAGGGCCGCAAATGCGATAGCAATAATCGGCACGGCGTCGGTGAGACCAAGCATCAGGAACATACGCGCCTGAAGCATCGGAACGAGTTCCGGCTGACGCGCGGCGCCTTCAAGAAACTTGCTCCCCAGAATGCCGATGCCAACGCCGGCACCAAGGGCGCCTAGCCCGACCATCAAACCAGCGGCGATGGCTGAAAAGGCAACTACAGACTCCATAACTTCTCTCCTGTTGTTTAATTCGTCAATGCGAGTCGTGGACTTCGTGTGACTGACTGAGATAGACAATCGTCAACATCATGAAAATGTAAGCTTGCAGCGTGATCACAAGGATGTGAAATATCGCCCAGGGAACGGAAAACGCCCACTGGAGATAAAACGGCACCAGCGCCGCAATCAGAACAAATACGAGCTCGCCGGCGAACATATTGCCGAACAGTCGCAGCGACAGCGACAGCGGCTTGGCGATAAGAGATACGGTTTCGAGGACGAGATTGACGGGCAACAGTGCCTTGCCGAATGGATGAAAAGCGAGTTCGCCGAGGAAGCCACCAATGCCTTTCACCTTGATGCCGTAGTAAATCATGAGACCGAAAACCGACAGCGACATACCGAACGTCGCGTTGACGTCGGTCGTCGGTACCATCTTCATGTAATGGATGCCCATCATGCTTGCTAGTTGCGGCACGAAATCGACAGGCACGAGATCCATCAGGTTCATCAGGAAAATCCAGACGAATATCGTCAGCGCGAGCGGTGCAATCAGTGCATTGTTGCCCTGAAAGGCGTCGCGAACACTGGAACTGACCATTTCGAAGATCATCTCGACGAACGTCTGCAGGCGGCCGGGATTCTGCACCGAGGCATTCACTGCGGCCTTGCGGAACAGCCAGCAGAAAATGATGCCGGTCAGCAGCGACCAGAACATCGTGTCGACGTGGATCGCCCAGAAGCCCATGTCCGCCGCTTCTTGCGCCGAATGGGCAAATCCAAGCGTGCCGTCGTGACGCTGGCCGAACGTTAAATTCTGTATGTGGTGGCTGATGTACTCAGCCGGTGAACCTGCTGCCATGATGTCTTCGTTTTCGCTCGAATCGCGTCGATACTTAATGTTGCCGCCCGCATCAGGTGCGCGGCGATTCGCTTAAATCCGCTCTCAATGCGGCGACCCAGTTGGCGATCACCGTTGCAAAATACCCGCCGGCGACGCTGAGCAAGTCCACGTCGAGCAGGCGCATTGCAATGATGAACAGCGCAACCGTAAAAACTACCTTGATACCTTCCCCGAGGTAGATACTGCGCAGCGCTTTCTCGGCCGTCGTCGTCGCCTGGCGACGGAACATTCGCAGGGCCAGGTAGTAGCTCGGCAATATACCGATACCCGCTCCGACCAGGGCCGAATATCCCGAGTGGCTGCCGACGAATACCGTCAGCATTGCGGCGAGACACAAGCCGGCAGCAACCTGACCGGCCACTACCGAAAGCGCTATTCGTCTTGAATATTTATGTAACGCTCCGGGGCTATTCGCTCCGGATGGTCTCTCGCCGTCCACGCCAAATCTGTGTAAGCGCAAAACCCGTGAATTGTATCCGCTTTTGCCGCAGTGCGGCAAGCCTATTTGATGTGCTCGAGTATGCCGTCGAGTTCATCGAGCGAATTATAGGAGATCGAAACCGTCCCCTTACCGCCACGCCCGTGACGAATCCGTACGCTGGCGCCCAGCCGACCGCTGAGGGAATCCTCGAGCTGACGCACGTCAGGGTCGACTGGCGTCGCCGGCGCCGCGGGAGTTTTCGCCGGAGTCCGCAACTCTTTGACCAGCCGCTCCGCCTGCCGCACGGACATCCCCGCAGCAACAATTTTACGCGCCGCCTGCGCCTGCATTGCGGTGGGCAGTCCCGCCAGCGCGCGACCATGCCCCATTTCCAGCTCCCCGGTCTCCAGCAGCTTTTTCGCTTCCGGATGCAGTTCGAGCAGCCGCAGGAGGTTCGTCACCGAGGCACGCGAACGACCGACCGCTTCCGCGACATCCTCGTGCGTAAGCGAGAATTCGTGTACGAGTCGATGGAAACCTTCCGCCTCTTCAAGCGGATTGAGGTTTTCCCGCTGAATGTTCTCGATGAGCGCGACGCTTGCCGTCACTTCGTCCGACGCGTCACGGACGATCGCGGGAATTTCGTGCAGCCCGGCCAATTGGGCAGCGCGCCAGCGCCGCTCGCCGGCGATAATTTCGAACCGGTTCGGACCATCGATTGCCCGGATCACGATCGGCTGGATTACGCCCTGGGCTTTGATCGAATCCGCGAGGTCCTGCAAAGCCTCCGACTTCATATCGACACGGGGCTGGTAGCGGCCGCGCTGGATCAAATCCACCGGGATCGATTTCAGTTCGTCACCGGTGCGTCCGGCGGCCGCGGATTGCTCTGCGCCCATGCCAAGCAGGGCGTCGAGACCACGGCCGAGTGCTCGCTTCTTCGTTGCCATCGTCCCCCCTGCCTAACCCGCGGCCATGCCGTTTTCGTCGCGACGGAGCATTTCGCCAGCGAGCGCAAGGTAGGCGACCGCACCGCTCGAGGATTTGTCATACAGCAATGCCGGCAGGCCATGGCTCGGTGCTTCGGCGAGACGAACGTTACGCGGGATCACCGTCTTGTACACCTTGTCGCCGAAATGCTGCAGTAACTGCTGCGAAACCTGATTTGCAAGGTTGTTGCGCGGGTCGTACATCGTTCTCAGGAATCCCTCGATATGTAGATTAGGGTTGAGGATTTTGCGAATTTTGTCCAGCGTGTCGAGCAACGCGGAGAGACCTTCGAGCGCATAATATTCGCATTGCGTGGGGATGATTACGGAGTCGGCCGCAACGAGCGCGTTAATCGTCAACATGTTCAGGGACGGCGGGCAATCGATGATCACGTAACCGTAATTGCCGCGGACCGCATCAACCGCCTGGCGCAGGCGCAATTCGCGTCCGAGTTCGTCGATGAGGCCAACTTCGGCGGCGGTGAGATCACCGTTGGATGGCAACAGGTCGTAGCCGATATTATCCGCGGGTACGAGTGACTCGGCGATCGACGCCTCGTTCATCAACACATCATAGCTCGAGCGCTCGATGTCGCGTTTGTTCACGCCGCTGCCCATCGTCGCGTTACCCTGCGGGTCGAGATCGATCAGCAACACTCGGCGTTTCGTCGCCGCGAGCGACGCCGCGAGGTTCACGCTCGTGGTCGTTTTGCCGACCCCGCCCTTCTGATTCGCAATGGCAATGACTTTGGTCATATCGTCGTTCGTGAGGGACCCGGGATCTCTATTTGCGGCTCGTACCGTAGCCGTACAATTATGGCACAACCCGACGCCCTGCCGTCAGGCGGCGCTGCGGGCGCATCCGGCCGCGCTCACTCGCCGAGCGAGATCGTCACTAGGTGACGGTGCTCCCATCCCGGTACTGCCAGACGGCGGACATCGATCAACTCACGGGCAACCGCCACTGCGTCGAGTTCATCGTCGTTGATCGCGCCTTTCATTGCATACAGCCGCAACCCCGGGCGATGCAGCAAGCGTGTGTCGCTAAAGAACTTCGCCAGTGCACTGTAGCCACGGCACGTCACCGCGTCGACGGCATCAGGCGCCTCCCAGTGTTCCGCGCGCACAGGGAAGACCGTCACGTTGCGCAAGCCGAGTTCAATCGCTGCCTGGCGCAAAAAACGACATTTCCGCTGCCGGCTCTCGATCAGCGCGACGGCGTAATGCGGTCGCGCGATCGCGATCACGAGCCCGGGCAGGCCGGCGCCGGAACCAATATCCGCGATCCGCGGGCCGTCAATGAACGGAATAGCGGCCAGGCAATCGCCGAGATGGGCGCGCACGATGGCGTCGAGCGACCCGGGACCGACCAGATTTACGACGCGATTCCACTTTTCGACGAGGCGGCCGTATGCATTCAGTTGCTCGAGTTGCGCCGGTGTCAATGCGAGGCCCGCTGCCTCCGCGGCGGCAGCTAGCTGCGGTTCCATTGCCGGCACCCTATGGCCGCCGCGCTCAGGCCGACCGGGCGAACAGCAACTGACGTTTCTTCAGGGTAACGAGCAGCAGGGAAATCGCCGCCGGTGTCACCCCGGCGATCCGCGCGGCCTGACCAAGTGTCGCCGGACGGTGGTCGGTGAGTTTCTGGCGGATTTCGTTCGACAGACCGTACACGTCGGCATAGTCGAGGTCTGCCGGGATCGGGGTATTTTCGTGGCGTTCGTGCTTTTCGATTTCGTCACGCTGGCGTTCGAGATAACCGCTGTAGCGCGCCGCGATTTCAATCTGCTCGATGACCTCCGCGTCACTCACACCCGGGCCCGCGCCGGGCAGTCGCATCAGAGTTGCGTAATCCACCTCCGGGCGCCGCAGCAAGTCCGCGAGGCTCTGTTCCTTGCGCAAGGGCTTGCCAAGAACCTCTGCGGCGATATCCTCGGCTACGCGCTGCGGCGTCATCCAGGTGGCGGCGAGCCGCTGCTGTTCGCGTTCGAGCGCTTCGCGCTTGGTCGAAAATGCCTGCCAGCGGCGATCATCGACGAGGCCGAGTTCCCTGCCGGTTGCGGTGAGCCGCAGATCCGCGTTGTCCTCGCGTAGCAGCAAGCGGTATTCGGCGCGACTCGTAAACATACGATAAGGTTCGCTCGTACCCCGCGTGACGAGATCATCGACGAGCACGCCAATGTAGGCTTCGTCGCGCCGCGGGTACCACGGTTGCTGCCCGCGGACCTTCAGTGCCGCGTTGATCCCGGCCAGCAGGCCCTGGGCCGCCGCCTCCTCATATCCCGTGGTGCCGTTGATTTGCCCGGCGAAATACAGGCCGTTGAGTTGCCGCGTCTCGAGCCAGGGGTTCAGGTCACGCGGATCGAAATAATCGTATTCGATGGCGTATCCGGGGCGGGTGATGTGCGCGTTCTCGAATCCGCGAATCGTGCGCACGAGCTCGTACTGTACGTCGAACGGCAGGCTCGTCGATATACCGTTCGGGTAGATCTCGTGAGTCGTCAGCCCTTCGGGTTCGACGAAAATCTGGTGCGAGCCACGATCGGCGAAGCGGGTCACCTTGTCTTCAATCGAAGGACAGTAACGCGGCCCGACGCCTTCGATGCTGCCGTTGAACATTGGCGAACGGTCGATCGCGCCGGCAATGACCGCGTGCGTCCGCTCATTGGTATAGGTGATGTGGCAATTAACCTGCCGTGGGTGATCCGCCCGCGTACCGAGAAATGAGAAGACCGGAGCCGGATCATCGCCCGGCTGCGGCTCGAGCGCGGCAAAATCGACTGTCGCGCCATCAATTCTGGGCGGCGTACCGGTTTTCAGCCGTCCGACCCGAAACGGCCGTTCACGCAAACGCGCCGCCAGCGTATTCGCCGGGGGATCGCCGGCCCGACCCGCGGCGTAATTCGCGTCGCCCACATGCACGAGACCGCCGAGGAACGTGCCGACGGTCAGAATTACCGTTCGCGCGCGAAATTCGAGCCCCATCTGCGTGACCACCCCGGCGACCGCATCGCGCTCAATGACGAGGTCGTCAACAGCCTGCTGAAACAGGGTCAGACCCGGCGCGTGTTCGAGCGCCGCGCGCGCGAAATTCCGATACAGCCCGCGATCAATCTGCGCGCGGGTGGCGCGCACTGCTGGCCCCTTGCTCGCATTAAGACGCCGGAACTGGATCCCGCAGTGGTCCGCCGCGCGGGCCATGAAGCCGCCCAGGGCGTCGATTTCGCGTACGAGATGCCCTTTGCCGATGCCGCCGATGGCCGGATTGCACGACATCTGTCCAAGCGCCTCGATGCTTTGTGTCAGCAACAGGGTGCTGGCGCCCATACGGGCGCTCGCGAGTGCGGCCTCGGTGCCGGCGTGGCCCCCGCCGACGACGATGACATCAAATTCCTGTGGATGGCGCATAGTGCAATACCGTGGTTGCGGACGCAGCATTAGCTCGTTCAGCCGCGGGCCGCGATTATACGAGCGTAGCCGCGCTTATTCGATAGCGCGGGTCACGACGGCAGCACGGTTCACCCGGCCGATGCTAGACCGACGCGCGGTGACGCTCTTTCAACTCGCAGTAATGCTGGTAACTGTATTCAATGTATTGGGCTTCGGTGTCTTTCAGCGGTCGCACCTTGCGCGCCGGCGCGCCGGCGTAAAGAAAACCCGATTCAAGACGTTTGCCCGGGGTCACGAGCGACCCCGCACCGATGATGACGTCGCGTTCTATGACCACCCGGTCCATTACCGTCGACCCCATGCCAATCAGGCAGTGATCGCCAATTTCGCAACCATGCAGGAGGCACTGGTGACCAATGGTGACCTGCGCGCCGATCGACAACGGTGTGCCGCCGGGGGCGAGCACGCTGTCGCTGTTTACGTGGAGAACGCTGCCATCCTGGATATTCGTCTCATTGCCGATGGTAATGCTGTTGACGTCGCCGCGGATCACGACATACGGCAATACGAATACGTTCTCGCCGATTTCGACATCGCCGATCACGAGGCCAAGCGGGTCGATGAAAGCGGAGTCCGCGATACGCGGTTCAACGCCACCAAATTTACGTATGGTCATGCAAAAGTCCGAAATGTTGAGTGCATGTTCATGTTACGCGAACGCACGATAATCGCCATTGATGAACTAAATTCAGTTGCCACTGTCTCGCACCCTGTTGACGAATCGACGCCCGTGTGGAACATTTGCCCGCCGCTGACCCAGTGCCGAATCCCGCCGGCCGTCGCGGGACGAGAGTCTTCTGGTTCCAGTCAGCCGCTCGCAAAACGAAGCGCCGGCGATGATGCCCGGCACACCTGCGGACTCGCGAGCTATAACAACAATGTTGCGCTATGACGCGCGGTACACAGGCGAGCCGACGATTCCAGGGCTCGCGCTTGAGGGCGCAAACGATGGATAAGCTGATAACAGTCAAGAATCTGCGCAAGCACTTTGGTGCGCTCGTCGCGGTCGACGGTATCGATCTCGAAGTGGAACGCGGGGAAGTGCTCGGCTTTCTCGGTCCGAACGGCGCCGGCAAGTCGACGAGCATGAAGATGATCACCGGGTTTCTCGCCCCGACCGACGGCACGATCAGCGTGTGCGGTCATGATGTCCTGACCGCTCCCATCGCGGCAAAAAGCCGCATCGGCTACCTGCCGGAAGGCGCGCCCGCGTATGGCGAGATGACGCCGGCCACGTTTCTGCGGTTTATCGCCGACATTCGCGGCCTCGGCGGCAGCGCGAAATCCGCCGCCATAGACCGCGCGGTCGATCTCATCAATCTGCAGGGCGTCCTGCACCAACCGATAGAGACCCTGTCGAAGGGTTTCAAACGGCGGGTCGGGCTGGCTCAGGCCATCCTCCACGACCCCGAGGTATTAATCCTCGATGAGCCCACCGACGGTCTCGATCCGAATCAAAAGCATGAAGTTCGCTCGTTGATCAAACAAATGGCCGCGCAGAAGGCGATCATTATCTCCACACATATCCTCGAGGAAGTCGATGCCGTGTGCTCGCGCGCGGTGATTATCGCGAAAGGCCGCCTGCTGTTCTCGGGTTCGCCGGCGGAACTCGCGGCCCATTCGCACTACTACAACGCCGTCACGCTGACCATCCCGGCGGACCTTGAAGCGGACATCCGCACCAGTATTGGCGCGCTTGCCGGTGTTGCCGCGGTCGAATCGTCGGCGTCGCCGACAGGCACGGTCCGGCTGACCGCGATTCCGGATAACAATGCCTCGATCATCGGCACCGTGCACCAGTGCGTGCGCGACCACAACTGGGCGGTTGACGAATTGTTCGTCGAACCGGGCCGCCTCGACGAGGTGTTCAGAACCATAACGCTGGGTGGCGCGAGTTCAGCAGAGGAAGCACGCACATGAGCCGCACGCTTACGATCATGAAACGCGAATTCGGCGCGTACTTCGCCACCCCGGTAGCGTACGTATTCATCGTGATTTTTCTCCTGCTGACCGGGGTTTTCACGTTCTACATCGGCGGCCTCTACGAGCGTAACCAGGCCGATCTCGAGCCGTTCTTTCGCTTCCACCCCTGGTTGTACACGTTGCTGATCCCCGCGATTTCGATGCGCCTGTGGTCGGAAGAACGCAAAGCCGGGACACTGGAACTGCTGATGACGCTACCGGTATCGCTCGTTGAAGCCGTCGTCGGCAAGTTTCTCGCGGCGTGGTGTTTCACCGCGATCGCGCTCGCGTTGACGTTTCCGATGTGGCTCACGATCAATTACCTCGGCAACCCCGACAATACGGTAATCGCCGCGGGTTATGTCGGCAGCCTGCTGCTCGCGGGAGGCTATCTGGCAATCGGCTCGTGCATTTCCGCACTGACGAAAAACCAGGTCGTCGCGTTCGTGATCAGTTTCGTCATCTGCTTTGCATTTACCCTCGCCGGCTTCCCGATCGTGCTCGATCTTTTCAGCACCTGGGCGCCGCAGGCGATAGTCAATGTAGTCAGCTCATTCAGCTTTCTCACTCATTTCGATTCGATCCTGAAAGGCGTTATCGATATTCGCGACGTGATTTTCTTCGGGTCGCTGATCGCGTTCTGGCTGTACGCGAATATTCTCGCGATCGAAGCCAAGAAAGGCAGTTGAGAGGGTTCTGCGTATGAACACGAAATTACTCACCGGCACCGGCCTCATCATTGCGCTCGCGCTGTTTCTCGGCATCAACATCATTGCGAACCAGTCCCTCACGGGGCTGCGACTCGATGTAACGGACGCGAAGCTGCACACGCTGTCGGCCGGCACACGCAATATTCTTCACGGAATCGACGAACCGATAACACTGCGCTTCTACTTTTCCGCGAAACAATTCGCCGCGGTGCCGGAGTTCGCCACGTACGGCAAGCGCGTACGTGATCTGCTGGAGGAATATGAAGCCGCCGCCGGCGGCATGATCCGCCTGTTAGTAATCGACCCCGAGCCATTTTCGGAGGCCGAAGATCAGGCAGTCGGATTCGGCATCGAACCGGTGCCGATGAACGCCAGCGGTGAACGCGGATTCATCGGACTCGTCGGCACGAACTCGATTGATGACGAAATCCCGATCCCGGTACTGAGCCCGGAGCGCGAGAGTGCGCTCGAGTATGAACTCACAAAGATGGTCTACAACCTGTCAAATCCGAAAAAGCGGGTGATCGGACTCGTCTCGGGCCTGCAGGTGTCGTCGGACGTGGCCGATCCACAAACGGGACGCACAACCCGCCGCGAATGGGGAGTAATCACGCTGTTGCGCGAGATCTACGAGGTGCAGCAGCTCGATATGGAGACGCGCGAAATCGATGCCAACATCGATACGTTGATCGTGATTCACCCGAAAGAATTTCCCGCGAACCTGCTCTACGCGATCGACCAGTTCGTGCTCAAGGGCGGTCGCGCCATCGTGTTCGTCGATCCGTTTGCCGAGGAAGACCGGCCGGACCGTGATCCGAACGCACCGATGCAGATGCCGGAAATCAGCTCCTCGCTGGAACCGATATTCAAACAATGGGGCGTGACGATGGCACGTGACAAGGTCGTTACGGATATCGACGCTGCGGTGCGCGTGTCGTTTCGCAGCGAGCGCGGGCCGCAGGAAGTCGAATACCTGCCGTGGCTGCAGTTACGCGGCGAACGACTCAATCGTGAGGATTTCGTCACCACCGAACTGAACAGCATCAACGTTGGCTCGGCCGGCGCGCTGGAACCTGTCGAGGGTGCCACGACCACGATGACGCGATTGTTCGGCACCGGCGAGCAATCCGGACAAATTGAACGCGATGCGATCATCTTCGTCCGCGATCCCGCTGCCTTGCTCGAGAATTTCGAACCGTCGGGAACGCCCTACACGATCGGCGCCCGCATCAGCGGGATCGTCGAAACTGCCTACCCGGACGGCAGACCGCTCGACGAGACCGAATCACGCGCTCCGGCAGACCCGGATTTCGTCACGAAATCGGCCGAAGCGATCAATGTCATCGTGATCGCCGATACGGACGTTCTCGCCGATCGGTTCTGGGTACGTTACGAAAACTTTCTTGGCATGCAGATGCCGCAGGCATTCGCGAACAATGCCGATTTCCTCATTAACGCGATCGATAATCTCGGCGGCAACGACGACCTCATCGGCCTGCGCAGCCGCGGCGAATATTCGCGGCCATTCGTCGTAGTGCAGGAAATCCGGCGCGAAGCCGAAGCACAGTTCCGCGACCGCGAGCGCGCCCTGCAGGCGAAGCTGCAGGAGACGGAGCAGAAAATGCGGGAACTACAACAGCAGCGCGACGAAAGCGGCGACTACCTGCTCTCACCCGAACAGAAAAAGGAAATCGAACTGTTCCAGAAGGAGCAGCTGAAAACACGCAAGGAACTACGCAGCGTGCAGCATGAACTTCAGCGCAACATCGAAACGCTCGGCACGAAACTGAAACTTATCAACATTGGTCTCATACCATTGCTGATTTTGATCTTCGCGATCGGCTTCAGTATTGTCCGGGTGCGTCGTCAGAACAGTGCATAACGAGCCATGAACACCCGGAACATCATTATCGCACTCGTCACCGTGGTGGTCGTCCTCACCGCGTGGCAGACAAGCCGTGAGAAGGCGCCGGCCACGAGCATCCACAGCGAAAATCTCTATCCCGGCCTTATCGAACAGATTAATGACGTCGCGGGCGTCACGATTCGTTCGGCCGAGGCGACAACCGAACTCTCGCGCAACCGGGACGAATGGGTCGTGGCGAATCGCGATAATTTTCCGGCCACGTTCGCGAACGTGAAAAACACCTTATTGAACATCGCGAATGCGACCGTCGTCGAGCGCAAGACCGCAAACCCCGAACGCTATGGGCAAATCGGCGTTGCCGATGTGGACAATGCGGACAGCGAGGCCACACTCGTCGAGATCCGGGACGGCGCTGACAGCACGCTGGCGTCCTTGTTAATCGGCAACGAACGCAGTGGCAGCCAACTGAACGCGCGCCAGTACTACGTACGTAAATCGGGCGAGCCCGGCGCATTGCTCGTCGAGGGCGAACTTAACGTGAGCGCGCAGCCACAGGACTGGGTGGATCCGGATGTCGTGAACGTCGACGCCAAACGCGTGCGCAAGGTCACGATTACAGCCGCCGATGGCTCGGCTATCGTGGTGTCGAAAGAAAAGCCCGCGGATAACTTTTTCAGCCTCGAGAACGTGCCGGAAGGATTTACGGCGAAATCCCGTTCGGTGATTTCGAGCCTCGGCGCGGTACTGCTGGACGTGAAGTTCGAGAATGTCGCGGCAGCGGCGAGAGTCGCGAACGTCGAACCGGTATCGACGGCGGAGATCCGGACATTCGACGGGCTCGTCGTTAACGCGTCGCGTTATGCGCTCGACGACGAACACTTCGTGCGTTTCGCATTCGCATTCGATCCCGCGAGCGTCGTCACGCCGGAACCGCCGGCAAGCGGCGAGGACGGACAAGCGGATGAAGACGGCGGATCGGCGGCAGCGGGGTCGGAGGACGAACCGTCAGTTGCCGAAGAAGCCGCACAGCTGAACGAGAAAGCAGCGAACTGGGTGTACGCGTTACCGGACTACAAGAACCGGATGCTCGAGAAGCGTTTCGACGACATGCTGAAGCCCATCGAAGAGGAACCGACGGCCGAGGGCGTCCGGCCGCAGTAAGCGGTACTAATGCCGCGCGTGGCTGCGGGTGGCGACGGGTAGTGAATCGGTCAGGCGCCGCAATGTATGCCACGCATGCGTGCTCCCAGTGTCCTGCCACAGCTGGAATGCGTTCATCGGGTCGATGCACGCAGCATCATCCTCGACGTCTCGCAAGGTGTGCAGAACGCCGATTATTTCGACATAACATTCCGCGAGCAGCGTGAACATCGGGTCGGCGGTCAGCTTGCCAAACTCGCGATACGCCGCGGCACCGACGCGGACGAAATCGGCGAGCGGGACATCGTGTCCGATCGCATGTTCGGGATACAGGCCGGCATAGATCAGGCAGTGATCACCAATCGCGCGCAAGGTATCGGCGTCCCGCCGCTGTTCGATCCGATCTCCTCGCGCCGCGATTATGCCGGCAGCCATCGACGTCGGGGCGATCGAAGTGCGGAACAGGACGCCAACGAGATACTCCTCGACAAGCCCATGCAATTCAACCCGGGCGACGAACTGGGCTTTCGTCAGCAGTGCCCGCCAGGGCGCCGTATCGGCGAGATGGTTGTCGATCATTTGCATACTCCCGCTATCGACGCGGTCGGGACGATCTTTAGGCTCGCGCATACCGGTCGCCGCATAGGCACGGCCACGCCTGAGCGATATACTGCGCCGCTCCTCAAACCTGCTCACAACGCATGGCTCACAAAGAAATCACCCCGGGCTCACCGGCAACGTCATTCCAGGCCCTGATATTCCACCTGCAGACGTTCTGGAGTGCGAAAGGCTGCGTCGTCGTGCAGCCCTACGACATGGAAATGGGTGCCGGCACGTTTCATCCGGCCACGTTTCTGCGCGCGGTAGGACCCGAACCGTGGCGCGCCGCGTACGTCCAGCCGTCACGGCGCCCGACCGACGGCCGTTACGGTGAGAACCCGAACCGCCTGCAGCATTACTTTCAGTTCCAGGTTTTGCTTAAACCCTCGCCGCCGGACCTGCAGGACTTATACCTGGAATCGCTCAACGCACTTGGCATCGATACGCTCGTTCACGATGTGCGCTTCGTTGAAGACAACTGGGAATCGCCCACGCTCGGCGCATGGGGCATAGGCTGGGAGGTATGGCTCAATGGCATGGAAATTACCCAGTTCACGTACTTCCAGCAGGTCGGCGGCCTCGATTGCCGGCCGGTGTCGGGAGAGATCACCTACGGACTCGAACGCATCGCGATGTACCTGCAGGGTGTTGATTCCGTGTACGACCTCGTCTGGTCGGACAGCGGCGAAGACCGCGTGACATACGGCGACATCTACCGCCAGAACGAAGTCGAGATGTCCGCATTCAATTTCGAGCACGCAGACACCGAGATCCTGTTCCGCCGCTTCAACGATTGCGAGATTGAGGCCGGGCGCCTGATTGAACTCGGCCTGCCGCTGCCAGCCTACGAAATGATGGTTCAGGCATCCCATACGTTCAATCTGCTCGACGCACGACACGCGATCTCCGTTACCGAGCGACAGCGCTACATCCTGCGTGTGCGCACGCTCGCGCGGGCGATCGCCGAGGCGTATTACGCCGCGCGCGAAGCGCTCGGTTTTCCCCTCGTTACCGCGACCGCGGCAGCAGGGGCATTGTCATGAGCGACGCACAAACGTTTCTGGTTGAGATCGGTACCGAAGAGTTACCGCCGAAATCACTGCGATTACTGTCAGAAATCTTTCGGCGCGAAATTGAACGCGGCCTCGATAGTGCGAACCTGCCGCACGGCGCGGCGTCGGCGCTGGCGACACCGCGTCGGCTCGCGGTCATCGTCGAAGACCTCGCGATCAGGCAGGCGGACCAACTCGTCGAGCGGCGCGGCCCGGCTGTGAACGCCGCATTCGATGCACACGGCAAGCCGACAAAAGCGGCGCTGGGTTTTGCGGCCTCGTGTGGCACGGACGTCGAATCACTGGGCCGGCTCACGACGGACAAGGGCGAATGGCTCAGTTACAACGCCGAAATCCCGGGCCAGGACACTGCCGCCCTGGTCCCCGCCATTGTCGCCAGCGCACTGGCAGCGCTGCCGGTTCCGAAACCGATGCGCTGGGGCGATGGCGAGGTGGAATTCGTCCGCCCGGTCCACTGGGTGGTGCTGATGCTCGGGGACGTTGCGATTACCGCAGACCTGCTCGGCATTACCAGCGGCACGACGACACGCGGACACCGTTTTCATACCCGGGGCGACATATCGCTCGGGCACGCGTCGGATTACCGGGAGCAACTCGAGCGCGACGGCCACGTAATGCCCGAGTTCGGCCTGCGCCGCGAACGCATCCACGAACTCGCCACCGGCGCGGCAGCGGCACTCGGGGCTAAGGCGCTCATCAATGACGAACTGCTCGACGAGGTCACAGCGCTGGTGGAATGGCCGGTAGCCGTAACCGGCTCGTTCGACGAGCATTTCCTGCAACTGCCGCCCGAAGTGCTGATCGCGAGCATGCAGGATCACCAGAAGTATTTTCCGGTCGCGTCAAACGACGGTGCACTCGTGAACCACTTCATCACGATCAGCAATATAGACAGTCTCGAGCCGGACGCCGTGCAGCGTGGTAACGAGCGGGTCATCCGTCCGCGCCTCAGCGACGCCGCGTTCTTCTGGGACGCGGATCGCAAGTTTCGCCTCGAGCAACGTCTCGAGCGGCTCGACGGTATCGTGTTCGAGAAGCGCCTCGGCAGCTTGCGCGACAAGACCATGCGCGTCGCGCAACTCGCGATTGCGCTGGCCCCCCGATTCGATGCGACGCCGGACGACTGCGCCCGCACCGCGCAGCTGTCGCGCTGCGATCTCGTGACCGACATGGTAGGCGAGTTCCCCGAGCTACAGGGCGTTATGGGCAGCTATTACGCCGCTCATGATGGTGAGACAGATGCGGTTACCGGGGCGCTGCGCGAATTCTATTACCCGCGTTTCGCCGGCGATGCGATTGGCAGTACCGCCACCGCGCGCTGCGTCGCGTTCGCGGACAAGCTCGATACGCTCGTCGGGATCTTCGCGATCGGCGGTGCGCCCACCGGCGACAAGGATCCGTACGCCTTGCGGCGCGCCGCGCTCGGGTGCATCCGCATCGCGATAGAGTCGGACGCGACGGTTAGCTTCGACGAGGCACTCGCGCAAGCCTGCGACAGTTACGCGAACGTCGTCGCCACCGAGGGCGTTGCCGAGGCGGTACACAAATTCATGCTCGACCGCCTGCGCGGGTATTTCGCCGAACGCAAAGTGCCGGGTTCTGTCGTCGAAGCGGTACTTGCCGTGCGCCCGGACGAGCTTGCGGATATCGCGCGCAGGATTGATGCCGTCATGGCATTCCGGGCCTTACCGGCGGCGGAATCACTCGCGGGGGCGAACAAGCGCATCGCGAATATTCTGAAAAAGGCCGGTGACAACGAAGCGACGCTCGATGCCGGTCTCTTGCGTGAAGCGGCGGAGATCACGCTCGTCGATCGCATCGAAGCAATTGCGGATGAGGGCGCGCGCCTGCTCGGGCAACGCGATTACACGGCCTACCTGAGCCTGCTCGCGGAACTGCATGAGCCGGTGAACAGTTTTTTCGATGACGTCATGGTGATGTGCAAGGACGCGAAGCTGCGCGCGAACCGGATCAGCCTGTTGCGCCGGATTCACGATTCATTTACCCGCGTGGCCGACGTCGCGCGCCTGAACGATTAAGTTCGGCGGTCGTTGGAATGCGTTTGTTGATACTCGATCGCGACGGGGTCATCAACGAAGATTCGGACGCGTTCATCAAATCGCCTGAAGAGTGGATTCCAATCCCCGGCAGTCTCGAAGCCGTGGCCGCGGCGAATCAGAAAGGCTACCGGGTGGTCGTCATTTCCAACCAGTCCGGCCTCGCCCGCGGCTTGTTCGATATCGCAACGCTGAACCGCATACATGCGAAAATGCTGCGTGAAGTCGCGCGCTTCGGCGGCCGCATAGAGGCCATCTACTTCTGCCCGCACGGACCCAACGACGCCTGCAGCTGTCGCAAGCCGCTGCCCGGTATGTTGACCGACCTCGCTCGACGGCTGGACACGGATCTCGGCAGCGCAATCCTGATCGGTGATCGCGAAACCGATCTCGCGGCCGGCGCGGCGGTCGGCGCAACGCCCGTTCTCGTGCGCACCGGACACGGTGAGCAAACACTGAACAAACTTCACCACACACCTGAAGTCAGAGTCTACGATAATCTCGCCGCCGCGGTTGCGGGGCTGGAGCGCGCGGCCTGAATGACGACACTGCGGTCAATCATTTTTTATCTTGGCCTGTTCCCCGTCACGGTGCTGTTCAGCGTGATCGGTATCTTCGTCATGCCGCTCAAGCGCAGGGTTCGTTATGCGATTATCACGCGCTGGTCGGCATTCGCACTGTGGTGGCTCAAAATCTGTTGCGGTCTCGATGCCCGGATCGAAGGCCGCGAACATATCCCGAGCGAGCCATGCGTGATTTTCTGCAAGCATCAATCTGCCTGGGAAACGATCGCTTTACAGTTCGTGTTTCCGCCGCAGGTTCAGGTTGTAAAGCGAGAGCTCTTGATCGTGCCTTTTTTTGGCTGGGGACTCGCAAGCCTGAACCCGATCGCGATCGATCGCGCGGCCCCGGCAAAAGCGCTGCGCCAGGTTCTACGCATCGGTGGTGAACGCATCGCCGACGGCTGGTGCGTACTGTTGTTTCCCGAAGGAACCCGCACGCGTCCCGGCGAACAGCGGCCGTATGCACCAAGCGCTGCTGCGCTCGCGCTGCGGGCGAAGTGTCCGCTGGTACCGGTTGCCCATAATGCCGGGGTGTACTGGTCGCGCAACGCGGTACACAAGTACAGCGGCACGATAGAATTGAAGATCGGCGAACCGCTGCACGTTGAAGGCCGGAGCGCCGCAGAGCTGACCGCAGTGGCCGCGGCATGGGTGGAACAACAGTGCGCGCAGATGCCGCAAGCGGCGGGCGTGAATGTGGCGCCGTAGTGAACGGGCACTTGCGAGCCCGGCCCTGAAATATTGCATTTAGCGTCGACCGCGGGCCGGGTAGTCGACGCGCGGTCAATGATTGATCCTGGAACCGGTGAGAGCACAACATGTCGTACACCCGAGGTAAATTCCCCGCCGTGCGCCCCCGGCGCATGCGCGCTGACGCATTCACGCGCCGGCTGATGCGCGAAACCACACTTACGGTCGATGATCTGATCTGCCCGCTGTTCGTCCGTGAAGGCAACGGTGAACGCGAAGCGGTCGCGAGCATGCCCGGGGTGGAACGTCTGAGTATCGACCTGCTCGTGGAGCACGCGCGCGAGCTTTTCGCGATCGGCATTCCGGCCGTTGCGCTGTTTCCGGTAACGCCGGCCGCTGCGAAATCGGCAGATGGGCGCGAGGCGTTCAATCCGGATGGCCTCGCCCAACGAGCGATCGCGGCGATCAAGGCGAGCACGCCCGAACTCGGCGTAATCACCGATGTGGCGCTCGATCCGTTTACCACACATGGTCACGACGGCGTCCTCGATGCGAACGGATACGTCGATAACGACCGCTCGCTCGACGTTCTCGTAAAGCAGGCGCTGTCTCAGGCAGCGGCCGGTGTCGATATCATTGCGCCGTCCGACATGATGGATGGGCGGGTCGGCGCGATCCGTACGGCGCTCGAAGCAGAAGGGCATCGGAACGTGCGCATCCTCGCCTATTCCGCGAAATATTCGTCCGCCTTCTACGGACCATTCCGCGACGCGGTTGGCTCGGGCGCGAACCTCGGCAAGAGCGGCAAGCAAACCTATCAGATGGATTACGCGAATAGCGATGAAGCCCTGCGGGAAGTGGCGCTGGATATTGACGAGGGCGCGGACATGGTGATGATAAAACCCGGTATGCCCTACCTCGACGTGATTCGCCGGGTCAAAGACACTTTCGCGATGCCCACATTCGTGTACCAGGTCAGCGGCGAATACTCGATGCTGATGGCGGCGATCGCGGCAGGGTATCTCGATGAAAGCCGCGTTGTTCTGGAGACGCTTGGTGGTTTCAAACGCGCGGGTGCCGACGGCATACTCACGTACTTCGCACCGTACGCGGCGCGCGCCCTCGCCCACTGACATCGGCGCCGCGGCTATATCTCCATGTCGAGTTCCTTGATTTTGCGCGTAAGCGTGTTGCGTCCCCATCCGAGCAACTTCGCCGCGTCCTGACGTCGCCCCCGGGTCTGCGCCAGCGCAACCCGGATCATGATGCGTTCGAAACGCGGCACCGCCTCATCGAGGATCGGCAACTCTCCTGCCATTGCGCGCCGTTCGGCCCATTTCTTTAGATTCATTTCCCAGTCGTCGCGGCCATCACGGACCTTGCCTGCGGCGTCGCTCGTCAGTTCCGCTGGCAGATCCTCGAGGTCGATTTCCTGAGCCGGCGCCATGATTGTCGCCCGGCGACACACGTTTTCGAGTTGCCGCACGTTGCCGGGCCAGCTGTATTGCGAAAAGCATTCGAGTGCGCGTGGGCGCAGGCGCTTCGGTTCGATGTCGAGTTCCGTCGCCGTTACCTTGAGAAAATGCTCGGCGAGTTCCAGCACATCCTCAATGCGATCGCGTAATGGTGGTAACTGCAGTCGAATTACATTCAGGCGATGGTAAAGATCCTCGCGAAATGTCCCGGCCTTG
Source organism: Gammaproteobacteria bacterium (assembly GCA_965216305.1). Lineage (GTDB taxonomy): Bacteria > Pseudomonadota > Gammaproteobacteria > UBA11873. The sequence goes on along the minus strand of OZ244144.1, from coordinate 292,831 downwards.
ACGTGTGCTTCGAGGTCCTGATGGGTAGCAGCGACGACACGAACATCCACCTTTACCGAGTGATGACCACCGACGCGGAAGAATTCACCGTCAGCGAGCACGCGCAACAACCGCGTTTGTAGCGCGGCGGGCATGTCGCCAATCTCGTCGAGAAACAGGGTGCCGGTGTGCGCCTGTTCGAAGCGTCCGAGGCGCTGCGACGTTGCGCCGGTAAACGCGCCTTTTTCATGACCGAATAATTCGGATTCCAGCAGCTCGCTGGGAATCGCCGCCGTATTGATGGCGATAAACGGGTTCGTGGCGCGCGGCGAATGGCGGTGCAAGGCCTGGGCAACGAGTTCCTTGCCGGTACCGGATTCACCGGTTAACAGCACCGTCATATGTGACTTGGACAGACGACCGATAGCGCGGAACACTTCCTGCATAGCCGGCGCGGAGCCGATGATATCGGGTTCCGGTGCGTCGCTCGCCTCGGCGCTGGGCGCCGTGTCGAGTTGCGGCGCATTGGCAACCGCGCGGCGGACGATGGCCACCGCGTCATCGACATCGAACGGTTTCGGCAGGTACTCGAACGCGCCGCCCTGAAACGCGGCAACCGCACGATCGAGGTCGGCGTAGGCGGTCATGATGATCACCGGTAAATCCGGATACACCTGGTTCACGTGCTCGAGCAGTTCAAGACCGTCCGTACCGGGCATCCGGATGTCGGTAACGATCGCGTCCGGGATAGTGTTACGCAGCCGCGCGACCACTTTGTCAGCCTCGTCGAAACTGCGCGTTTTGATTTCTGCCTGAGCAAGTGCCCGTTCCAGCACCCAGCGAATCGCGTGATCGTCGTCCACGATCCAGACTTCATGTTGGTGATGCGTCATCGTCCTGCTCCAAGCGGTAACCATACGTTGAATTCCGTATGTCCCGGCTCACTGTTAAATGCGATTAATCCGCCTTGCCGGTTAACCATCGCTTGCGCGAGCGGCAAACCGAGGCCGGTGCCGTCGGCGTGGCCCGACACCATGGGGTAGAAAATGCTTTCACCAAGCTCCTCGGGTACGCCGGGGCCGGTATCTATCACGTCGATACGGGCGACGAGTCGATGAACGTTTTCACCGATATTGAATTTTCGCTGGGCGCGGGTGCGCAAGCGGATTTCGCCGTCATTGTCGATTGCACGTGCGGCGTTGCGGACGAGATTGAGGAATGCCTGTACGAGTTGATTTCGATCGCCTTCGAACTCCGGCAGGCTTGGGTCGTAGTCGCGCACAATACGTACGCCACAGGTGTGCTCAACGGTTACCAACTGGGCCACATGTTCGAGCACCTCGTGGATATTCACGTGCTCTTTACGGGGCGCCTCGGGCGGACCGAGCATACTGTCGACAAGGGCGCGCAGGCGGTCGGCCTCACCGATGATGATTTGCGTATATTCCGCCTGCGCCTGATCCTCGAGTTTACGTTCGAGCAACTGCGCCGCGCCGCGGATACCGCCGAGCGGGTTTTTGACTTCATGCGCAAAGCCGCGCATCAGTGCAGTCGTCACCTGGTTCTGTGCCAGCATGTTCTCTTCCAGCTGAATCCGCTGATGGCGTTCGACGCTGGCAAGCTCGATGATCACGCGGGTTTCGCCGTGTTCACGCGATACCCAGGGCGAGACGGTGCAATCGACAACGATCGTCTGCACGTTCTGCAACACCAGTTCCAGGTCGCGCTCGGTATAGGTGCGCGGATCATCGAGCACACGCGCGATCAGCGCCGCGAGTTCGCTACCATCGGCAAACGCCTCGTCGAGTTTGCGCCCGGCAAACTTCGCTGCGCTCAGCGCTAGCAGGGACTCGGCCGCCGCGTTCACGGATTCCACACAAAGCTGTTCGTCGACCACCACGATGGCGGTGGCGAGCGCCTCAACGAGGCTTCCGGAATCTGCGGAGATCGGATCGAATTGCGTAGTCATTGCGCACCATTATGGTGCATATTGGATTCCTTGTCGTTCACGGCGGCGTCGTCTTCCTGCTTGGGAGGCTGCAATTATTGGCCGATAGGCGCCAAAACGGAGCGATCAAAACAGACCGCCGGCAACGCGTCTCCTAGCCGGGAAGCATCGTCGCAAGATTCGGGCCAGATTGGATGACCCGGCTCCGGCTCGCTGCAATCAGCGCGCCTGGCCGGCGACGGAGGGTTGGTGAAGGAAGAACTGGCTGACGGGTGACTGCTCGAGTACATTGCCGTCGGCGGTGACAATTTCGGCCTGCAAGGAATGTGCACCACGCTCGACATCCGTGAGCGTAAACGCAGTGCGTGTGGCCGCTGGCGCCACGATCTGGCCGTCGAAGCGCAATTGCAGGCGATGGCCAAACTGCGTCTGCAGACGCGGGCTAAGCGTTATCGCCACGTTGACCGTACGGGTGTTCCGCAGCGTCGCCTCGTGCGCCGGACGCGCAATTTCGAGCGTTTCATAGGGACGTGCCACCGCTCGAGCTTGCGCATTGCCGGGGTCGGCCGGCGGCGTTATGGCGGGCACGATAGTGGGTTCCGAAAGCTCCACGACTTCGGCACCGGGCCTCGGTGTGTCGGAAAAAACCACATTACCGGCGTCGTCGGTCCAGCGGTAGATTTCCGCAGACAGGTGCGGCGCCCAGAGCAGGGCAAGAAAAATCAGCAGGCTAAATCGGCGCATGCGTTCGAGCATAGTCAAGCGCCCCGGCAGGGACAAGTGCCGCGCGCCCCGGCAAACCGGGACGCGCGGTCGTACATGTCGTGCCTCAGACGCTGTAATACAGGTCGTATTCGACCGGATGGGTCGACATTCTCAGCATGGTCACATCTTCCATCTTCAGCCTGATGTAGGCGTCGATACAATCATCGGAAAACACGCCCCCGGCTGTGAGGAAATCGCGATCGGCATCGAGCGCCGCTAACGCCTGATCGAGCGAATGGCACACGGTTGGAATGCCTTTCTCTTCCTCCGGGCTCAAATCGTAGAGATCCTTGTCCATCGCCGAGCCCGGATCGATCTTGTTAAGGATCCCGTCGAGGCCAGCCATCATCATTGCCGTAAACGCGAAATAGGGATTGCCGGTGGAGTCCGGGAAACGCACTTCGATGCGCCGCGCTTTCGGACTCGACACCCACGGAATACGAATGGAAGCAGAGCGGTTGCGGGCCGAATAGGCCAGCAAGGCGGGTGCTTCAAAGCCGGGTACGAGGCGTTTGTAGCTGTTCGTAGAGGCGTTCGTAAAGGCGTTGAGCGCGCGTGCGTGTTTGATGATTCCGCCGATGTAGTGCAGCGCGCTTTGCGATAATCCGCCGTAGCCGTCACCGGCGAAAATGTTCTCGCCGCCCTTCGAGATGGACTGATGCACGTGCATGCCATTGCCATTGTCACCAACCAGCGGTTTCGGCATGAACGTCGCCGTTTTGCCGAACGTATGCGCCACGTTGTGGACGACGTACTTCAGGATCTGCAGCGTATCGGCACGTTTAACCAGAGTATCGAACCGGGTACCGATTTCGCACTGTCCCGCGGTGGCAACTTCGTGGTGGTGAACCTCCACCGGCAAGCCCATGTCTTCCATCACCAGGCACATGGCGGAACGCAAATCCTGCAGGGAATCGACCGGTGGCACCGGGAAATAACCGCCTTTGACTCCGGGCCGATGGCCGATGTTGCCGTCTTCGAAAACTTTCTCGGAGTTCCATGAACTCTCGTCCGAATCGACTTCGAAAAATGCGCCGCGCATCTCGACATTCCAGCGCACGTCGTCGAAAACGAAAAATTCCGGTTCCGGCCCGAAATAGGCCGTGTCGCCGACGCCGGTGGCATTCAGATACGCTTCGGCGCGTTTCGCGAGCGACCGCGGGCAACGTTCGTAGCCAAGACCGGTTGTCGGTTCGACAACGTCGCACCGCAGGTTCAGGGTGCGTTCTTCGAAAAACGGATCGATGACCCCCGTTTCGGTATCCGGCATCAGGATCATGTCGGACTCGTTGATGCCCTTCCAGCCGGCGATCGACGAGCCGTCGAACATCTTGCCGTCTTCGAGCAATTCGTCGTCGCACTGATGCGAAGGGATCGTGACGTGCTGTTCCTTGCCTTTCGTATCGGTGAAGCGCAAATCGACGAAGCGTACTTCTTCGTCTTTGATTAGTTTCAGTATTTTCTCAACGGACATCGTGGTTTCCTCTCCGGACATTGCGATCGTCGCTTGATGATGGCTCAGGCGTTCGTGCGGCGCGCCCCCGGCGCGTGCGTAAAAAAGTGTCTGCAGCTAAGCGGCGCACTATACCGCCATTTTGGTGCGCATTCAGGATCCGCGCTCAAGAATACTTGCATCATTACGGTGCGTTCTGGCCGGAGACGCTCCGCATTGGTGCGTTCCCGATCAGGGTAGCCGGTGCTCGCCCGCGAACAAGGCGGCGACCGACTCACGCTCGCGGCAAACGTGCACGTCGTCGCCATCGACGAGGACCTCTGCCGGTCGCGGACGCGCGTTGTAATTAGACGCCATGACCGCGGCATAGGCGCCGCAATCGGCAACCGCGAGCAAGTCGCCGGAACCGACCGCGAGTTCACGATCGCGGCCAAGGAAGTCCGCGGTCTCACACACCGGGCCGACGACGTCGACGCGGCGCGCGGTGCCACCGCGTCGCTCCGCCACGATCGGATGGTGCGCCTGGTACAGCGCCGGCCGAATCAATTCCGTCATGGCCGCGTCGCAAATCGCAAATGATTTCGCCGGCGTTGTTTTCACCTGCTGCACACGGGTGAGCAACAAGCCTGCGTCGCCGACTATCGAACGGCCGGGTTCGATGATTACGCGGTAAGGCTCGGGGATGGCGCGACAGATAGCCGCGACATAATCGGCGATTCGTGGCGGTGCGGCGGCGCCGTAAGCAATGCCGAGCCCACCGCCGATATCGATGTGTTCAACGGTGATGCCCTCGGTCGCGAGTTGTTCCACCAAAGCCATCACGCGGGCAGCTGCATCAACTATCGGCGTGATCGAAGTCAATTGCGATCCGATATGACAGGCCACCCCGGTAATTCGCACTCCCGGCAGTGTGGCTGCATGGCGATACAGCGCCACGGCATCCGCCATCGGAATACCGAACTTGTTTTCGCTCAACCCGGTTGAAATATACGGGTGCGTGTTTGCATCAACATCCGGATTCACGCGCAGCGCGATCGGCGCGTCGCGCCCGAGCGCAACCGCCGCAGCGGAGATGAGTTCAAGCTCGAACGCCGACTCGACGTTGAAACAGCCAATACCGGCGGCCAGCGCCTGATCGATTTCCGCCCGCGACTTGCCCACGCCGGCGAATGTAACGGTCGCGAGTTCGCCACCTGCCGCGCGCACGCGCTCCAGTTCGCCAACCGAGACGATGTCGAATGCGGATCCGAGTCGTGCAAGAACGTCGAGTACGGCGAGGTTGCCATTGGCTTTGACGGCATAACAGACTTCATGCGCACGCTGGCCAAAACCCGCCGCGTATTCGCGGTAGTTCGATTCGATCTTCGCGCGCGAGTAGACGAATGTCGGCGTGCCACAGGCATCCGCAATCGCCGCCACGGCAACCCCCTCGACGCACAGTCGATCGGCTTCGTAATGGAACATGCCTAGTGTCCGGCCGGGGACGAATACCGCGCCGACCGGTCGGGAAGATAGAGGTCACCCTTCTGGCCGCACGCTGTCAACGACAACACGACGAGTGCAAGCAGGCAGCACGCGAGGCCGATTCGGAACGTTGTGAGTAATCTGATCATCAGTTTCTTGCTTGATTGTCGGCGCGGCTCCGGCATCGATCACGCCGCGTGTCGGCGGGCGCGCCGGTTAACGCCGGAGCGTTTTATAATACGACCTAAACCCACCATTTCCTATCTGTGAAACAACTTCGGAGAAACGATGGACACACCCTTACAGGTCGTGCGGCTCGAACCCGCCGCTGCCGCCGATGCGTCGGTAATCTGGTTGCATGGTCTCGGTGCGGACGGCCATGATTTCGAACCCATCGTGCCGGAACTCGGGCTGCCACCCGCCCACCGGATCCGGTTTTTGTTTCCCCATGCCCCGATCCGACCGATTTCAATCAACGGCGGGATGGAAATGCGCGGCTGGTATGACATTGCCGATCAGGGGCTCGAGCGAAAAGTCGACGCCAGCGGAATCCGGGAATCCGCACATCACGTGCAGCGCCTGCTTGACGACGAGATCGCGGCCGGTATCGACAGTCGACGAATCGTGCTCGCGGGGTTTTCGCAGGGCGGCGCCATCGCGTTCCACCTCGGCCTGCGTTACGGCCACACGCTCGGCGGCATCCTGGCATTATCGACCTACCTGCCTCTGGCTGAGAGCCTCGCGGCCGAAGCCGCGCCGGCACAGCAGGCCACGCCAATTCTCATCGCCCACGGCACCCGGGATCCGCTCGTACCCGAAATATTGGGCAAACACGCCGCTGAGACCCTGCGTACCGCGGGATATGCCGTCACGTATCGCTCCTACCCGATGGAACACGCCGTCTCGGCCGCGGAAATCGCGGACATCGCAGCGTGGCTGAAAGCGCGACTGGCCTGACAGCTTCCCGCGCCGTGAATGCACCCCGCGAATCGGTCCGGGCAACGTCACGGTTTGCGGTTGCAATCGCCGATTGGATCGGCCCAAAATGCACTCATCATTCACAGCAGGAGCTGCAGCATTCCATGAGCGATAACATAGTTTCAGTCACCGATGATTCGTTTGATTCCGACGTTCTGCAATCGACAAAGCCCGTGCTTGTCGACTACTGGGCTGAATGGTGCGGACCGTGCAAGATGATCGCGCCAATCCTCGAAGAGGTTTCGGGTGATTACGACGAGAAGCTTACGATCGCGAAACTGGACGTCGATTCCAACCAGGGCACGTCGACGAAATACGGCATCCGCGGTGTGCCGACGCTGATGTTATTCAAAGATGGCAACGTCGTTGCGACGCATGTCGGCGCCCTGTCGAAATCACAGTTGACCGCTTTCATCGACGGCAACATCTGACCCCACCCGGACGCTTTCACGCACTGCTGCGCCACCGCTTTTTCCGGCCTGGATAATTGCTGGACGGCGCAGTAAACGCGTGCTATGTTCTTATCCACGCGCTGAACAATAATCTTTCCACGCGCGTACCCCGCTCCCAAAACAACTCACTTCCGTAAACCCCCATGCGCCCCTTTCGCGCGTGGCAACAGCACTGAACGCCTAACGATGAACTTAACCGACCTCAAGCAAAAACCTGCTTCTGAACTCGTCGAAATTGCCGACGAAATGGGGCTCGACGGCGTTGGCCGTTCGCGCAAACAAGACGTTATCTTCGGCATCCTGAAGGCACACGCAAAGAAAGGCGAAGACATTTACGGTGACGGGGTACTTGAAATCCTGCAGGACGGGTTCGGTTTTCTCCGCTCGTCAGATTGTTCCTACCTCGCGGGCCCGGACGACATCTACGTATCACCCAGTCAGATCCGCCGTTTCAACCTGCGCACGGGCGACACTATCTCCGGCAAGATCCGGCCACCAAAGGACGGCGAACGCTACTTCGCGCTGCTGAAGGTTGGCGAGATCAATTTCGAACCGCCGGAGAACGCGAAGAACAAGGTTTTGTTCGAAAACCTCACTCCACTGTTTGCTGACGAAAGACTCACACTTGAGCTCGGCAACGGCAGCACCGAAGACCTGACCCCACGCGTTATCGATCTCACGGCTCCCATCGGCAAAGGCCAACGCGGACTTGTTATCTCGCCGCCGAAAGCTGGTAAGACGATGATGCTCGAAAGCATCGTGCACTCGATGGAAGCGAACAACCCGGAGTGCTACTTCATCGTGCTGCTAATCGATGAACGACCGGAAGAAGTGACCGAGATGCAACGCGCGGTCAATGGCGAAGTGATCAGCAGTACGTTTGACGAACCTGCAAGCCGGCACGTTCAAGTTGCGGAGATGGTCATTGAAAAAGCCAAGCGGCTGGTGGAACACAAACGCGACGTCGTCATCCTGCTCGATTCCATCACACGTCTCGCCCGTGCCTACAACACGGTTGTGCCATCGTCCGGCAAAGTACTCACCGGTGGTGTGGACGCGAACGCGCTGCAACGTCCGAAGCGGTTTTTCGGTGCTGCACGTAACGTGGAGGAAGGCGGCAGCCTGACTATCATCGCCACCGCGCTCGTCGATACGGGTTCACGTATGGACGACGTTATCTACGAAGAATTCAAGGGTACGGGCAACATGGAAATCCACCTCGATCGCAAGATCGCGGAGAAGCGGATTTTCCCTGCGGTGAATATCAACCGGTCCGGCACACGACGCGAAGAACGCCTGACGAAAGCAGACGAATTACAGAAAATCTGGATCCTGCGCAAACTACTCCATCCGATGGACGAAATCGCGGCAATGGAATTCCTGCTCGAACGTCTAAAGGCGACAAAGAACAACGCGGAATTTTTCGATTCGATGAAGCGCTGAGCCACGCGCCTCGCACGCACATCAGGACCGGGCTTACGTCCTCCGCAAAGCAAATACCGCCCGGTTGCGGTCGCGCACGATGTCGCCGGACCGCAGCCTGAAATCACCGTGCTTGCGGTCTTCAAAGTAAAACTTCAGCGTGTGCACGATCGTCGGAAACGCAAGCTCGTCCCACGGGATTTCGTGTTCGGCATACAACGCACACTCAAGACTCTCCTCTCCCGGCGAGAAATCCAGATCCCGTAACTGCCCACGGAACATCATATACACCTGATTGGTGTGCGGAATGTTGAACACGGTGTAGAGATCGTGCACGTCGACTCTCGCGTTTGCTTCTTCGAGTGTTTCACGGATAGCAGCCTCGAGCGTTGTTTCGGCGTTTTCCATGAAACCTGCCGGCAGCGTCCAGTAGCCGTGTCGCGGTTCGATTGCACGGCGGCAAAGCAAGACCTTGTCTTCCCAGTGCGGAATACATCCGGCGACAATCTTCGGGTTGTCGTAGAAAATCGAATTGCATTGCGGACACACGTGACGCGGACGATTGTCACCCGGCGGGACTATCCAGCTGAGCTCGGCGGAGCCGCAATGGCTGCAGAAATTCACGCGCCCACCTCCAGGGTGACAGGTTCACAGTTCATCTTCGATGTAATCCCAGACATTGTTCAGTATGACCGGCTGCGCGTCGGCATTCGGATGCAGGCCGTCATTTTGCATCAGCGACCGGTTCAATACGACTCCGTCAAGGAAAAATGGCACGAGGCGTACATCATCGAGATCGGCAAGTCGGTCGTACATGTCCTCGAACCGGGCGGCGTACACCGGACCATAATTCGGCGGGATCCGCATTTCGAACAGCAAGGTATCAATCCCGTGTTCATCCATCATCGCAATCATTCGCCGCAGATTGCGTTCCGCCTCCGGGATCGGGATCCCGCGCAAGCCATCGTTGGCACCGAGCTCAACGATAACGAGCTGCGGCCGGTGCCGTTCGAGCAAGCGACCGAGGCGCGTGATCCCGCCCTGCGTCGTCTCGCCGCTGATACTCGCGTTCTCTACCCGGTGAGGATAACCGTGCTCGGCAAGACGTTGCTGCAGGAGCGCGGGCCAACTGCGATCGAGCCCAATGCCGTAACCCGCGCTGAGACTGTCACCGACAATGAGAATTACCTGATTTCCAGCCAGCGCTGGTGGGCTCACCAGCGTGATGAGACATAATGAGACTATGGAAACACACGCACGCACTGCTGCCATCATTGTCGATAATATTTCCAAGCAATATGCGACCCCCGACGGGCCGTTAAGAGTACTCGATAGTATCAATTTTCGCGCCGGGCAATCCGAGACCATTGCCATTGTCGGTGTTTCCGGCTCCGGAAAATCAACGCTGCTGTCGCTGCTCGCCGGTCTCGATCTGCCTTCCAGCGGTTCCGTCCTGATCCACGGCGAGGATCTGTCGCGCGCGAGCGAAGACGAGCGCGCGCAATTGCGTAACCGCTACATCGGCTTCGTGTTCCAGCAGTTTCACTTGCTGCCGAATCTTACTGCACTCGAAAACGCCGCCCTGCCACTCGAACTGCGCGCCGACAGCGCCGCCGCCGAGCACGCACGCGATGCCCTTGTAGAGGTCGGCCTGGAGAACCGCTTGCGCCACTTTCCGCGGCAATTGTCCGGCGGTGAGCAACAGCGCGTCGCCATCGCTCGCGCGTATTGCGCACGTCCGCCGATACTGTTCGCCGACGAACCTACCGGCAACCTGGATGCGCGCACGGCCGCCAGAGTCGCGGATCTGCTGTTTACCCTCAACGATCGCTTCGCCACGACGCTCATTCTCGTCACGCACGACGAACGTCTGGCGGCACGCTGCGGACGGATTATCAGACTCGCCGACGGCCGCATGAGTTCCGCCTGAGCATGGCTCGCCTTCCCCCCGCCCGCGTCTTCGTCGCCCTGTTGCGGCCGACGCTGCGCGCGTTTCGGCGCGATATCGGCGATCGACATTTCATCGTTATTAGCGCCGCCATCGTGCTCGCCGTTGCGAGCGTCACCGCAGTAGATATATTCACCGATCGGGTGCGTAACGCACTGACGCGTCAGTCCGGCGCGGTGCTGGCCGCTGATCTCGCGATCGTCGGCAACGACCCGCTGCCACCGGCCTACACGCGGGCAGCTCGGGCAGCGGGTCTCAACGCGACGCCCACGGTGTCGATGCGCAGCGTGGTGACAGCTGGCGGCGCCCTGCAGCTCGTGGAACTGAAAGCCGTTGCCGCCGGCTATCCCTTGCGCGGCGAAGTGCTCGTTGCTGAGGCGGCGTTTGCTGACGCAAGGCCCGCGGTTGCGATTCCCGGACCTGGTACGGTGTGGGTGGAAAGTCGCCTGCTGTCACTCGTGGGAATCGACGTCGGCGATACCGTCACGGTCGGCGCGCGAACCTTGCAGGTCGCGGCGATACTCGTACTCGAACCCGACCGCGGCGGCGATCTGTTCAATATCGCTCCCCGTGTCATGATGAACGGAGCCGATCTGGATAGCACCGGACTGATCGCACCGGGCAGTCGGGTACGCTACGGTCTGCTCGTAGCCGGCGAGCAAACGGCCGTTGAGAATTACCACGCATCGCTCGAATTGCAGCCGGGCGAACGACTGCTTTCGCCGCAGACGGCGCGGCCGGAAATCCGCTCGGCGCTGCAGCGCGCGGAACAATACCTTGGGCTCGCGACGTTAACGACGATCATGCTCGCGGGCGTCGCAATCGCACTCGCGGCGCGCAGCTTTGCGGCGCAACACAAAGACACCGTCGCCTTGTTGCGAACACTGGGGGCGTCGCGGCGCTATGTCACCGCGCATTTCACCCTGGAGATTCTGCTGCTCGGCGTATTGACCGCAGCGATCGGCGCCGCCATCGGCACCGTGGCGCAGGAGTTCATCGCGCGCTCGATGGCAGGCTGGCTGCAGACGGAGTTACCGCCGCCAGCGCTTGGTATGGCGCTGCGCGCCGCGGCGACTGCGCTCGTCGCGCTGACCGGATTTGCCCTGCCGCCACTGCTGAACCTGCGCAATGTGCCGCCAGTGCGCGTCTTGCGCAGCGACGCCGATGCGACCGCGGTCAGCCCGTTCAGCGTCGTCATATACGCACTCGCCGCCGGCATCTTCGTCGCGCCCTGGGGCCGGGGCGATGCGGCCGTTACGGCCTGGGCGCTTGTGGGCATGGTCACCGGGCTTGCGGCGTTCATCGTCACCGCGATGATCCTGATCAGGTTTGTTGCGGGACTGCGCACGCGCGGTGGACTCGTGTGGCGTTTCGGCGTGGCGAACCTCGCGCGACGCGGGATCCTCACTGTCGTGCAGATCACATCGCTCGGCCTTGGCCTGCTCGCCCTGCTCGTTCTCGGCATCATCCGCAATGATCTGCTGGACAGCTGGTTAACGAGCCTGCCGCCCGACGCGCCGAATCAGTTTTTGATCAATATCCAGCCTGCCGATGTGGTCGGGCTGGAGGCGTTTTTTCGTCAGCGGCAACTGCCCGCACCCGCGTTCTACCCGATGATCCGCGGCCGCCTGACTGCGCTGAACGATACCCCGCTCGGGCCGGACGATTTCGTCGATCCGCGCGCGCGGCGACTCGCCGAGCGCGAGTTCAATCTGTCGTTTGCCGCCGAGTTGAAACCGTACAACAAGCTCGTCGCCGGACGCTGGTGGACGTACACGCCCGACGCCGCCGAGTTCTCCGTTGAACAAGAGATCGCGGACACCCTGGGTATTACGCTCGGGGACACACTGACTTACCAGATTGCCGAGCGCGAAGTCAGCGCAACCGTCACGAGCCTGCGCGCCGTGCAATGGGATTCGATGCGGGTGAATTTCTTCGTCGAGGCGCCGCCCGCGCTGCTTGCCGACTATCCCGCAACCTACATCACGAGTTTCCGCCTCGATGCGGACAACTATGCGGTGCTCAAAGATCTCGTCGCCGCCTATCCCAGCGTCACGGTTATCGATGTCGCAGCGCTCGTCGAGCATGTTCGAGCGATCATGGATCGCTCGGCAGCCACGATCGAGTTCGTTTTTGCCTTCACGCTGCTCGCCGGTATTCTCGTGCTCGTCGCCGCGGTGCAGGCGACACAGGAAGAGCGTGTGTTCGAAAGCGCGCTGCTGAAAACGTTCGGTGCAAGCCGCACGCTCACGCTGTACATCATGGGTGCGGAATTCTGCGCCATCGGCGCTATCGCGGGCGGCGTTGCGGGGATCATCGCGCTGTTTTCCTCGTGGCTCGTCGCGACCCGCGTGCTCGAACTGGACTACAGCCCCGACGCGTCCGTAGTCCTTGTCGGCGTTCTCGCTGGTGTACTGAGCGTCAGTCTCGTTGGTTCGGCCGCAGTGTGGAATGCCTTGCGCCGCCCCGTCGCCGACGTGTTGCGTTACGGCACCTGAGTTCGCCTGAGCACGACGCTCAGTCGAGGCGCTGATCGTCTTCGGCTCGCCACGGCGGTGCCACGATGGCGGCGAACCTGAGGGTTTCCGCGCCCGTATTTTCGATCCATTGTTCATCGCCGGCAGGAATATAAACGACATCGCCCGCCGCCACCTGCGCGCACTCGCCGGCGACCCAGGCGTTACCGGTGCCCGCCAGGATCAAATATGCCTCAACCTGCCGAAGACGGTGACGATACGTGCGGCCACCAACGGCCACTTCGGCTACCGCAAGCGAGAAATTCGCGGCGACAGGATCATTTTTCGGATGCAGCAGCTCGCGAATGCGGCAACCATCGTTGGCGGTAAACTGCGCGCAGGCGTGTTCCTGTTTGATCAGCATCGGTAGTGCAAGCTCCGTGTCCTGGTTTGATGGCGGTGATACGCGCGCCGCACAAGCACTGCATGCGGCAACGCGGGTCGCTGTTTCAAGGCGGCTTTCATACTATCCGTGGCCGCGTATCATATAAACGCCGGTCGTCCCGGCAGCGTATTTTGCAATATTCGGTAATCGATCAATGTCACGCTTCGCAGGCTCGCAGGATTTCGCGCATGGACGACCGACGAAAATCGGCATCGCGCTGTGCAATCTCGGCACGCCGGATCAACCGACCGCAAGCGCTGTGCGACGCTATCTCGCCGAATTTCTGTCCGATCGACGAGTCGTCGAGATTCCGCCGTTACTGTGGCAGGTGATCCTGCACGGGATCATCCTCAGGGTACGACCGCGTCGATCCGCCGCGGCTTATGCCAAGGTCTGGCGCGAAGACGGTTCACCCTTGCTCGCAATCACCCGGCAGCAGGCGGCGGCGATTCGTCGCGAGTTCGACGAACAATTGCCGGATCGCATCGCGGTTGCCGTCGGCATGCGTTACGGCAATCCGTCGATCGCCTCCGCGCTGCAGGAATTGCGTGTGGCGAACGTACGCAAGATCCTCGTCGTCCCGCTGTACCCGCAGTACGCAGCCGCGACGACGGCATCCGTGTTCGACGCGGTCACCGAGGAATTGCGCCACTGGCGCTGGGTACCGGCCTTGCGGATGATCGACGAGTATCATCAGGACCCTGGCTATATCAACGCGCTCGCAGCTTCGCTCGACGAACACTGGAACGAACACGGCCGCGCCGAACATTTGCTCATGTCGTTTCACGGCACGCCGAAGCGCTCACTGCTCGCGGGCGATCCCTACCACTGCCAGGTGCATGCGACGGCGCGTTTGCTGGCCGAACATCGGGCGCTCGCGCCGAGCGAATACACGGTGTGCTTCCAGTCGCGATTCGGTCGCGCCGAATGGCTGCAACCGTACACGGAACAAACGCTGCAGGCGCTGGCGGGCCGCGGCATTAAAACCGTCGATGTAATCTGTCCGGGATTTGCCGCGGATTGCCTCGAGACGCTTGAAGAAATTGCGCTGCAGTACGCCGGGGCATTTCGCGCTGCTGGCGGAGAAACCTTGCGCTATGTGCCGGCCCTGAACGATCGGTCGGTGCACATCGAAGGACTCGTGCGCCTGATCAAACGCAATCTCGCCGGGTGGGAACAGGCCGATGCCGGTTGGGATTTTGCGCGCGATGAACAAACGCGCCGTGCCGCCGCGAGGCGGGCCGAAGCGATGCAGTCACCGCCCGACTAGCACTCAATCGCTGCCGTACAGCGTCAGCAGCAGGCGTCGCCGATGCGCCCCGCGACGATGTTCCCACAGGTAGATCCCCTGCCACGTGCCGAGCGCAAGCCGGCCCGCGCTGATTGGCAAGGTCAGTGTGCTCGTGGTGAGGACCGCGCGTATATGTGCCGGCATATCGTCCGGCCCTTCGGCAGTATGGCTGAAACGCGGATCACCGTCCGGCACGAGATCGGCGAAAAATACTTCGAGATCCCGTCGCACGGCCGGATCCGCGTTTTCGTTCAGAAACAATGAAGCGCTGGTGTGCTGAATGAACACATTGCACAGGCCAGCAGTGAGCCCGGCGTCAGCAACACACCCGCGCACCGCCTCGGTAACTTCAATCATCCCGCGGCCAGGCGTCGGGATTTCGATCACCTGTTGTGTCACCACGGCTCAGGAATCCGCGGTAACGCGCGTCATCACCTCTTTGAGCGGTTTACGGTTCTGTATTGGTACCGCCGCCGGGTACCCGTACCAGAACAAACCAACAATGCTTTCGCGCGCGGGGTCGATGCCGACGATATCGAAGAACCGCCGATCTCGGGTCACCGCGCCGGTAGTCCATTTCATCCCGACACCCTGTTCCCACAGGTACAAGGACATACTGTGCACAGCGCAACAGCAGGCCGCATAGTCTTCCCGCTCGCGCAGTTCATCATCGCTGAGCGTGCACGTGACCACGAGCCAGCCCGGCATTTCCAGCCAGCGGCGCTGTTTGACCTCTGCCACCTTGTCGCCCTTGCTCGCGCGTACGAGCTCGGTATTCAGCGCAACGATGCGTTCCGCACTTGCGCGGTCGAGCAGGTAAAAGTGCCACGGTTCGGTACGTCGATGGTTCGGTGCCCAGCGGGCAAGGTCAATCGCGCGCCCGAGCAGCGTCTGCGGCGGAACCCCTGCGGTGAAATCGTGTACTGTGCGTCGCTCACGGAGTACCTGGGCGATTCCTTCGCTGGGATGTTCTCCGGGTGTTTCAGTCATCTGGAAGCGATCTCTATAGGGTTCGAACAACGAACGGGAAAACATTCATCCAACCGGCCAGCTGGCTGAACGATACCGTTCAACAGATTATAGCGGCTTGCTCGCCATCAGTTGCCAGCGGCATACGCGGCAGACAAAATGCCCGTTAAATGAACTTCGCAAAAATACTCTGTTTTACTTTGTTGTTGCCGTGCCTGGCCGCCCCTGCGGAAGAGTCCAACGCCAACAATCGTGCTCAATTTGCCAAAGCCTATGCCGCACTGACAAGCGGACAACGAACGCAGGCGGCGCAACTCATACGCGGTCTCGAGGAATATCCGCTTTACAGCTACTACCGCTACTACGACTTACAACGCAAGCTGCACCAGGCTACCGAGGACGACGTGGGCCAGTTTCTTACCGCCTACGAGGGGTCGCTGCTGGCCGCGCGCTTACGGCGCGAGTGGTTGCAGCAGCTCGGCAAGGCCGGGCGTTGGCGGGCGTATCTCGATGCGTATCGCCCACAGTCCGACGCCATCGCGCAATGCTGGCAGGTCACGGCGCGCATCGAGACCGGTGCGCGGGAAGGTGTCATCGCTGACGGAATCCGCCTGTGGCTCGTCGGGAAATCACAACCTCGGCAGTGCGACCCCGTGTTCGACTTTCTCGACAGCGAGGGCGCCATCACCGACGAGTTGCGCTACGCGCGGATTCGCCTCGCGCTGGCGAACAAGCAACCGCGGCTGGCACGGTATCTCGCGCGCTCGCTCGTCGATGCCCGGCTCAGCGCCACCGCTACGGCGTGGATCGCGGCCCACGAAAATCCGCAAACGGCGCTCACCCAGACGCCCCTGGCCGAAGATAGCGCGCTCACCCGTGAAGTTGTGATTCACGCAATCTCGCGCATTGCACGGACGAACGTGGATCGCGCCTCGAATGCGTGGGAGCAGGTCGCCGAGAAATACGCATTCTCCGCTGAAGAACGCGGAAAGGTGCGTGCAATCATTGCGGTTGCGGCAGCACGGGCGGAACATCCGGATCAGATCGCCTTACTCGCGGCCGTCCCCCGCGAAGCGGTCGATAATATCGTCGAGAAGTACCGCATCCGTGAAGGTATTCGCCTGCGCGCGTGGAAGGAACTCGCGCAGTGGACACTCACCGACCCGGTTGGCGACACGAACCTGTTGCGCTGGCGCTACTGGCATGCGCGCGCGCTGCAGCAACTCGGACAACTGGACGCCGCAAACGCGAGATTCCGCGAACTCGCGCAGCAACGCGACTACTACGGGTTTGTGAGTGCCGATCAGCTGGGTGCCGAATATCGTATGAACCATCACCCAATCGCACCCTCACCGGCGGAAACCACGGCAATTGCGGCGCGTCCGGGGATCGTGCGGGCGCGTGAACTGTTCCTGATCGATTTCCCTTTCAAGGCCCGGCGCGAGTGGGCTTTCGAAGTGGATCACATGTCGCCCCGCGATCTCGAAGTTGCCGCGCACCTCGTGAACCAATGGAGCTGGTTCGACCGCGCGATCCTCGCGCTCGGTAAAGCGGCTTCCTACGACGATCTCGAAGTGCGCTTTCCCGTGCAGCATGAAGCCCTGATCCGCTCCTATGCGGCGAAACGCGGGGTTCCGGCCGCGGTGCTGTATGCCATTATCCGCACCGAAAGCGCGTTTATGGACGATGCCCGCTCGCCGGCCGGGGCGCTGGGCCTGATGCAGGTGATGCCCGCAACCGGACGCGAAACGGCGCGCCGCATCGGCACCACACTGCCGAGCGCACGTGCGCTGCTCGACCCGGAAAAGAACGTCATGATAGGCAGTGCCTATCTGAAGCAGGTTCTCGACCGGTTCGACGGCAGCTTTTCGATGGCGGCGGCGGCCTACAACGCCGGCCCGCATCGGGTCAGGTCGTGGCTGCCGGATTCCGGGTGCGTGCCTGCCGACATCTGGGTCGATACAATACCGTTCACCGAGACACGGCGGTACGTCCGCCGCGCCTCATTTTACGCCACGGTGTACCAATGGCGGCTCGAGGAGCCGATTGAACGCATCAGCAGCCGACTAACCGCCGTCAATGCCAAGGGCATGGCGCAGCAGTGTTGAAATTATGCATATCCAAACGATAGGAATATTTGGCGGAACGGGATTCGTCGGCAGTTTTCTCGCCAACGAACTCGTTGAACGCGGCTATTCACTGAAACTGTTCACCCGCTCGCGCGAACGCGCACGGGAGCTGTGGCCGCTGCCGAATACCCGCGTTGTGGAGTTCAATATCTACGACGAGAACGCGGTTGCCGGACATCTCGCCGATTGCGATGCGGTGATCAACCTTGCCGGAATCCTGAACGAGAAAGGCGATAACGGCGCCGGTTTCCGGCGCGTGCACACGGAATTGACCCGCCTGATTATCAAGGCCTGTGGCGACACGAACGTGAAACGTTATCTGCACATGAGCGCGCTGAACGCCGATCCTTTCGGGCCGAGTTATTACTTGCGGACCAAAGGCGAAGGCGAAAACGCAGCGATGGCGGCACACGACGATGGCCTGCCCACCACCGTATTCCGGCCTTCGGTAATCTTCGGGCCGCGCGACGATTTTTTTAACCGCTTCGCGACACTCCTCAAACTGTCACCACTCGTATTCCCGGTGGCCTGCGCGAGCGCCCGCTTCCAGCCCGTGTACGTTGGCGACGTGGCGGAGGCATTCATCCGCTGTCTTACGGATCGGGCGACGTTCGGTCAGCGCTACGATCTTGGCGGGCCGGAGGAGAAGACGCTGCTGGAAATCGTCCGTTATGTTGCGAAGCTCACGAATACCCGCCGCCTGATCGTTCCGCTTAGCAGCGGACTGTCGAAATTGCAGGCGAACATACTCGAATACGTTCCCGGCAAGCCATTCTCGCGCGACAATCTCCGTTCGACCACCGAAGACAGCGTCTGCCGCGGCGACAACGGTTTAGCCACCCTCGGCATCGAGCCGACCGCCATCGGCGAAATCGTCCCCAGCTACCTTGGCGGTCAATACGAACGTATGCGTTACTACAACCTGCGGACAGCTGCGCGGCGTCAGCCCTGACCGGCCACCGGAGCATTGCGCAGCCATGGACATCTACGAGGTCGGCGGTTGCGTCCGTGACCGGCTGCTCGGCCGCGAAAAGACCGATCGCGACTGGGTTGTCGTTGGTGCGACCGCGCAGGAAATGGAGCAACTCGGCTACCGTCGGGTTGGCAAGGATTTCCCGGTCTATCTGCACCCCGAAACCCACGAAGAGTACGCGCTCGCGCGCACAGAGCGTAAGTCCGGGCGGGGTTATTACGGCTTTGAAGTCGATGCAAGGTCTGCAATCACGCTGGAAGAGGATCTTTCGCGGCGCGACCTGACGATCAACGCGATGGCGCGGGCGGCGGACGGTACTCTGATCGATCCGTACGGCGGGCGCGACGATCTCAAGGCAGGGATCCTGCGTCACGTCTCTCCGGCGTTCGTCGAGGACCCGCTGCGCGTTGTGCGCGTCGCGCGCTTCGCTGCCCGTCTCGATTTCTCGGTGGCGCCGGAAACGAATGCCCTGATGCGGGAAATCACAACCAGCGGCGAATTGCACAGCCTCGCGCCGGAACGGGTCTGGTCGGAACTCGATCGGGCGCTGAACGAACCCTACCCCGCACGCTTTCTGCTCACCTTGCGCGACTGTGGTGCCCTGGGCGAATTGTTTCCGGAGCTCGATCGCCTGTTCGGTGTGCCGCAGCCACCTAAATACCATCCCGAGATTGATACCGGAGAGCACATCTGTCTCGCCTTGCAACGCGCGGCGGCCGTGGGCGCGAATCCGGTTGTACGGTTCGCGGTGCTTGTCCACGACCTCGGCAAAGGCACTACCGACAAGGACTTGCTGCCTTCTCACAAGGGTCACGAGGAACGCGGCGTCGCCCTGGTCGAGAATTTCTGCCAACGATTTCGGGTGCCGAAAGCGTACCGCGGCGTCGCGCTCGCGGTTACCGCATACCATTTGAAAGTTCACCTCGCACGCGAACTTCGACCAACAACCCTGTTGCGTCTGCTCTACGACCTCGACGCGCTACGACGCCCGGAACGGCTCGATGACATCCTGAACGCCTGTGCGATCGATGCTACCGGGCGCGGTGGCGACCTCGCGCACGCCGCGTATCCGGCCGCGGACTACCTGCGTCGCGCGCGCGCGGTCATCGCCGACGTGGACACCTCTGATCTGCGCGCACGCGCGGCGGATGGCGAGGCTATGAGAGCGGCGCTGGATCAGCGCCGGGTGGATGCGCTGAAGGCGTTCCGCTCGCACGAACAGCTTGCGTGAGAGGATTTCAGGAAGACTGGTAGCGGATCTCGTAAGCGTCGTCGATTTCGTCGGGCTGACCGAGAAAAATTCTGCCGCTGCCCTGCAGGGTGAACGTTTCGCGTTTGAGTTCGTGCTGCTGATGGTCGTAGTTCGAGAACACGACCGTGCCATTCGTACTGTTGTCGGTGATCGTGCAACGTCCACGGCTGAACTGCGCGCTCAAGTGCTGACGCGAGGCGAGCTCGTGACGAACGATCAGATCATTTTCCGAGCCGCGGCCGATTGAGATGACCGGGCGATTCGCATCAAGCGTTACCGAGACATTACTCCAGGAAAATTTAACGCGCGTACAGCGTTGTGAATCGAGGGTCGGGATCTCGCCGTTGTAAGCCGTCACGCCTTCAACGTCCCAGATGATTTCGTGCGCGGCGACGTGCTCGAGCGAAATGAAATTCCACGTCTCGTCGTCGACAAACCGCGAGACCGCCTGGTAAATGCGCGGTAATACGTCGATCACCGCGGCGGTTCCCAGTGTTTGTTCCGGTTTCGCGTTCGTCGCTGCCCAGTGCGCGATCTTTGCGGTTTCACCCATCAGTTCGTCATCACTACCAGACACCGGCCCGTAGTGCATACCAATCCGCATCGGCAAATGGCGATCGGCCAT
This sequence comes from Gammaproteobacteria bacterium, assembly GCA_965216305.1. GTDB lineage: Bacteria > Pseudomonadota > Gammaproteobacteria > UBA11873. Next base: position 272,282 of record OZ244144.1, on the reverse strand, counting down.
TCTCTCGCGTTCCGGCTCGGCCATTCGCGCGTGGATCTCACATGCCGCTGCCGCCGCATCGCCAGGATCGGCGAACATCGCCATTACCTCGTCTCCGAGTTCGGTAACGCTGCGGCCACCGTGGGCCGCTATGAGTTCGTTGGCAATATCGAGAATCTGCTTGACGATACGTTGTGCAGGCGCGTCGCCGAGTTCTTCGTACAAGCGCGTGCTGCCGACGACGTCGGCAAACATGATGACCTGATAGCTGGATTGCGAACTCATGGTATCTCGGCGAACAATTCACATCGCTACTGGCCGGTTATCGGCAAGTCCGCATAAAAGTATAAACAATCCGGCCGGATCCGCGCGCGAGTCGCCGAACGGTATACCCCGGGTGCGGTGTTTATTCAGCGCGCGGCCGCGTTCGTTCCCGGGGCCTGGTTGCGTCGGGGTGACGCAGTTATGCGTTTATCGCGCGCGGGAAAAGCGGCGCTAGTGGCCCTTGCCCCAGAGTTCTTCGAGACGCTTGTCGCGTCCGCAGTTGAAGCGGTAGAACTTGTATCGGAGCGGGTTCTTCACATAGTAATCCTGATGATAGTCCTCAGCCGGATAGAACGTATCGGCGAGGGTGATCTCGGTCACAATCGGCGCGGCGAACGATTTTGTTTGCTCAAGCGCCGATTTTGATGCTTCGGCGAGCTTTCGCTGCGTGCCGTCGTGATAAAAGATTGCCGTGCGGTATTGATTGCCGCGGTCGCAAAACTGCCGATCCGGGGTAGTTGGATCAACGTTACGCCAGAACACCTCGAGGAGTTTCTCGTAACTGACTTTTGCCGGATCGTAGTACACCTGCACGGCCTCGGTGTGGCCCGTGCCGCCTGCGGAAACCTGTTTGTACGTCGGATTGTCGACGTTCCCGCCGATATAGCCGGAGATGGTCGCAAGGACGCCGTCGAGCTTGTCGTAGGGCGGCTCCATGCACCAGAAACACCCCCCGGCGAATGTCGCCACCGCGGTTCCCGCCGGGAAGTCCGGGGTATCCTCGGCGCCCGCGGCGGTACCGAAAGTGAAGGCAAGCAATACCAGCGCCACGGCACCGGTGAGGGAAAAATACTTCATGTCGTTTCAGCCCGCTGTGTCACGTGAGGGTTGAGACCTCGATGCAAGGTCGAAGTTGCAGCGTTCAAACGTAGATCCAGATCAACACGCCGCCGAGGAAAAAACGATACCAGACGAACGGCTGCATCCCGATCCGGTCGAGTAATCGCAGGAACAGCGCAATGCAGACGAAAGCGCTCACCGCAGCGCCAAGCGTAACCGCTGTCAGGCCGGCCCAGTCCACTTCAACACCGCTGCCGAGCAAATTCACGGTCTCGTAGCCCGCGGCAAGAAAGATAACCGGAATCGACAGCAGAAACGAAAACCGCGCAGCCGCGGTACGGGTAAAACCAACAGCAAGTGCGGCGCTCATCGTAACTCCGGAACGCGACGTTCCCGGAATCAGCGCGAGACATTGCGCACAACCGACGAGCGCAATATCCGACCAGCTTAGCGACTCGGTCTCGCGTACTCGCGAACCGTAGCGATCCGCTAACAGCAGTACGATGCCAAAGCCGATCGTCGTGGCGGCAATGATCAATGGATGGCGCAGGTTCGCGGCAATGAAATCATGGCTGAGCAAACCGATGACGCTAACCGGGACCGTGCCCCACAACACGGCCCAGGCGAGACGACTAGAGGGTGAGGCACCGCCGCCGCGGACGTTGCGCGTCCACGCAGCCGCCATGGCGATGAGATCGCTACGAAAATAGGTAACAACCGCAATCAGTGTTCCGAAGTGCGCGGCGACATCGACGACCAGCCCGTGATCAGGCCAGCCGGTGACATGCGGCAGCAGGATCAGGTGTCCGGAACTCGAGATCGGCAGGAATTCAGTGACGCCCTGCAAGATTGCAATGGCGATAAGTTGGGTCAGCAACATCGGTTGGATCAGTCAATGAATCCGGTTAGAGGCGGTGGCGATCGTCGCGCAAGCCGAATCCTGCAATCGCCCGGGTGTAATCGCGGGCGAGCGCAATGAATTTAAAACGTGCGCCCATCTCGCCCGGCAATGTGAGTACTTTCGTCGCGAACGCGAGTTGCTGACGATACGCTTCCTCCGCCTCGAGCGACAGCGCCGCCAGCTCGTCGAGCAGCCCGTTGGCGAGCAGGAAATTCCCCTGTTCGGCGAACCCCGCGATGTGGAAGCCGCTCGCGTCAGCCGCTTCGGCCACGTGGGTAAAATCGACCGATGCAGTGAGATCCTGAAGCCCGGGCAGAAAAAACGGATCGTCATGCACACGATGCCGGTAATGGCATTGCAGCGTGCCGGAACGTCGGCTCGCGTGATAGTACTCCGTGCGCGGGTAACCGTAGTCGACGAGCAGCGCGACACCGTGGCGCAGTACCCGCGCGAGATCGCGAATCCATGGCTCAATGCCGAGATTGATTTCCGAAACGTAAGCTTCGTCCCCCGCAATGACTTCCGCATCGAGGCGTTCACGGACAACATGCTCGAGTGCTGCATCCGCCGGCGTGTCCGTCCACTCGAAAGCGTGCTCACCCGTGCGTACGCGGCGCTCGCTGATCACGCCCGCCTCGAGCGCGAACACGCGAACCGGAAACGCATCGAGAATTTCATTCGCGATGACGAGCCCGTCGAACGGCGCATCCGGCAGGGTATTGAGCCACCGCACTCGCGCGAGCGCGTCAGGACAGCGTTGCGCAATCGTCGCTTGTTGACGCTCGCGCAAATCGGGGCTCAATTCGATAATCGTATACGTCCGCGGCAGGCTATTGGTAGCGGCGAGCGCATTCAGCACGCTGGCGGCGAGCGCGCCGCTGCCGGCGCCAAACTCGAGCACGTTACCGCCGGTTGCCGCGAGGATCTCGCGACCGGCGCGGGCAATGCAGGCGCCGAACATCGGTGAAATTTCGGGCGCGGTAACGAAATCACCGGCAGCGCCGAATTTAACCGCACCAGCGAGGTAATAACCGAGTCCGGGCTCGTAGAGCGCCATGCGCATGTACTCATCAAAGCCGAGCGAACCACCCGCGTTCGCGATCGCCTGGGCAATCACGTCGCTGAGCGCGGCCGAGACGGCGGCGGCGTCGGCCGAAGGTGCGGGCAAAGCCGTGGCATCGAGCATGGGGTTCGTGGGCGTGGTCGTATCGACGAAAAATCGTGAGTGTTCTATTGTACTAGCGGATGGACAAGACTGCTTTGATAACTGGCGCGGCACACCGCATCGGCGCCGCTACGGCGCGCCTGCTGCACACACAGGGTTACCGCGTCGCGGTGCATTTTCATCGCAGCGCGGAACCCGCCGCCGCGCTCGCTGCCGAACTGAACGCACTACGCGCGGATTCGGCTTGCACCGTAGCGGGTGATCTGACTGCACCGGATGTCGCGCCGGATGTGATTGAAACGGTTGTGCGTGCTTTCGGTCGCCTCGATCTGCTCGTAAACAATGCATCGATATACGAACCCTCGGACATCGAGGTCGCCGATGTTGCGCGCTGGGATGCCCTGATGACGACGAACGTTCGCGCACCGTACCTGCTCAGCACCGCGGCCATCGCGGCCTTGCGCGAGAGCACGGGATCAATAGTTAACCTGACAGACGTGTACGGACTGCGACCGCAGCCGGGTCATGTTGCCTACTGTACGTCGAAATCGGCGCTGATTGGGTTGACGCTCGCGATGGCGCGCGACCTCGCGCCGGATATTCGCGTTAACGGGGTCTCTCCCGGTCCTATCATCTGGGCCGACGGCGACAAGGCGGCCTATCGCGAAGAAGTTCTGCGCAAAACGCCATTACGCAAGCTCGGGGAAACCGGTGATATCGCCGGCGCCGTCGCGTATCTTGCCGCGGCGCCTTACGTGACGGGACAAATCCTCAACATCGACGGCGGTCGTTCGATCTTCATCTGAAGGGGCGCGGGTCCGCGCGGCTCAGTTGGCGTTGGCGGCGAAATTGAGCATCGGTGAGCCAAGATACCAGCGACGCGTTTCCTTGTCGTACCACCAGAACTGCTCGTCACGCACGGAGCTCGTTACCCCGGTATCGATGTTGTAGAACTCAACATAGGCGGTAACGCGCGCGTCCGTGCGTGTATCCGCGACGAGTTGATCGGCAACCGTGTAACTCGTCACCTTGAAACGCGCCATGTCTTCCAAGTCGGGTTTGGGTAGCGGTTCTTCGCCGTTCGCGCGCAAATACTGCGCCGCCTGGTCGAAGTGTCCCCAACGCATCAGTTTGCGGTAAGTATTCGTTGCCGCTTCGAGTTGGGTCAGGGATTCACGCTTCTGGATATTGGCGACGGGATTGCAGGCCGCGAGCGTGGCCAGCATGAACATCACGATGATCGCGGTGAAGATTTGGGATTGCTTGGCCAATAGTCGCACGTTCGTCTCGGGTTCGCCGCATAGTGACCGGAATCCCGCGTGGCATCAAGACAGCTTGCTGTTACGTTGAATCCCGCGGCCAGGGCACGGGTACGAGCCGTGGCGCGCGCGGTGCCATTGCCTGCCACAGCGCCGCATAGCTTTGCCCCGTCAGCGGATGACGCCTTGTCGGCGCGAGGTCCGCAAGGGGGCGCAGCACGAAGGCGTGTTGAAGAATATCGGGACGCGGGAGCTGGCATCCAGCCCCCGTCCGGATCGTGTCGCCTGCGAGCAGCAAATCGAGATCGATGGCACAGACATCGCCACCCCGCTGCCGGCCAAGCTCATCCTCGATCGTCTTCAATGTGGCGACGATTGCATCGGCGGACTGAGCGCAATCGAAGCCGGCAACGAGATTGAAATAGTCCGCGCCGCCGGCCGACACACTCGCGGAGGCGTACACCGGCGAAATCTGCACTTCGCCGAAATGCTTCGCGAGCGCATCCAGCGCCAACGTGATGTGATATTCACGTTCGTGGTTACTGCCTATCCCGACGAATATCCGCGCCACGGCGGTTCAGGCTCGCGTGCCTCGCTCGATCAGCACGCCGACTTCGCGTGCCCCGCGCAGGGCGCCGGATTTCGTGATCCGCACACGCACCCAGGGAATCCCGAGCGCGCCGGTCAATTCGCCGGCAATGCGTTCGGCCAGCGACTCCACCAGGGCGAAGCTGCTCTCCTTGCCGATTTCGGTCAGCCGGTCGGCGACGGCTTTGTAGTCGATTGTGTCGTCGATCGAATCTGACGCTGCGGCCCGCGCGACGTCCGCGCCCATGTCGAGATCGACGATCAGCGTCTGCCGGATGTGGCGCTCCCAGTCCCAGACCCCGATCACCGTCTCCAGACGCAGGCCGTGTAGGTAAACAATATCCATCGCTGTCTTTTTTCAATAATCCCGCGTGAGCGCAGCGCGCGATATTACCAGACATCCCGCGCGATCGGACTTGAATGCGCATCGGCCACCGTGTCCAATACGCCGATGCCTGGCGCAATGCTCGTACTTGGATACCTGTGCGGTTCGATTTCTTCGGCCATCGTGATCTGCCGCCTGATGGGGCATGGGGATCCGCGTACCGTCGGTTCCATGAACCCGGGAACGACGAACGTGCTACGGCTCTACGGCAAGGCCGCCGCACTCATGACGCTGGCCGGCGACGTGGCGAAAGGGGTGGCGCCGGTCGTTGTTGCGCGCGCCCTCGACGCCGGCGAACCGGCGCTCGCGCTGGCCGGCCTCGGCGCGTTTCTCGGCCACCTTTACCCGCTGTTTTTCGGTTTTGTCGGCGGCAAGGGAGTTGCCACGCTGATTGGCGTGCTACTGGGTTTCAACCCGTGGTTCGGCGTCGCCTTCGTGAGCATCTGGGTTGCCGTGGCAGCAATCACCCGCTACTCGTCATTGTCGGCGCTCACGGCGACTGCATTGATTCCGTTCGTCGCGGCCTGGCTCGAGGCGTCGATGGCCGTCATTGCCGCGCTGGTCGTCATGGCCGCTTTCGTTTACTGGCGACACCGTTCGAACATCCGCAATCTGTGCGCTGGTCGCGAAGACAAGATCGGGGCCAGGCGCAAACCGGCTGAATCCTGAATACGCGCCGTAATTCCTCACGGCCCGGGAGTGCCGGTCTGCCTGCAGACCCTGCCACGTCGCCTCCCGAGGGCCCGGATCATTGTGGCTCGTGAACGCCTATCGGATGATTCCGTGTTGCTGACGGTGTTTGGCAGTCCCGGTGTTCAGAGCGTGTTTTGCGGCGCCGCGAGCTCGTCGATCGGCCACCGCGGTCTGACCCCGAAACCGAGCGCCTCGGACGCCCCGCCGGCGAGGCGGCACCAGCCGGCATATGCGATCATCGCGCCATTGTCGGTACAGAATTCGAACCGCGGATAATGCACGGACACGTCCAGCTTGTCGGCCATGGTTGACAGACCGGCGCGCAGTTGCTTGTTCGCGCTCACCCCGCCCGAGACTACCAGCGCCTTCAGTCCGGTTTGCTTCAGCGCCCTTGTGCACTTGATCACAAACGTATCAACCACGGCGTCGACAAACGCGAGCGCGATATCGGCCGCCGCCGCGGGGTCGTCGCGATGGGCGTCGGCGGTGTTCAATGTGAACGTTTTCAGACCGCTGAAGCTGAAATCGAGCCCGGGACGATTCGTCATCGGGCGCGGGAAGCGAAACCGGCCAGGCGTACCCGAGGCCGCGAGTTTTTCGATCGCGGGGCCGCCCGGATACCCGAGCCCGAGCATCTTCGCGGTTTTATCAAACGCCTCACCGGCCGCATCGTCGACCGACTCGCCCAGGATCGTATAGTCGCCGACAGCGCGAACGTCGACGAGCATCGTGTGACCGCCAGAAACGAGCAGCGCGAGAAACGGCATCGCCGGCGGGTCGTCGTCGAGCAGGGGCGAAAGCAGGTGGCCTTCCATGTGATGGACGGCGACGGCCGGTATGTCGAGCGCGAACGCAAGGCTGCGCGCGACGGACGTGCCCACGAGTAACGCGCCGACGAGGCCGGGCCCGGCCGTATAGGCGATACCGTCGAGGTCCGTGAGTGCCGCGCCCGCCGCGGACAAGGTCTGGCGGATCAGCGGCACGGTTTTGCGAATGTGGTCACGCGAGGCGAGTTCCGGTACCACCCCGCCGTATTCCGCGTGAATCTCAACTTGCGAATAAACCTGATGCGCGACGATCCCGCGCTCGCTGTGGTACAGCGCCACCCCGGTTTCGTCACACGATGTCTCGATCCCGAGCACCAGCACGATAGTTGCCCCATTAGTGTCTGAAGCCCGCTAACCTATCGACTTTCGGCGCGATCGTCGATATTATTTCGCGTTTCCCTTTGCGCCCGATCGAAAACCAGGAAGCCCAATCGAATATGCCCTCTGTAAAAGTGCGAGACAACGAACCTTTCGACATCGCGATGCGTCGCTTCAAACGTGCCTGCGAGAAGGCCGGTGTGCTGGCGGAAGTCCACCGCCGCGAGTACTACGAAAAACCCACCCAGGTTCGCAAGCGCAAAGCCGCGGCAGCCGTCAAACGCTGGCAGAAAAAGGCCTCGCGACAGGTCGCCCGGCGCACCCGTCTGTATTGATCCGGCCACAACCCCCCCGCATCACGTGCCAAGCGCACTCAAAGACCGCATCAGTAGTGACGTCACCGACGCGCTGAAGCAGGGGCGCAAGCAGGAACTCGGGGCCCTGCGCCTCATTCTCGCGGCGATCAAGCAACAAGAAGTCGATTCGCGTGCAGACGTCGACGACGAACAGGTCAACAGCATTCTCGTCAAACTCGCGAAACAGCGGCGCGAATCTATCAGCCAGTTCGCTTCCGCCGGACGCGACGATCTGGTCGCCCAGGAGCAGTTCGAACTCGAGCTGCTCGAAACCTACCTCCCCGCCGCGCTCGATCCGGCTGAAATCGAAGCTGCCATCGACCAGGCGATCAGCAAGACCGGTGCATCATCGCCGAAGGATATGGGCAAGGTGATGGGCGTATTGCAGGGCGCACTGAAAGGCCGCGCCGATATGGCCACAGTGAGCCAACTCGTCAAATCCCGCCTCGCGGGCTAGGGCCCGGCGACGCCAGGGCGCTGGCGGCCGCCACGGCCGAAGCGCTAATCTACTCCCACAGTGGCTGGCCGGATCCCGCAAACTTTTATCGATGACCTGCTGAACCGGGTCGATATCGTCGACATCATCGACGCCGATCTGCCGTTAAAAAAAACCGGGCGCGATTATCAGGCCCTGTGCCCGTTTCACGGTGAGAAAACCCCGTCGTTTACGGTCAGTCAGGAAAAGCAGTTTTATCATTGCTTCGGCTGTGGTGCGCACGGCTCCGCGCTTGGCTTCCTCATGAATCACCGCGGCTTGAACTTCGTCGAAGCTGTCGAAGAAGCGGCGCGCAGTGTGGGCCTGGAAGTACCGCGCGAAGACGGCGACGAGAATGCCGCTCCGAAAATTGATTACTCGCCCCTGTACGACGTGCTGTCGCGCGCGCAAGCGTATTTCGCCGCACAACTGAAAGCGCATCCGGCGCGGGATCGCCCGGTGGAATATCTCAAGGCACGCGGGCTCAGCGGCGTGATCGCGAAACGCTTCGGTATGGGCTACGCCCCGGATGCGTGGGATTCGATGCAGGGCACGCTCGGCGACGACGACAAAACGCGACAGCATCTGCTCGAAGCCGGACTCATCATCGAGAACGAGAACAAAAAACGCTACGACCGTTTCCGCGACCGCATTATGTTCCCGATCCACGATCGGCGCGGGCGAGTCGTCGGTTTTGGCGGCCGCGTCATCGACAAAGGCGAACCGAAATACCTGAATTCACCGGAGACCCCGGTATTCCAGAAGCGTCGGGAATTGTACGGCCTGTATCAGCTGCGCAAGTCGAATCAGCGTGTCGAGCGCATTATCGTCGTCGAGGGTTACATGGATGTGGTTGCGCTGGCGCAATTCGGCGTCGAGAACGCCGTCGCGACGCTGGGCACGGCAACAACCAGCGAACAACTCGAGACCCTGTTCAAAACCGCGCCGGAAGTGGTGTTCTGCTATGACGGCGACAAGGCGGGGCAGCGCGCCGCCTGGCGTGCACTCGAAACCACCCTGCCCCTGATCCGCGACACCCGCCAGGCTGGCTTCATTTTCATTCCCCAAGGGCACGATCCCGACAGCTTCGTGCGTGAAAAAGGACCGGAATACTTCAACCGTGCAGATTCAATTACCCCGTTGTCCGAATTCCTCATCAGCAGCCTGAAAACACAGACGAATATGCAATCGCTGGAAGGTCGTTCACGGTTTGTAGAACTCGCGCGGCCACTGGTTAAACGGATCCCGCCGGGTCCGTTCCAGCAACTGCTCGTGATGCGCATCACGGAACTCGCGGAAATGCCGGCGCCAACATGGTGGCAGGAAAGCGCACCGGGCACGCGGCCAACGGCACCGGCCCGCCGACGTCCGGCCACCCGGCGCAGCCCTTCGATGGTGGACCAGGCGCTCAAGCGCCTGCTGTTCGACCCATCGCTGGCCGCCACCGTAACCGACACCGCCACGATCGCGAAATTGCCCGACGACCATGCGTTGCTTCTCGCAGAGATACTTGAATTTACCGCTCCGCGCCCCGAACTAACTACTGGAGCACTGGTCGAACGCTATCGCGGCAGCGAACACGAAGCGGTAATTGCGGCGCAAATCGCGCAACCGCTCGTTCTTGACCGCGACGCCGAGGCGATCCAGTTCCACCAGGCCATCGAGACGCTCGTGCGCAAAGCCACCGCACCCAGTGCGCTCGAACAGGCGCGTGCGGAAATCGAGCGGCGCAACCGGGCAGCAGATTGAGCATCACGGTCGGCGGAATTTTGCGGTGCCGCGGCCATTTTTGGTCTATAATGTCCGGCTGCCTCCTTTTACGGGCAAACTGGCGTTTGCGCAGCTTTGGACTAGACTTCTACAAACCGCGATAAACCCTTGAAGCCACTATCGAAAGACCTCTTTGCAGCAAAGGTGCACGTATCAACTATGGAAACCCTTGACGGAATCGAGAAGAAAAACGGCGAGTCACAACTGAAAGTACTCATCGCGAAGGGTAAGGAACAGGGTTTTCTGACCTACCACGAGGTCAACGACCATCTGCCGGACGACATCGTCGATCCCGAACAGATCGAAGATATTATCAACATGATCAATGACATGGGGATTAAGGTGCACGAAACTGCGCCGGATCTCGATGGCATTCTGTTGAACGACAACGATGTTGATGACGAAGCCGCCGAGGAAGCCGCCGCGGCACTCGCGGCAGTCGAAAACGAATTTGGCCGCACCACTGATCCGGTGCGCATGTACATGCGTGAAATGGGTACCGTCGACCTGCTCACCCGCGAGGGCGAAATCAAGATAGCGAAACGCATCGAAGACGGCTTGAGCCAGGTGCTGCGCGCACTCGCTGATTTTCCGGCAGTGGCGGAAACGTTCCTGGCGGAATACGAGCGTTCGGTCAACGAAGAAATCAAACTGACCGATCTGATCAGTGGTTTCGTGGATATCTACGCCGAAGCGAACCCGGCGCCGGCAATGAACGATGCGCAGTCGAATTCGAACAATGACGACGACAGCGATGACGATCCGGCGCCGAACCCGCTCGATCCGGAAGAAGTGGTGCAGCGGTTCGATGAATTCAGAAAGCAGTACAAGAAAGTCGTCAACGCGACGAAACGCAACGGCCGCGACCACAAACGTACGATCGAACTGCGCGTTGAACTGCAGGAAAAATTCCTTGAGTTCAAACTTTCACCGAAACTGACGGAACTGCTCACCTCAAAAGTGCGCGCAGCAGTGGAAGAAGTACGTGCGCAGGAAAAAGCCATTCTCGATATCTGCGTGAAAGACTGCAAAATGCCGCGCAAGGACTTCCTCAAGGCATTCGTCGATGCGGAAACGGATGGTAAATGGTTGCGCTCCGTGATCCGCCAGAAAAAACCATACGCCGTGGCGGTCAAAGAACGCCAGAGCGAGATCGAGCAAATCCAGCAACGACTCGCGGAAATCGCCGAGCACACGGCCGTCAGCGTGGGCGAAATCAAGGAAATCAACCGACGCATGTCGATCGGCGAAGCGAAAGCACGCCGGGCGAAAAAAGAAATGGTTGAAGCGAACCTGCGCCTTGTGATTTCCATCGCGAAGAAATATACGAACCGCGGCCTGTTGTTCCTCGACCTGATCCAGGAAGGCAACATCGGCTTGATGAAAGCGGTGGACAAATTCGAGTATCGCCGCGGTTACAAGTTCTCAACCTATGCAACGTGGTGGATTCGACAGGCGATCACACGTTCCATCGCCGACCAGGCGCGCACGATCCGGATCCCGGTGCACATGATCGAAACGATCAACAAGCTGAACCGGATTTCACGCCAGATCCTGCAGGAGAAAGGCCGCGAACCAACACCGGAAGAACTCGCCGAGCGGATGGAAATGCCGGAAGACAAGATCCGCAAGGTGCTGAAAATCGCGAAAGAGCCAATTTCGATGGAAACGCCGATTGGTGACGACGAGGATTCCCACCTCGGCGACTTCATCGAAGATCAGAATATTCAGATGCCGGTGGATTCCGCAACGTTCGAAGGCCTGTGCCGCAGCACCAGCGAAGTACTCGAGGGTCTCACGGCGCGCGAAGCGAAAGTACTGCGCATGCGGTTTGGTATCGACATGAACACGGATCACACGCTCGAAGAAGTCGGCAAGCAATTCGACGTAACGCGCGAACGCATCCGGCAGATAGAAGCGAAAGCGCTGCGCAAACTGCGCCATCCGTCGCGCTCGGAACGCCTGCGAACGTTCCTCGACTAAATCGGCAAACGCTTCCCCGCGCGGCCCAACCGTGCGGGGGATCGATCCCGCTCCGATCGTAGTAAACTGTTCGCGCCAAACCTGTCATTAAGGGCCTGTAGCTCAGTTGGTTAGAGCAGGGGACTCATAATCCCTTGGTCGTAGGTTCGAGTCCTACCGGGCCCACCAATTTTTTTAATACCCCGGAATTCGGCGGCGATACCACACTAAAATCAATCCACCACCTTTACCCTCATCGCAGCCCTCGCTGGTAACCGCCTGGCAAAGAAACGTTCGAACATTGCCAATGGTAGTAAATAATTCTTTACTTTAGTACACGAATAGTAAAGTATTCGTTACCATGAACAGGCAGCCGACAGGCCGTTTTGTCACCACAACTGTCGCCGGCGAATCGGTCGGGGCTTTCGTGCCCGACCCGCTCCCGCCCCGGCTCACCGCCAAACAGTTGGCGAACCTGACCGAGCCCCTGCGCGAGGCCGAAGCGGCGCTCGCCCGCCTCGACCTCGCCGGCGAGATGATCCCGTCTCTCGACTGGTTCATCTATGCCTTCGTTCGCAAGGAAGCGCTGTTGTCCTCCGAAATTGAAGGCACCCAGGCGACATTGGTCGACGTACTCGCCTGGGAGCAAACCGACCAACCCGGAACCTCCAGCATCGAGGACATCGAGGAAGTCACTAATTACGTTGCCGCAGTTAACCACGCATTCGAGCAGATGCGCTCGGCGAAGGGTGCGCCTATCTCGGTTCGGCTTTTCAACGACTGCCACCGCTTGCTAATGCAAGGAGTGCGCGGGGCCAACAAGCAACCCGGCGAACCTCGCCGCTCCCAGAACTGGGTGGGCGGCAGCCGGCCTGGCAACGCCATCTTCGTGCCACCGCCTCCGGAGAGGGTTGCCGATGCATTAAGCGATCTGGAGCGCTTCATCCACGCCGACGAAGGTAAGCTGGCTCCATTGCTGCGTGTTGGGCTGGTCCACGTACAGTTCGAAACCATCCATCCGTATCTAGACGGAAATGGTCGCCTGGGCCGGATGTTGATCGCGCTGTTGCTCGATCACTGGCAGCTTCTCACGAGTCCGATGCTTTACCTGAGTCTCTATTTCAAGCAGAACCAGGCAGCGTACTACCGATCTTTAAGCGCGGTTCGTACGGAGGGAGACTGGATCGGCTGGCTGCGGTTCTTTCTCAACGGCGTCTGTGAAATCGCCGTGGACGCAACGCGAACCGCGCGCGGCCTCTATGCCCGGGTGAACGAAGACCGCAAGACGTTACTCTCCACACGAGGCACAACCGTCACGGCGCTCCAGCTCTTCGAACTTCTCCCTGAGCATCCCGTGATCACTATGCCGCTGGTCACGCGCTTGCTATCGACCACCAAACCGACCGCAGGAAAGGCGATTGACGTGCTCGTCTCCGCAGGTATTCTCATGGAAGTGGGTGAACGAAAGCGAGATCGCCTCTATCGGTACCAGAATTATCTGCGGTTGCTGGAATAGCCCGATGACACCAAACCATGAAATGCATTATGCCGAATTCCGCCGCCTAGTTTTTCGTACTCGGTAGTGCAAGCGTGGGGTTAGCGATTAACAACCACGGGGTGGTAACCGGAAATCCCGCAGTCACGGGAGTTGCCGGTGTGCATGCCTATATTGGCAATTCCGCCGGCCTCACAGACATCGGCACGTTGGTTCGCTATCGCCTGGTGGTAGTGCGCGCGAGCTTTGTTCCGATGGTCAAGCGAGATCCCTAATTCCTATTTGATTTGCGGCCACCGAATTCGAAGACCGCACATTCGCCAAACGCTCAACATCGATAGCAACGCCGCCAGCCCTGCGCCGCTTGATAAGGGGATAGGTATTGGCGTCACTTTGACTGACAAAACATCGAAGCCGGCAGATATGCCTGGATAAAATTGGCTTCCATTTTCGAATGACAGAGTTTCGAATCCTCCTATGCCAATCGAACCGCCGCCAACGCTAATCTCATACGGTAATGCAAGATCGGCAATTGGCATGAAAACCAATTGACTAAGAAAAATGTTGAATTCGTAAAAGTCTCCGCTGCCGGTCTCCTGGTTGATAAACGCCACTCTTTTTTGGTACAGAATCTCTGTTCCTGAAAATTGATCGCCCTGGATCTGTATCGACGTTATCGGAAACTCTGGAGGGCCGATGGCGACAGACGGCGTGGGTATCGTAGCTCCGTCAATCTTTATCACCGGAATGGAAAACCAGGACCCATCGTCGAAGGAGTTATGAAACGCGGTAGAGGGGTCCAACGGAACCGTATCCAGGGGAGCGAGATCAGTATCGTAGTTAAAAGAGCCAACAATGGACTGCCCATCGTAGACGCCTTCATTACGGGAAATCTCCGCCCCTACTTCGATAGGATCCAGGAACTCATCGCCTCCGGTGATGACTCCGGTAAATTCCACGCGCATAACCATGGCTGCAGCACTGGTGTTGAATAGCGTGAGTAAGCAAACCAGGCACATCGATTGATGGTTTATCGTCATGTAACTCTCTCTTGCACCCGCCGCAAAATAGTAACAAGCTTGTTCAGCGTTGACTGGCATCGAATCGAATAACAATTGTTGCTAGCGCCGGTTCACATGATCGGCCAGGCAAATATTTTTCTCCATACCCACCATAATTAGCCGACTATCGGCGGTACACTCACGGATCACGGCCCAGTTTTACGCCCCTGCGCCAAACTAAGCTAAGCTACTGATTCAACATCATTTTCCCTAACTGATCCGCAGATAGCCTAGTCTATAATAATCAGTAACTTATTGATTTTTAGGGCCCTCATAATCCCTTGGTCGTAGGTTCGAGTCCTTCCGGGCCCACCCCCCTTTCCAGGATCTGTTCCGGTCACATAGGCAACAGATCATATCGAGGACTTGGGTAACACTTCCCGGGACGCTAACTAAATGCGCGGATAGTAATGTGTCCGTTACTAAAAGAAGCAGCCGACAGGTCGTTGTATCGCCACTACTGTCTCCGGCGAATTGCTCGAAGCTTTCGTGCCCGACCCGCTCCCGCCCCGGCTCACCGCCAAACAGTTGGCGACACTGACCGAGCCCCAGCGCGAAGCGGAAGCGGCCCTCGCCCGCCTCGACGTCGCCGCCGCGATGATCCCGTCTCTCTACTGGTTGATCTATGACTTCGTGCGCAAGGAAGCGTTGTTGTCCTCCGAGATAGAAGGTACTCAGGCGACACCGATGGTCGAGGTTTTGCGTGGTTTCACCAAGCTAACTAACTTTAACGATACGACTGCCGAATTGTTTTGATTGCTGATTTGAAAAGGGGAACAATAATTATTCTCTTCTCCAGGGGACGCGATCGTGGCAATAGCTCGTGCTAGTAGATTGAATAACTCGAACATCAGAACCTTAAAAGCGATGTTTTGGGTACTAATATCATTGTGCGCGTCGCCAGCGTTGGGGCAGGATCAATTTCGGGAGTGGGCGCTGCTGGACCGACAGGTTGGTGAATTATTCCGTGCCGGACAATATGACGATGCTGCCAGGGTAGCCAGGAAGGCCATCGAAAGCGCCACTCTTTCTGGCGGGCCGAATCATCCCACTGTTGCCACAAGTTTGAGTAACCTCGCTCTAATTCAGCAGCAGCAAGGTGATTATGAACTCGGCATACCACTATACGAACGCGCCTTGAATATTTACAAAAAGGCAATCGGTCCGAACCACCCGAACGTGGCCAGTACCCTGGCTAATCTTGGCGATCTATATCGGCAACTCGGAAAATACTCAGAAGCTGATGCGGTGTACAAAGAAGCCCTGGCAATACGGAAGTCGGCGTTTGGACCCAATCATGCGGAGGTAGGGACAACCCTCAACCGGTTGGCGGTGCTGCGAGCTGCTCAGACTAAGTATGGAGAGGCGGAAGTTTTCTATAAACGTGCGCAGTCCGTGTTTGAGAAGGTACTGGGGCCGGACGATGTTGAGGTAGCGCTGATCTTGAGCAACCGTGCCGTTAACTTCGATGCGCAGGGGAACTACGCAGAAGCCGCACCGCTGTTTAAGCGCTCACTTGCAATCAGAGAGCAGAAACTCGCACGAAACCACCCGGACTTGATGGACACCGTTAGCAACCTGGCCGCGGTCTACGACAATTTGGGCCAACATGCGCTGGCCGAACCGCTTTACAGTCGCGATGTGGCATATAAGGAAATATCGCTCGAACCTGCCGACCCTAAACTGACACAGGCTCGATACAGCTTGGCGCTTGTTAACTTTCAGCTAGGTCGCTTCAGAGAAGCGAAACCTTTATTTGAGACGACCCTTGCAACGCTCGAACAAACTCTTGGCGGTGATCATGAGGATGCCGCAACTATCCTGAACAACCTTGGATTAACTCACTACAATCTGGGTAACTATGCGGAAGCCGAATCGCACTACAAACGCGCTCTCGGATCTTCTGGGTCAAATGATGACTCGGCTCAACAAGCAGATACGATGAGCAACCTAGGCCTTTTGTATTTTTCACAAGGTCGATATGATCAGGCAGAGCCGCTGTATCGAAGCGCACTTACTATCAACGAACAATTACTCGGCCCGAATGATTCCAGAATCGCTACTGGTCTCACCAATCTGGCAGTCCTTTACAAATCTCGCGGAGATTATGCGTTAGCTGAGCCGCTATACGAGCGAGCTCTTAAGATCGAAGAGATGGCGCGCGGGCCGGTTCATCCCGAGGTCGCAGCAATCCTGACCAACCTGGCCACGCTTTATGAGGTCCAAGGCCTTTACGCAACGGCCGAATCGCTTTACGAACGCTCTCTAATGATTCGGGAAAAAGCGCTTGGAACTGAACATCCCGACGTCGCCCACACCCTGAATAACCTCGCATTGCTATTCAAAACGCAAGGGCTATACGCCAAGGCGGACCCGCTCTATGAACGAGCGTTATCAATCTCTGAAAAAGTGCGCGGCCCCGATCATCCCTACGTCGCTACAATATTGAGCAATATCGCTGATCTGCGGGGTGCTCGCGGGGAATATGCACAAGCCGAGTTACTTTATACACGCGCTCTCGCGATAGACAAGAAAGCTTTCGAGACGAACCACCCAAGGATCGGCACAGGATTAAACAACCTGGGTGAAATCTATGAAGTCCAGGGGCGAAATGATCTCGCTGAACAGTCCTATAAACGTGCTCTGGTAATTTACGAGGCAAAGCTTGGGTTAGACCATCCGAATGTAGCAACAAGTTTGGACAATATTGCCTCACTGTACCTAACCCGAGGTGAAACCGAACTCGCAGAACAACTCTATAAACGTGCACTTGAGATCAGGGTCGCTGCATTTGGAGAGGAACACCCGGACGTTGGACAGAGCCTCAATGGTTTGGCGTCAGTATACTACCGCCAAGGTCTTTATCCGGATGCAGAGTCTCTATACAAAAACGCGCTAACGATAAGCGAAAATACTTTTGGACCCAATCATCCGGAAGTCGCTACAAACCTGAGCAACTTGGCCGTACTCTACGAATCTCAAGGACAAAATTCACAAGCTGAAGCGCTAAACAAGCGCGCTCTCGCCATTAGAGAAGGATCGCTCGGTGCCGACCATCCAGAAGTTGCTATAAGCGTCAATAATCTCGCTGTGCTTTATGAACACCAGGGGCAGTATGAGCAGGCCGAATCGTTCTATAAACGAGCGTTGCAAATCCTCGAAGGAACGCTGACATCCCACCACCCTAATGTCGTGACTACATTGGAGAGCATGGTGGGATTATATCGAACCACGGGCCGAGAAGAGGAAGCTGAGCAGCTCGCTCGTAGAGTGGCGACGCTACGTGAACGCGAGCAGTGAGTTACAACCCGCCCGAACAATTAGCAGTTTCTTCAGTGCGTTCATGGATCAACGCCCAGTTCTGCACTCTACGGCTTCCTAATCTACGCTATTGAATCAAAAATATTATATTTTGACTGCTCTAATGACCCAGTGCTTGATGCTGTCGGATTCGACCGTTCGGCAATTTCCCGTGACATTATAGGCGGGCCTGGGCATTGAGCCGGCGCCCGCTCCCATGCTCGGCAAGAATCCGCTTTTTCAGCAGCTGTCGCACATGCGTTAAACCTTCGTCTGCGCCGAGCACGCGCAATCTGAAATCCGGATCGTGATCCAGCAATTTCTGTTGCGCTTCGATCAACGCTTTATCTTCATGAAATGCCTCAACAAGACTGTCGTGCAGCGAAAGCGAGATATTCGGATTATGCAGATCGAAGTTGTGTAGGTAATTCCAGAATAGATGCGTGGTGCCATGCGTCTCCGGCGTCATGTACTGGCTGTTGCGATACTGGCGGGCGCCCTGCTCTACCTCCTCAGCGCCACTGCCCGCAGGGGAGAAAAGTGTTTCCATCAGAAAAACGCCGGGAACATGGACCTCGGTAATATTCCGGCGATCAACCTTCGCTTGTTTATCGGGGATCACTTTCTGATGGTAAGGCGGCGAACTCGTATCACGGTGCCAGCGTTCGAGCCGGAAGCCCCAAGGTTCACGTTCCACTTTGGTGGGCTTGCTCTTGTACGCGTACTCCTCGGAACCGCCCAGGGTATTCGTGTGCACGAACGCCAGATGCCCAATGTCACTGAGGTTGTCGACAATCAGAAGATAATTAGCGTCGTAGTGCAGGTAGCCCGGACGCCCCCGCCAATTCGGATCACCTAGCGGGGCGTAATCGAGTATCTGATCCGGATCCGCGAGTTCCGGATCACCCATCCAGATCCACACCAGGTGGTTGCGTTCTTCCACCGGGTAACTGTGGACGTGAAATGTGGGCGGGATTCGTTCCTGTCCCGGTATCTCGGTACACTGGCCCGCGGCATCGAATTTGGAACCGTGGTACATACATCGGATACAGTCACCTTCCAGGCGACCCATTGAGAGTGGTGCCGCACGATGGCAACAGCGATCATCGAGCGCGACGAACTGTCCGCTTTCCCCGCGGAACAGAACGACAGGCTTTCCGAGCAAGGTGCGCGCCAGCAGTTTTCCATCGATGATTTCATGATCCCAGGCGGCAACGTACCAGGAATTTTCAAGAAACGTCCGATCCGAAACTTCCATCGGTACCTCCTTATTGATCTCGGCAGCCACCACGCTGCTGCCCGATATACTACGCCCTGTTAAGTGCCGGCAGAACTGGGGCCGAGCAAGCGGTCGCGGTGATATTAAACTGGAACGCTGGAAAGTATTTGATTCTCCGATATCAGGCATCCGGGTTATGGGTAATGTGCGGTTGGCCTTGGATGCCGACATCATCCTGCGACGCCGCTTGCACACGCGTCGGGTTGCGCCCGGTGTGAACGCACGCATCCCGTTCACAGCGTGTGGTCATCTGAATTGATGTTGCCGCGCGCACAAGCCGTGTGCTTCGTAGCCGGGGTTTGCGAATACGGCCGGCTACCAATCGCGGCGTTCGCCGTGTCGCGTCGATTCTCGAACTCATGGAACTATCTGATTTCTAACGTTTCCCGGCGTCTCCGGCAGCGCGCTGACTTCGGTGCCGCCGTTAAACGTAACAACTCCCTACAATCTGTGAATTGTATTCCTGTTGCCCTTCGGTAAACTTTTGATTCTTTCGTGGGCTGTACAGTCCGGTTGAGGGCACTGCAATAGATGAAGCGATAGCTTTTATTTGCAGGATCGCAAGAATCAGAGTCTGGAGATCGGGATGTTAAAAGCGAAGTTTGGTGTCCGCTTTGATTTGCGCAAGGACCTGGACTTTGACTCGCTGCTCGGTGAGCCAGTCGAAGAGTCCATCGTAATCTTGCCCCATTTGATCAGCACCGAAACAACTACCGGTTTCAAATTCAATATTCTCGGCTCGTTCAGCGTATTCAGCGTTGAAGCGTTACTGGCAAGCAGAGTAACCGGGTTAACGATATTTAATCCCGATAATTCGCTCTACGCATCTTTAACGGGGATCGCGAATACGACGTTTGCCGCGCTCGAACAGGTGAACAGCCTCGACAATATACTCGATCAGCTTGCCCTGGGCGCGGAGATTATCGGTAGTAACTTCAGTGACATTCTCGTTGGCGAGGACGGTAACGATATCGTGCGGGGCGCAGGCGGCAACGACACGCTTATCGGTGCTGGCGGTAACGATACGCTGATCGGTGGTAATGGCGCAGATCGATTATTCGGTGGCGCCGGAGACGACACCCTCTCCGGCAGTGGTGGAGACGACCATCTCGATGGTGGTAACGGCAACGATTCGATCGATGGTGGTTCCGGAAACGACAGCGTAAGTTATGCCAACGCTGCGGCGGTAACCGTCGTTCTATCGGATAACTCCGCACAGGACACGATCGGCGCCGGCATCGATACGATTGTCAATATCGAACATGTCGTTGGGTCGAAACATGGCGACCACATCACCGGAGACTTTCGCGATAATAAACTGTTCGGCGGCGCCGGTAACGATACGCTGGTCGGCGGCCTGGGCAACGACAAGCTCAAAGGCGGCGCCGGCAACGACACCTTGTACGGTGGTGAGGGCAACGATCGATTGATTGGCGATTCGGGCACGGATGTGCTCGATGGTGGCGAGGGAAGTGATCGCTACGTGCTGAAGTCCAATCACGAAGAACTCAACACTTACCGGGACACCGGTACCGGGATGGGCGATATAGACACGCTATGGGCGGAGGAATCTTCCGTGGCTACCCTGCCTTCGACATTCAGTCAGTCTGCAAGCGGGCTGGAACGAATCGTAGGCCGCCAGGGCGCTTACTGGCAACAAACTGCGCTGCGCGGAAACGGAGAATCCCTGGACTGGGACTTCACCGACATAGAACTTCGGCGCATCAAGGAATTGAGAGGAGGTGCCGGCGATGATGTGATTGTGGCTTCCACGGGAGGCCAGGGCCTCAAGGGCAAACACGGCGATGATCGACTCATTGGTGGCGATGGGTCCGACGGTTTGTACGGTGGTGGCGGCGACGATGTGCTGATCGGTGGCGCTGGAGACGACGGATTATGGGGAGGCAATGGCGACGATCACCTGATGGGCGGGGACGGGAACGATCGCTTACTCGATGATTCGGGTAACAATATCTTGCAGGGAGAGGACGGCAGAGATGAACTAATCAGCGGCGCCGGCAATGACACGCTGCAAGGAGGAGATGGCGATGACGTGCTGAAAGGCGGCCCGGGCGACGACATCCTCGAAGGCGGCGACGGTAACGATACATTGATAGGCGCCTCCGGCTCCGATCTGCTGGATGGTGGCGAAGGAAGCGACACCTACGTTCTCAAAAAATACAACACGGAGATCGACACCTACCAGGATAGTGGTGTCGGGGCGTCTGACTGGGACGTACTGTTGGCGAAGAGTTCGCCCACCATCTTTCTATCTGCCAGCTTCAATCATTCCGCGAGCGGTCTGGAAGAAATCTCGGGGCTGCACCACGAATTGCAGGGCCCCGGGACGTCGTTATCCTGGGACTTCACCGACATCAAACTCACATCCATCACGCAGATAAAGGGAAGCGGTGAGGATGATTCAATTGTGGGCTCAGACGGCGATGACGTACTAAAGGGCAAGAATGGCGACGATCAACTCAATGGCGGCAGCGGAAACGACAGCTTGTCCGGCGGTAACGGGAACGATCGACTGGATGGCGGCGATGGCGATGACGTACTCGTCTACGATGCAGCGGACGCGGTAACCGTGAACGGCGGCGCCGGTACCGACACATTACGCCTGCTTGGTAGCGGCAAAACGATCGATCTGACGAATATCGGCGACTTCGTTCACGAAAGCATCGAAAAGATCGAGCTCACCGGAAACGGCAACAACTCGCTGAAGCTGAATGTTCACGACGTGCTGGCGATATCTGATCACACCGATGAGTTCCTGTTCGACGGCACGGAGCAGTTAATGGTGCTCGGAGATGAAGGGGACAAAGTCGAATTAGCGGGCGGGGGCTGGATCCAGGGAAGCCACACTACGATCAGTGCGGCAGTGTACACGCCTTACACACATACTGATTTCGGGGCCCAATTGTTCATTGATGCTGACATCACCCAGTTCGTAAGCCCACTGATTATCGTCTAGCCATTGCTGAAGTCGTCGTCGTCCTTTGCACGACGCCGTTATCTGTCGCGACATCCCGGCGAACCTGGCCGGTCAGAGTTTTCGCCGCGGGTGCAAACCCGCGCCGATCCCGAACGTGCACATGATGCTCCGCCACGCTCCATTAGCACAGGTATCCGGCATTCGATAAACTCCCCTGCGGTGCTGCGGCCGAACGTCCATACTTCCAGCCGCCGCTCACAGGTATCAGGGATGAACCATGACCCCAACTGTAATGACTAACGACAAGGCAGCGCGCCGCTTGTTGATCTTCGCCGCGCGACCTACCTCTCCGGCGCGGGTGCTTGCCGTCAGCGATGAACAGATGGCCCGGCAGCGACGATGAGCGACCGCGCCGATAATTCCGGCTCCGAACCCGGGGATCTCGCGCGGGCGAGGCTTGCGGCAATCGTCGATTCGTCGGACGATGCAATCGTCAGCAAAAATCTGAACGGCATCATCGAAAGCTGGAATGCCGCTGCGGCACGCCTTTTCGGCTACACCGCAGAGCAGGCGATTGGCCGCTCCATTACGATGCTCATGCCACCGGAACGCATTAACGAGGAAGAACTCATCCTTGCGCGTTTGCGCGCTGGCGAGCGGGTTGAACACTTCGACACCGTGCGCGTGCGAAGTGACGGCCGGCGAATTCATGTTTCCCTGACTATCTCCCCCGTCGTCGATGAGTCGGGTCGCATCGTCGGTGCTTCGAAAATCGTGCGCGACGTTACCGAGCGCAAGGAACTCGAGAAGAAGAACCATGAACTGCTGCAGCAACTGAAGGAAACTGATCGTCGCAGGAGTGAATTCCTGGCGATGCTGAGTCACGAACTGCGCAATCCGCTGGGGCCCATTCGCAATGCGGTAAAAGTGCTACAGGCGAAACAATTCAACGATTCCGATTTGAACTGGTGCGCAGCGGTAGTGGACCGTCAGGCGGACCACCTCTCGCGCCTTGTCGACGATTTGCTCGACGCGACCCGCATTACCCGTAACAAGCTGGAACTCCGCACGGAACTCGTTGAACTGCAACACATACTCGAAGGGGTAATTGAGACGTGCGCTACTGTCGTCAAAGAACAGGGCCACGAACTGTCACTCAGCCTGCCGCCGGAACCTGTATGGTTGAACGCCGATGTGGTGCGGCTATCGCAGGTTTTCACGAACCTCGTCAACAACGCAGCGAAGTTTACCGAGCGTGGCGGCGACATCAGCATTACAGCGAAACGAAATGACCACGACGTGACCGTCTCGGTAACAGACACGGGCATCGGCATTCATCCCGAAAAGCTGCCAAATTTGTTTGCGCTTTTCTACCAGATTGACGGCGACCAAAAGCGCTCTGATGGCGGCCTTGGCATCGGTTTGGCGCTGGCCTCGCGGCTGGTCGAAATGCATGGTGGTAGCGTCACCGCCCATAGCGAGGGTGTTGGCCGCGGTAGTGAGTTTGTCGTGCGTTTGCCTCTGGCGGCCGCTGCCCGAGCGCAGGCAACTATGCAAGCTGATCCACCCCCCGAGGGATCCGTTGCCGCGCGCCGTATCCTCATCGTCGACGATAACGTGGATGCGGCTGCGTCGCTGGCGATGCTGTTTCGGCTCACGGGTGATGAAACCCGTACGGCGCACGATGGTCTCGAAGCGGTTGAAGTCGCGAAGACATTTCGCCCCGACGTGGTGTTGCTGGATATCGGTTTACCAAAAATCGATGGTCTGGATGCGTGCCGCCGGATTCGGGCCGAACCCTGGGGCGCGGGCATGACATTGATCGCGCTGACCGGCTGGGGCCAGGCAGAAGATCAGCGCAAGTCGAAGGATGCCGGATTCGACTATCATCTGGTCAAACCTGTTGAGTTCAGCACGCTGACAAAGATTCTGAACGGGAAATGACCGCCGGCAGCCTGTTCTGAGGCAGCTCCATACCCGTCAGGCCATGCATATCGGCCCGCCGATGCGGACGATACCATGACATTTCGCCCGCGGAATGTATCGCGGTCGCCAGCCCCCGGGATCGGGCAGCGAACGATTGCGTGCGATAATTCCAGGCACCGAAAAGCCGTCTCGCGCTATCACGGGATCGCGATCGCCGTTGCATCGGCAATCGCCTGATGCTCGACTCTTTCGGCATCGGCAGTTAGATTCCCCCCTTAAGGAGGCAATTTTCGCGACGAATCACCATGCAATCCATCGACCACGATATCGAATCTGTCGGCTTAATCGACATCGTCCCCAGGATCCTCGACACCGCCTGCAGCGTGACGGGATTGGGATTCGCCACGATTGCGCGCGTGACCGAGGCGCAATGGGTTGCCTGTGCTGTGCTCGATCAATGCGATTTTGGCCTGAAGCCAGGCGACGAACTGGATGTCGGCATGACGTTCTGCGATACCGTGCGCCGGACCGGGCGGATTGTCGTGTTCAACGACGCACTGGCCGATCCCGCGTTTCGCAACCACCCCGTTTCAGTACATTACGGGATCCGCAGTTATATTTCGGTGCCGATCCATTTACCGAACGGTGATTTCTTTGGCACCTTGTGCGCGCTTGGCACGGAGCCGGGGGAAGTAGATACCGAACAGATCGTGAACACTTTTTCTTTGTTTGCTGAACTCGTCGGCATACACCTCGATACGCATCAACAACATGAGGAAACGCGGGGCGAACTTGCCGACGAACGACAGCGGGGTGCGTTACGTGAGCAGTTCGTCGCAATTCTCGGCCACGATTTACGTAACCCGCTTGGTGCTATCAGGATTAACGCCGCACTGCTGCAGCAGGAACCCGCCGAGCGTCTGGTGGAGATCGGCCGCAGCACCGAGCGCGGTGTGGCCCGGATGGTTCAGTTGATCGAGAACCTGCTTGATTTCGCCCAGGCACGACTCGGGGGCGGAATCGGCGTGGACAAGGTGCGAGGTACAGTACTTGCACCGCAGATCGAACAGGTAATTGCAGAGTTCCGCTCGATCCATCCCGAGCGTGAAATCCATGCCGAACTGGGTGCGCTGGGCACGCCGCTTTACGTCGACGGCGGGAAGATCGCGCAAGTCGTTGGAAACCTGGCTGGCAATGCGTTGCAGCACGGCAACCTGGAAGGGCCCGTATGGATTGAGAGCGCGCTCGTCGCGGATACGCTCGAAATTTCGGTTAAGAACCTCGGCGGTCCAGTTCCGGAGGAAATCCGCGAACGCTTTTTCCAACCATTTATGGCAGACCGCGGGGACAGCCGCCAAAAGGGTCTCGGACTGGGGTTGTACATCGCTGCCGAGATCGCGAAAGCTCACGGCGGCACACTCGAAGCGCTCGAGTCTTCGGGCGCGATGCGTTTCGTTTGCCGGATCCCTCAGGCACGCTGAGAACCAGCAGTCGATCCGGCCTGCCTGGCGTTCCTCATGCCCTGGCGCGGGCCGCCGCCGCCACAGACTGCACAAGATCATGAACCCAGGCGATTTTCGCGCGGGCCTTCGTGCTGGCTGCGAATGGATAAAGATCCGGCACGCCCATGCTGCGGCTGAGACCGTTCAGCACAAACGTCAGCATGTACCAACTGTTAAACAGGTCGTCGAATTCGTCGGGATCGACCACGGTCGCGCGCATTCGTTCACGATCCCCCGTTACGCCCGGCGCACTGATGGCGATCCCGTACGTGCGCGCCGTATCCAGCGTATCGGTCATATGCAGGTAGTGCGCCCAGGTTTCCGCCCAGTCTTCCCACGGATGCATCGTCGCATACGCGCTGATAAAGCACGTCTGCCAGTCGGGTGGCGGGCCTTCATCGTAGTGACGCTGGATCGCTGCTTCGTAGCTCGCACGCTCGTCACCGAATACCTCGCGAAAGCGCGCGAGACGTTGCGGTGAGTTCTGAACCAGCTGGTCCCAGTAGTAATGACCGATCTCGTGGCGCAGGTGCCCGAGCACCGTGCGGTAAGCTTCCCCGAGTTTCTCGCGCATGTTCTCCCGGAACGCGCCATCCGCCTCGGCGATATCCAGCGTAATAATGCCCTTGTCGTGACCCGTCATTGCCGGTTCCGTTTCGGTACTTTCGAGGAAGCGGAATGCAAGCCCGTCGGGCGCGTCATCCCTGCCGGTAACGGGCAGGCCCAGGCCGTACAGACTGACGAGCAGGCGTCGTTTAGCCGTCTCGACTTTCATCCAGGCCACCTGGGTCGCCGGGTTCGACAAATCCGGCAGTATTTCAGTCAGCCGGCACGACGCACAATAGCGCGCGCTGTCCCCTTCGGGGATCAACCAGTTGCAGGCATTGTATAGAACGGTATTGGCGCACAAGCGGAATGTCCCGCCGTGTTGCTTATCGTCGACCAGTCCGTAGACAGCATCCTCGGTGCCGTCCGTACCGCGTTCGAGCGCCAGCGTGACGATCGCATCCTGCGCCACCGAGTAAGCGACGCGATGGCCGCAACTGATGCATTGAACGTTCTCGAAGAACAGAAAATGGCCGCAGTTCGCGCAGCTGAAATTCCGCATATCTCACTTCTCCCGATGGCTTGCTGCGATTGTGCACCCAATTCGAGCCGGCAGGATCTGCATCACGCGGATTAATGGATGGGACGTAACCGGGTTCCCGTCGTCAGCACTAAGAGCGCGGGACCTGTTCCGGGATGTCCGGTAACCCGAACGGTCGTGCGCATCGTTGACGCGCACCATGAACGGTAACGATAAAAACTGCCGCTGTCCGGTAATACTGCGATATCCGGCAAACACCGGCCGGGCGTCGTGGCGCCGAATCGCCAGGGACTACAATTTACGCCCGCCCGGACACCGACGCGCGACGGTTCATCGAACGCCGGGGCCCAAAAGAAAAAAAACACCGCGCCACAGTCGCGGCGCGGTGTTCTTATCTCGGGTTACGGTCAGCGTGACCGTTTACTTCCTTACGCAGAATGGACCGCACGACGACGGGCCGTAATCAGCGCCAGGCCGCTCGCGAGCAAGGCCAGCGGAGCCGGGATGGGCACCGGCGCGGCTGCCATGATTTCCCCGGCGCCAACCGGCAGGCCAGCGAGATAGCCGCCGCTGCCGTCAACTTCACCACCGGTACCGGCACCGATACCTGCATCCACGGTCAGGCCGTGTATCACGAACTCACGGAACGTCAGGGGAAACAGATCTTCCGCCGTGAACGACGCGGCGAACAGCGCGTCGTTAGTCAGGTCGAACGTGTCCTGATATTGCACGATTCCGTTTGCCGTCACCTGGCCGATGAACGGCAGGATGACGGGCCCGTACGACGCTGCGCCTTCACCAAGTTCGATGAAGCCATCACCGTCGGTGTCGGCGGTGAGCGACGGGGTCGTCGCATCTGACGGATCACCGGAACCGTCGAACGTGCCGTGAAGATGCGACGCGTGCTCGACCCCGATTTCAAGACCGGTGATCGTGAAGTCAACCGCCAGCGTCTGTTCAACGTCATCGTGGGTCAGTAAGCCCGTGCCACTTACCCCGGAGTTGTTCAGTTCGACGACGTCAACCGTATACATTGACGTGGCGGCGAGCGCCGGGGCGGTGCACAGCCCAAGCGCGGCGGCTACCGCGGTACCTTTCCATAGGTTTGCCTTATTGCCTATCACAATGTTCTCCTTTGCATATTTATTGCATTAATTCTCATAGCAGCCAGGTTGCGTACGGCGACGCTGCAACAGCGTGAATGCACATCGATGCGCACGCATCCGGTGACTCCACCGGGGAAGAAAGCAAATGGCATGCCGCCGTCTGCGGGATTGCGCGGGGGTGCGGCAGAAATCGCCCGCCGGTATGAACATTGCGTGTCTGATTTGATACGCCGTGCAGGGATCCCGCACCCGGCGATTCGATGAAAGAGGGTTGTAGAAATTACAAATTTTGGAGAATCTACGATCGCGCGGCGTGCGCCGGTCGCGTGCGAAAGCACTGCTGCCGCGACGCACAATTGCTGCGACCCCAAGCACTATTACCGCTTTGATAACACGCCGGCTTTGCGCCGGCGGCGGCGAGGAATGCCGCGCCGCTCGATCCGCGACGCGACGAGCAGGCCGTTTATACTATTCGCTCGTCATGTCGCCGAAAGGACGCAAGCTGCGAATTCACGATGCCATGTTGTCGGTAGTTTCATTCGAATCCGCACTGCCGGAATGCCTTGATGGCTGAAACGACCCGCACGGTCGGCGCGTTAACCGCATCCGCGTTGCTGTTTGGCGCTGATATCTTCGGCGTCGGACTCGCGGCGGCGGCGCTCTACCCGGTCGTGATTCTCTGCACGCGCTTGCCAACAGCGACGACGACCATCGTCGTTGCAGCAAGCTGCATTGTCCTGACCGGCGCCGGTCTCGTCCTGGCAGATGCGCCGCCGGCCGTCGGTCCGGATCTCCTCGCACGCGCCGCCGTCGCGTTGTCCATCGCCGTGGCGGCATGGTCGTGGCGCTCGTCGCACACTGACGACAAGCAGCTTGAATCCGTTGCGCCCGGGATCGAACTCAACGATCCGGGCACCGCGCAGCAACCCGTAGAGGAACTGCGGCAACGGCTGAATTACGCGCTCGAGGGCGCAAAGCTGGGCGAATGGACGCTCGACATGCGCACCCGTGAAGCGCGGCGCACGCTGCGCCACGACGAAATCTTCGGTTACACAACGCTGCAATCAGACTGGACGCTCGACCGCATGCTCAGCCATGTGTACCCGGAAGACCGGCGTAAAGTGATCGATGCGTTCGACCGTACGGCTGCCGGCGAGCAGTCGATGACGTTCGAAGTACGCATCCTGCGCGTAGACGGTACTATGCGCTGGATCTGGGCCCGCGGTGTTGTGTCGGGTCGCGACGGCAACGGCCCACTGCGGCTGAGCGGGGTGATTCAGGACATCACGCGGCGCAAACGTCACGACGAGGCCAACCGGATCCTTGCCGATATCGCCGCCCCGCTCGGCCAACTGGACGATTACGAGGGCACCCTGCGCGGCATCGCACACCGAATTGTGCCGCAGATTGCGGACTGGTGTGCGATCGACGTGACGGGAAACGATGGTTACCTGTCGCGCATTGCCTCGGCGCATGATGATCCGGATCGCGAATCATTGGTCGAGGCGATCCACTTCAATTGCGACGCGTCCGGGAGCTCGATTTCCACTCAACTGTTCAAGTTTCGCAATACCGGACACAGTAATGGCCAGGGCGAGCATTCCGATGCAGATCTCGTAAGCGGTCAATCAGATCGCGCATTGCTCGACGCGCTGGAACCGGTCTCGGTCATGAGCGTTCCGATCGTTGTTCGCGATCGCTGCATCGGGGTCATCGTCTTCGGCAACAGTCACTCGAGGCGCCACTTTGATGAACACGATGTCGATCTCGCTGAACGACTGACGGAACGAATCGCAATCTCGATCGATAACGCGAAACTTTACGCCGCTGTGCGCGAGGAAGATGCGCGTAAGGATGTGTTTCTGGCAATGCTGGCGCACGAGTTGCGCAACCCGCTCGGCGCGCTCGGTAACGGACTCGAGGTATTGCGACAGCAACTGCCACCCGGCGACAGTTCGTGGGCCATCGAGATGATGGAACGACAGAAGCTGCAGCTCGTCAGACTGCTCGACGACCTGCTCGACGTCTCGCGCGTAAACCGTGGCACCGTGGCGTTGAACACAACGCATATCAAACTCGATTCCGTGCTGATGGACGCCGTTGCAGGCATCGCGCTACGGGTAGACGAGAACAATCAGACACTCGTCACGCAATTTGAAACCGACGACGTGATACTGGATGCCGATCCCGTGCGTCTTGGCCAAATCGTCGCGAACCTGCTCTCGAATGCCGTCAAGTACACGCCAGCGGGCGGCATCATCACGCTCGCGACGACACGGGACGGCAATGATGCCGTCATCACGGTGAACGATAACGGCATTGGCATCGCGGCCGAACAGACGGAGCGAATATTCGACATGTTCGTTCAGGCTAACGCCGAGGATGCGCCGTCGACGATTGGGCTCGGGCTCGGGCTCACGCTGGCACGGGAATTGACCCTTTTGCATGGCGGCACCATCAAGGCCACGAGCCAGGGCATCGGCCATGGCAGTACATTCACCGTGCGTCTGCCGGTAGCCGCGACAGCGGAAACCGGGACCGGCGACGTCGCGACGGCGCCGCAGCCCGGTAGCGGCAAGCGTGCCATCCTCGTCGTCGACGACAACAAGGACAGCATCGCGGCGCTGGGCCACATTCTATCCAGTCAGGGCCACGAGGTTCGCCTTGCTTACGACGGCAACACCGCGCTGGCGGCGGTTCGCACGCGCGCGCCGGATGTCATACTGCTCGATATCGGCCTGCCGGATATCAGTGGTTACGACGTCGCCCGACAGGTGCGTGAACTTCCCGGCGGGGCCGACCTGCACCTTATCGCCCTGACCGGATTTGGCCAGGCGGAGGATCGGCGGAAAAGCGAGGCCGCGGGGTTCGATGAACATCTCGTGAAGCCCGTCGACCTCGGCGTTCTCGCACGCATCATCGCTGAAGCGGGCCCGCCCAGGCATGAGCGAAAACTACCGGCGCGCCCGATCGACGCCGGCGGCCGTTCAGACCGAAAGGCCTAATGCACTCAGCAACCGTGTCTCGTCACGCATGTCGCCAACGAGCTGGCGCCGCGGCAACGGTGCGGACTTAATGAGCGTCGGCGCGCCGAGTATCCCCGCGGTACGCGCCAGCTCCGGCCGGGTTTCAAGATCGTAGATATCCAGACTGTGGCGGTCAGTGAGATGCTCGCGACAAAACTCCCGAACCCGCTCGATTGCACGCGCGGTACGCGGATTCATACCCACAACATACATTTCGAGCGTGTAGCCTTCGGCGGGATGGTTCGCCGCGGCTGCTTCCAGTTTCTGCAGCGTGCCCTCGTCGCTGCGCATCAGTCCGATACTCGTGAATGGTGGTTCATCACACAGGATCGAGATCAAGACCAACGAGGACTTTCGCCTCGTTGGAAAGGTCGCCGATAATTTTGCGCATCGGCGGCGGCAGCCGCCGCACAAGCGTTGGCAGAGCAACGATTTGATCCTCGCGCGCACGCTCGGGCTGCTGTGACAGGTCGACCACCTCGATGTCGTACATTCCCGCCAGATGGTTTTCGCAGATCTGTTTGAGGTTTGCGAAAGCCGCGGCGGCTTTCGGAGATTCGCCGGCAATATACAGGCGCAAGGTCCAGGTGTTCTCGTGCGACGGTTCCGGTTCAGATGTCATCGCTTGATCCTCTCTGTGACGACGAACCCGGCTTGCGCGCGCGTCGGGCGCCCAGCTCAGTGATAGAACCTTGCGTCACCTTGTCCATAACTTCGGCTTCCAGCAGTTCCTGGCGCACCTCATCGAGATCTGTTTCCATCTTCGCAGTCAGTGCGGCCACCTCGGCCTCCAGCCGCTGCTGGAGCCTGTCCATTGTACGTCGTTTCCGAATAAGGAGTTGCTGCCGCATCTGTTCGGCGGCGCGGTCCTTCGCTTGCTGGGCGATCCGCGCGGCCCCGGTTAATGCTTCTTCGGGCCCGATATACGGCTCGACGAACGCGATCCCGTCTGCTGCAATGACGAATTCGCTGAGCTGATTGGAATGCCCCATGCCACGGGACTTCAGCACATGCAGGGTGCGGTTACGCTCACCACTGTGCTCAACCGTCGCCAGCCTGATCCAGGAATCAGCAAGTGATGAAATTCCTTCGACCGTCGTTTCATCACCGCCCAGACCGTGCGCGAGATACGTCATCACGGCGGTAATACCGCGCGATTTCAGCATGTCGATAAGGCGTATTACGAGCATCGCCACAGCATCCCCGCCATCGCGCAGGCTGAAACTGCTGATTGGATCGATGACCACCAGAGACGGTTGAAAAGCATCCACGTCGCGGGTAATCCGCACGAGATGTTGCTCGAAACCGGTGAGGGTGGGTCGGCCACAGTGGATTTGCAGCAGGCCCTGCTCAATCGGCCCGGCGAGATCGAATCCAATCGAGCGCATATTACGCTGCATCTGCGGCGACGATTCCTCGAACGAAAAGATTATCGCGCGTTCGCCCGCGGCGGCGGTGGCGATTGCGGCGGCGTTGGCGAATGAACTCTTGCCGGTGCCCGTGGTGCCCGAAATCAATACCGTGCTGCCACGGTAGTAGCCGCGCCCGTTGAGCATCTCGTCGAGACCACCGACCCCGCTGCTGACCATGCTTTCCGACACACTGTGGTCCAGGCCTATTGCCGTAATCGGCATAATGCTGAACCCCGCCTCGTCAATCAGAAACGGATATTCATTCGTGCCGTGGGCCGTGCCGCGATATTTAAGAATACGCAAGAGTCGGGTCGAAACCTGATCGGACACGCGATGTTCCAGCACCACAACGCAATCCGACACGTATTCCTCAACGCCGTAGCGAGTAAGGGTGTCGCGACCGCGTTCAGCCGTAATCACGGTCGTCAGGCCGCGGTCTTTCAGCCAGCGGAACAGACGGTTCAGCTCCGAACGCAGGATCATGTGGTTAGTGAACGCACCGAACAGGGCCTCGATGGTGTCGAGTACGACACGTCGCGCACCGATTTCCTCGATCGATGCGCGTAAGCGGATAAACAGGCCGTCCAGGCTGTAATCGCCCGTTTCGGCGATCTCCGCGGCGTCGACATCGATCTGGTCGATGCGCAGCAAATCACGCTCGATGAGTCCCGGCACATCAAAGCCGAGTGAATCGACATTGACGGCAACGTCCTCGGCGCGCTCTTCGAACGTAAACAGCACCCCGGGTTCCTCACCTTCCACCGCGCCGCGCACGAGAAACTCCATCCCGAACAGCGTTTTGCCGCAGCCCGCGCTGCCGCACACCAGCGTGGGTCGGCCCGTGGGCACCCCGCCCCGGGTAATCTCGTCGAAACCCTTGATGTAGGTACGCGATTTCTTCAATTGCATCGTCGAATTCATAGGCTTATTTATGGTTATGCTCGCTGTCGGCCGGCAAGCCGGCGACCGGCTCGGTTCGTCGCGCCGCTTCGGTCCCGCGCCGTTTCCCCATCACTGCTTTGTGTATCCAGGCGGCAGGCTCCAGGGCGCTGCCAGTGGCTCTTTTATCACCCCCGGATCGACGATGGAAGCAGCAATTTATCCGCCCTGTTATCCGCTCATCGCACGCGCGGCGCATTGGCGGCACGGGTGCTGTGTCGCTGGTGCGGGACTGGTCGCGTCACGGAACGTATGCCGGTTCAGGCGGTTGGCAGGCGCGGAAACTTGCTGACATCGCTCGCGACGTGCTGAAACAGCGGTTCGCATGCGCTGTAGGCGACGAGCAGTTTCGCGATCGATTCGAGGCTGTTGATGTGGGTGCGTTCGTAGCCATGCGTTGCATCGGTACCGAACGTGATCAGCGCGTCGCGAACTTCGTGGCCGGCCCTGATTGCGGAATTCGCATCCGAATAATAATAACGGAAGACATCAACCTGAAAGTCAATCGCGTACTCGCGGCACAAACCCTTGAGCTTCTGCAGCATGTGATAGTCGAACGGGCCGCTCGTATCCTGAGCGCACAGGGTGACGCCGGTTTCGCGCGCATTCTGTCCCGGCGCCACGGGACCAATATCGATGCCGACGAACTCGACGACCTCCGGTGACAGTGAAGCGCCGGCGCCGGTGCCCACTTCCTCGGTGACGGTGAAAATGCCCTGAAAATCGATCGGCGGGGATTCCGCCCGGCTGCGGATCGCTTTCAACGCGGTCAGCAATGTTGCCGCGCCGGCCTTGTTATCGAGATGCCGCGCGAGCAGGTAGCCGTTGTCTGAAAACTCCGGGTCGCTGTCGAATGCAACGAAATCGCCTGAGCGTATACCGAGTTGCGCGAGCGACGCGGCATCTTCACACGGCTCATTGAGCCGCACCTCCACCTGATCCCAGGCGATCGGCAACGTGTCGACGCGCTTGTTGAATGCATGCCCGGAAGCCAGCAACGGCAGCACCTGGCCGCGAAACGCGCGGTTGCGGGCGAATACCGTCACACGGCCGCCTTCGGCGAAGCGGCTCGACCACGTGCCCACCGGCTGGAGTCCGAGGCGACCGTTGTCTTTCAGGGCTGTCACGACGGCGCCGATGGTGTCGATATGGTTCACCGCGGCGCGTGCGGACGCGCTCGAAGCACCCGGAATGCGCGCAATGATCGTGCCGCGCCGGGTCAGCTCGAACTCGACTTCGAGCGCTTCGAGTTGTCGGCACACGTAGCGCGACAGCTCGCCGGTGAACCCGGTCGGGCTCGGAATGAGCAGCATTTCGTGCAGACGCTGCCGCAGATAATCGAGATCGGGAGTCACGGTGTGTCGTCGTCGAACGGGTACACCACGCTGCCCGCCGCGGGTCCATGGCGCGGCGTCGGCGGTGAATTCTCGGCCGTGATCTGGCGCGGAAACTGTTCAACTTTCACCGTTGGTGCATCCTCGGCGAATGTCGGCTCCGAAGTAGCGTACGCCTCGAGCATACGGCACACATTCGTCAGACTGTCGGTGTGCGTACGTTCAACGCTGTGCGAGGCATCGCCCGCGTAAGCAATTACCGCGGTACGCACATCGTGCCCGGCGGCAAGCGCGGCCGCCGCATCGCTGTGAAACGCGCGCAGATACTTCTGTTGAAACGGAATGCCCGCGCGCACGGCGAGATCGTGCAGGTGACCGGTAAGATGAAAATCATACGGACCGCTCGCATCACCGCGGGCAAGAGTGACGCGTTTGAACGGACTCTTCTCGGTGGCGCGAACGGACTCGAAATCCACCGTGACGAGTTCCGACACCTCCGGCAGGATCGCACCGCCCATACCGTGGCCCGTGGTCTCGGAGATCGTGAACAGGATGTATATATCGTGGTTGATTTGCGCGTCGGTCTCGACAAGATGGCGAATCAGCTCCAGCACTGCGGCTGTGCCCGCCTTGTTGTCGAGGTTGCGCCCGATAATGTAACCGTTATCGAGAATGTCGGGCGTGCTGTCCAGCGCGACGAAGTTTCCAACCTCGATCCCGAGAGCAAGCACGTCCTCGATGGTGAACACGGGTTCCTCGAGTCTGAGCTCGAGGTGATCCCAGTCCTGCGGCACCGCCTCCACGCCCTGGTCATGCGAAACGCCCCATTCCAGCATCGGCAGCAGGCACCCGCGGTAAGCGCAGTGCTCGCTGAACACGATGACGCGCGCGCCTTCCGCGAAGCGAGAACTCCAGGCACCGATTGGCGCGACCATGATGCGCCCGTCATCGCGAACCCGCCGCACCATCGCACCGATGGTGTCGACATGCGTGACAATGGCTCGCGCATGTCCCGCGCGCTGACCGGGCAGTCGCGCGCGAATCGTGCCGCGGCGCGTTAGGCGATACTCAACCCCGAGCTCCGTCAGCAGCGTACCGACGTAACGCACGATCTCATCGGTAAAGCCGCACGGGCTCGGGATGGCGAGAAGTTCCAGGAGGGTCTGCTTGATACGTTCGGGTAAAATCATAGTGCTTACGAAATTCGGTTGAGTCAGCGATCGCCGGCAAGCCGTCGCGGGCGCCGTCCGGCAGTAAGCGGAAACAGCAGATCGACGAATCGCTGTGCCGTGGGTTGCGGCTCGTGATTGGCCAGGCCCGGCCGCTCGTTCGCTTCGATGATGACATACTCGGAATCAGACGGCTCGGGCACGATGAAATCGAGTCCGACAACGGGAATATCGAGCCGCAACGCCGCTGTGCGCGCGGCCGCGACGAGTTTCGGATGCAGGATCGAGGTGACGTCGTGAATCGTGCCGCCGGTGTGCAGGTTCGCGGTCTTGCGCACCTGCACGACAATGCCTTCTTCGATGACGTCGCCAGGGCCATAGCCGGCGTCGGCGAGACACCGCAAGGTCTCCTCGTCCATCGGAATCGTGCTCTCGCCGTCGGTAGCCGCCTCGCGCCGGCGGCTTTGCTTTGCAACCAGCGTTTCAGCGTCATGTTTACCGTCGCCGATAACCTGCGCCGGGCGGCGCACCGCGGCGGCAACGACATGTCCCTTGATCACTATCACGCGTAGATCCTGCCCGGCGTGGAATGATTCGAGCAACACGCGTTCGGAATATTCGCGTGCCAGCTTTATCGCGCGTTCCATCGCGTCACTGTCCCGCACCCCGATTGTGATGCCCTTGCCCTGCTCGCCAATCGCCGGCTTCACCACGATCGCGCCATGCTTCGCCAGGAATTCCCGGTCTTCGCTCGCATCACCCGCCAGCTGGTAAGTGGGCGTATTGAGGCCGGCGCCGCGCAACCATCGATGGGTGACAAACTTGTCCTGGCAGCGGCTCATCGCAATCGCCGAGGTAAGTTCGGTCAGCGATTCGCGACAAACTACCGACTTGCCGCCGGAAGTGAGGCGGAAATAGCCCTCTTCGGTATCGACGAGTTCGACATCGATGCCACGGGTGCGCGCTTCATCGACAATGATGCGGGCGTAGGGATTGAGATTTTCCGCCGGCTCCGGACCAATGAACAGGGGCTCGTTGATCGCGTTCTTGCTCTTTACCGAGAACAGCGCCTCGGGGCGAAAACCGATTTTTTCGTACAAGCGCTTCGCCTCGACGTTGTCGTGGATCACGGACAGATCCATGTAGCGATTGCCGCAACGTTTGAAATGGGCGGCCAGGCCGCGCACCAGCGCCTGGCCGATACCGGGCCGGCTGGAGAGCGGATCGACCGCGAGGCTCCACAAGCTCGAACCGCGTTCAGGGTCGTCAAATATGCCGACGTGATCGAGACCCAGTACGGCGCCAAGCACATCGCCGTCGACCGTATCTACCGCCACCAGCAGCACCACCCGGTTATCGTCGCGATGGCGCCAGGCAAATCCCGGTTCCGCATCCACCATGCCGCGCCGTGTATAAATATCGTTAATGGCTTCCGCCTCGCCCTGGTTTTCGATCCGGCGCACGACCATACCGAACGGCTCCGGCGCCTCCGCCGTGAATTCCTCGAGGTGCAGACGCAGCGTATCGGACGGGTCGAGAAACAATTGCTGAGGTGCGTAGGACAGAACGACGTGGGGTTGTTCGACGTAAATCGCAACGTCGCGCTGGTTGGGTTTTTCCTTGAGGATCTCCTGGGTCAACGTCTCGGGATCCGAGAACGTCTGACCGAATATCACCCGGCCCCAACCACAATCCTGGACCACATTCGCCTTCATCTTACACACCCTGTCCCTGCAACCAGAGTTCGAGCAATCCGAGCTGCCAAAGTTTCGAGCCCCGCAACGGCGTGATGTGCGCCTCCGGGTCGGCAAGCAGGGTTTCGACATACTTCGGATTGAACAAGCCTCGCTCGCGTGCCCGCTCACAGCCGAGTGCGTCGCGCACGTAGTCGAGTACCGTGCCGCGCAGATATTTCAGGGCGGGCACGGGGAAATAGCCCTTCGGGCGATCGATCACCGCCGCCGGAATAACTTCGCGCGCGGCCTCCTTGAGGATGTACTTGCCGCCGCCCGCGAGTTTCAGCGCCGACGGCATGGTTGCAGCGAATTCAACGAGCTCATGGTCGAGAAACGGTACCCGCGCCTCGAGCCCGAAAGCCATGGTCATATTGTCGACGCGCTTGACCGGATCGTCGACCAGCATCACCGTGGTGTCGAGATGCAGGGCCTTGTCGACCGGATCGCTCGTGCGTACGCCGGCGAAGTGGTCACGCACGTAATCGCCGGCGTGGTCGGCGCGCGCGAGCGCCGCGGCACTCACGGTGTCGCGATACTCGTCGAAATCGCGGTCGAAGAATGCGGCGCGGTAGCTCTCGTAGGCGGTTGCGCTGCCGATCAACGGCGGGTACCAGTGGTAGCCGCCAAAGACTTCGTCCGCGCCCTGGCCGCTTTGCACTGCCTTGCAGGTTCTGGACACCTCGCGCGACAGCAGGTAGAAGCCGATACAGTCATGGCTGACCATCGGTTCGGCCATCGCCGTGATCGCATTTGGCAGTTGGTCGAGAAGTTCGCTCGACGAGACCCGGATCTTGTGATGATCCGTGGCGAAATGTTCCGCGATGACGTCCGAGTAGCGGAACTCGTCGCCAACTTCGTCGCCGACCGTTTCGAACCCCACGGAGTAGGTTTTGAAGTTCGCGATGCCGGCTTCCGCGACGAGCCCCACGAGCAGGCTTGAATCGACGCCACCGGAAAGCAACACGCCGACATCGATGGCGGCCACAAGCCGGCGTTTCACCGCCGCCCGTAATTCTTCGAGCAGGCGTTCACGCCAGACGTCCTCACTGAGTTCCGGCGCGGCCGGATTAAACGCGAGCGACCAGTAGCGCTGGAATTCGACCTTACCGTCCGCCTCGACCATCGCGTAATGCGCCGGGGGCAATTTGCTGACTCCGTTGAGGATGGTCCGCGGCGGCGGCACGATGGCGTGAAAGTTCAGATAAAAATTGAGTGCGGTTGTATCGATACTCGTATCGATGCCGCCGGCGTCCAGCAACGCCGGCAGGGTGGAGGCGAAACGCAGCCGCGTAGCGTCGAGGCTGTAGTAGAGCGGTTTGATACCGAGCCGGTCGCGCGCGAGGAACGTACGGCCGCTGTCCCGCTCCCAGATCGCACACGCGAACATGCCCTGAAAGCGCTGCAGGCAGTCCGTTCCCCACTCCGCATACGCTTTCAACACAACCTCGGTATCTCCCTCGGAGTGAAACGTATGGCCAAGCCCGGTGAGTTCCCGACGCAGTTCCGGGTGGTTGTAAATCGCGCCGTTGAACACAATTCCAAGCCCGAGGGCGGGATCGATCATGGGTTGCTGCGAGTGCGCGCTCAGATCCATCACCATAAGGCGGCGATGGCCGAACCCGCGGGGGCCGGCCGCGAAGCAGCCGGCGTCGTCGGGGCCGCGCGGGGCCTGGCGCGCATTCATTCGCTCGATCACGCTCAAATCGACTGCTGTGCCATCGAAACGGATTTCGCCTGCTATTCCGCACATAGGGGTCAGATACTCTCTTTTGATGTTGTCCGTGAGGTCTCGCCGCATGGGGGCGACGGTTCGCTGCTCTCGCTATACAGGGTAACGCGCCTGATATTGCGCTGCAAAATCAATGCCACAAACTGTGGGCGTTGGACGACGGGAACCGCGCACCGTTGGCACCGGCGGCGCAGCGAGTTGCTTCATGCGGGATCTTCACGCGCGTCGCGCCCGGCGGAGACACGGCACACGAGGCCGCCGGGATCGCGGAGGGAGTGGTTCAGCATCCCTCCGCGATCGTCACGCAGATCTAATCCCTGCGTTCCCGTGGTCCGTGCCGGCGGCCCGACGCGGCGAGTTCGCTTTCCGTCAGATACCCATCGCCGTCCGCATCCATGCGTGCGAAACGTTCCTCCACAGTCATTCGCTTCGCGTGCATTGCCTGAAATTCGGCGAGCGATACCCGGCCATCCTGATCGTTATCGATGGCAGAGAAAGCCTGCGGACGTGCCGCGGCTTCGAACATCAAGCCCGAGCTTGCCATGGCAAGACAGAGTGCTAACGCTTTACTTCGATTCATTGTGTTTCTCCAGATGTGTCAGTGAGAACGCATCCTATGAGAGCGACGCGTAACCGTGTGACAACGAAATGTAAATGCTGTGTAACAGTGCGGATTCGGCGCCGGCGACTCACGGCGTCACGGGATCGCCGCGCGCGCTCGATGCTCGATCCGGGCGGGCTATCCTGACGTTTGTAACGGTGGCTTATATCGCAACGCCGAGGCCCGCTATGCAGGCAACAACCGTCGCTGCGTCCCGGCAATACCACATCTGCGGCAACTGTCACGCGCTTCGCGACGAGACGTTACAAGACGTTACTTCGAACCATGCCTAAATTACGTTACCGAAATCTACACTCCGTCCCCTCGTTGTTTTAACCATCAAGGAATTGGAGAGTTGCATGAAAACATTGCTTGCGGGGTCATTAGTCGCACTGGCCGCGGTGACGAACCCGGTATTTGCCGCCGAGCCTGAAACGGGCCCCTACTACGTCCGTCTGTTCGGCGCTGCAGCGCTAACTGACGATACGGATTACCGCACGAGCCTCGGTCGCTTCGAGAGCGAATTCGACACCGGCTTCGTGGT
This sequence comes from Gammaproteobacteria bacterium, assembly GCA_965216305.1. Taxonomy (GTDB): domain Bacteria; phylum Pseudomonadota; class Gammaproteobacteria; genus UBA11873. The sequence continues at coordinate 232,316 of OZ244144.1, read as the reverse complement.
TGGCGGCGCCGCGGGACTCGATACAAACTGGATCGCCGATAAATCCAGGGCATTGCGTCTCGAACTGGAGTACGCGTACCGCGAGAGTGACATCGACGATCACGTACTCGGCGGTGCGGCACTGGCCGGAAGCAGCGGCGAATTCTCCGCGAACACAGTGATGGCGAACGTCTTGTTTGATTTCTTCCGGGATCGGCCGGTATCCGTCTACGTGGGCGGCGGCCTCGGGGTTGCGTTCACGGATTTCCGGAATTTCGGCGTCACCGGCACATCAGTGCTGGACGATGACGATGCTGTATTCGCCTACCAGGGCATCGGCGGGGTCGAGTATGCCATCAACGATGACTGGTCCGTGTTCGGTGAATATCGCTACCTCGGCCTGGAGGATTCCGAGCTCACGCTGACCCCGACTGCCGGTGGTACGTGGAGAAACATCGAAATGGATAGCCACAACTTCGGCGCTGGTGTGCGCTTGCGCTTCTAGCGGTGATTGTCATCGTCGACGTCGCGGATAGCGTCGACGGTGGCGACCGTCATCACACAGTCTGTCCGGGCGGACGGAGCGTGTTCGTCGCCGAGGGAGAAGTGCGCTTTCGCGAGCGTCATGTGCCGCGCCGTCCGGCAGCAGCAGCCACGACAAATGCTGTGCGTGTTCGTCCGTCGCCGCCACCCGGTAACCGTGCTCGCGTGCGAGGGTACTGAGGACGAAAAACTCTGCATAGCGCGTGAACCCGGCGGTCGCGGCGCGCCCGTCACGCCAGACTGCGTTCAGCACCGTGCGCCACAGCGTCGTGACATCACGCTCGAAGGTATGCTGGAACTCCGGTTTCAGCCGCGTGATCCAGGCCGGCGCGTCGTCCACCACGAGACGAGGGTCGCGCACGAAATGGGTCACCGCCCCGGATGGCGCGAAGCCGGCGAAAGCCGGACCGGCGCCGGCGCAGGCGATTACCGTGAGTGAGCGGGCGAACTCGCGGCGGTTCACCGATCGTTCCCGGGGCCGTCAGGGGTGCCAAGGTAGGCGACGAGCTGGTCGAGTTCCTCGGCGCTGATCTCGATCCGGCGAAACGAGGGCATACCCCCGAAACCGCGCCGTACTATGGTCCGGATCAACACCGGACTCAGATCAGCACGCTGTTCCAGCACCGCAGCCGCAGGACCGCGCGCGGCTTTCAGCGCAACGGTCCCCGGCGCGAGCGGGCTGTCCGCGTGACAACCCGCGCACCAGCGTTGAAATACCGCGTGGCCGGCCGCGTTGTCCGGGTCCGCCGCCTGCGCCGCGGCGGCAAGCCCGCAAGTGAAACCGATCACGGCAATCAGTTTGCGCCCGTCTGGCATTACGTCTGCTCCCGATAACTGCGCGGCCACACGCCGGATTTACCCGGTGCGATGATGCCTTGCGGGTCGATCGCATCTTTCAGCAATTCCTGAAACCGCAGCATCGCGTGGTTATTGAAATCGAACGTTCGCGCCACCTTGTCCATGTACGCGAGATGGGTGCGGTATTCACCGTAACCATGTTCCGCGAGATCCGTGACAAGCAGGCCGAACATCTCGCGCACCTTTTTCAGATCGTCCGGATTCGTCTTCCGGAACACGACCGTATTGATGAAACGCAGCACCCGCGTATTGCAGTAAAAGCCGGCGAGATGATCGAAGCCAAACTCCTGCATTCGTTTCGCGACCAGCGTATTCATTTTGCGCGCATGCTCACCCGTGTTCGGACCCACCGGGGAGAAGTCGATATGACCACCGGCGCCATACCAGTTCGCGAGACTGAACTCCGTCAGGTTCGGTACGCCAGCCTGGCTTTGATCGCGCGGGTGTTCGATGACGTCACCGGGATGATAGCGACGTGCCTTGAACTCGATCCCCGGGATCGTCCCGAGCGCGCGCTGGATGCGCGACCACGCGTCATTCACCGTCACTTCGGTGCCGTACAAGGCAAATGACGCGTTCCAGCGGCCAAGCCCGAGCTGCGTCTGGATCTGATCGAGGACCTCGGGCGGTACCGGACCGTCGCCTTCATACCACTGGCTGCGTACCGATACGAACGATGCGATCAAGGCCGCGTTCGTCACCACCACCGGGTTGCGGATCGTCTCGTCGAGTTCAAAACGGCGCAGCCCGTCCACGAGCGCTTCGAGCCCGGCGTCGTTGAAACAATTCGCTTCGCAACTGAGATAGGTTTCGGGTTCGGGGATGAGGAAGCGCGACATTTTCGTCACGACCCCATAGTTCGACTGCGTGAATATCGCATCAACGGCCGGACCATAGCCGTAGTTGAGCAGCGGCCCGGACGTATTGTTCGCCATCGCGCCCATGCCGCAACGCATCAGTTCTCCATTCGGCAACACAACTTCGAGGCCCGCCGAGGTGCCGAAGTGATCACTGAAATAACCGTAGCCAATCCCGCGTTCGAGGCCATTACCCACGATGCTGCCCCAGCCGGGCCCGGGTACGGACAGCCACAGCTTGATATCGCGCTCGCGCAGGTAATCGTATAAATCGAAAAAACTCACGCCCGGTTCCACATAGGCATAGGCGAGGTCCTCGTCAACCTCGAGGATCCGCCGCATGCGTTTCAGATCGAGCACGACGGTCCCGGGGACGAGTGGCGCAGCGCCACCATAGGCGAGGTTCTTACCGGTCGATACGGGCCACAGTGGCACCCCGTGTTTGCCCGCGGCCCTGACCACGGCCTGCACTTCCTCGACATTCTGCGGGGCAACGAAACCGCCGGCGACGAATTCGAGCGGGTCACCGGCGTTGAACGGGTCGTGGTAGGTTTCGCGATCCGCCTGCGAAGACGAGGCCCATTGCGCGCCCACGATGGCGCGAAATTCCTCGAACGCGAGGGCAAACTTCTCAGGCGTCACACCCGGCGGCAATCGTTCACTCATGCAGTTCCCCTCAACAGCGGCGTGCTTCATGCTTACGCGAGCACGCAGCGGCTACCACGCTTGCCGTACCCAACGGCCCGGTGGCTGCCCGACCCGGCGCAGCGTTTCCCCAGACGTTACGGTACACCGGTTTCGGCTTGCATTTCGAGCATCGCGTGTGCGTTACCCAGTGTTCGGATAGCGAACCTCACGCCAGGCGATCGCGATGGGCCATCGCACAGAAGCGCAAAGCCTTTTGTCCCCGCGACCCGTATACTGGCGAGCAATGAAAATCCCGCGAGGCCTCGAGCCGCTGATCGAAAATGGTGTGATCGACGAAGTCGTGCGATCACTGCGCAGCGGCAAGGAAGCGTCGGTCTATATCGTGCGCTGTGGCGCTGATTTACGTTGCGCGAAAGTCTACAAGGACATGGCGCAACGCAGCTTCCAGCGGCGCGAGCAATACCAGGAGGGACGCCGCGTACGCAGCAGCCGACAAGCCCGCGCGATGGGACGTCGCACGCGCTTCGGGCGTACCGCGCAGGAAACTGCATGGAAAACCGCGGAAGCGGATGCACTCGCGCATCTGCACACGATTGGGATCCGGGTGCCAGAACCCTACGGCTTCTTCGATGGTGTTCTGCTGATGGAGTTCATCATCGACGCCGAGGGTCTGCCGGCACCGGGTCTCGGCGAAGTTGCGCTCGGTCCGGAACTCGCGCGCGAGTATCACCGTTTTCTCATCGGCGAGATCGTGAGCATGCTGTGCGCGGATTTCGTGCACGGCGATCTGTCGGAATACAACGTGCTCGTCGCAGGCACAGGCCCTGTGATCATCGACCTGCCACAGGTGGTGAGCGCGAGCGGAAACAACAATTCGCGCGAGCTGCTACTGCGCGATGTGGGCAACATTACCGAAACGCTGGCGCGCTCGGCACCTGAATTGCGCGAGCTACGCTTCGCCGAGGAAATGTGGGACTTGTACGAGCGTGGCCGGCTACGTACCGACTCCGCGCTGAGCGGGGTATTCGTCGATGCTACGGGAACGCCGGATGTCGCCGGCACCCTGCTCGCTATCGAGGACGCGCGCGACGAGGCCGAGCGTCGCGCCGCGGGCCGTGAAGAACAAGCGGCTGAATAAGCCGCGAACCGTCAGCCCGAACTATCCCCGCGCGAATCCCGAAGGTCAGAGGCGATCTTCTGACGCGGGCGCAACCGCGGCGTTATCCTCGCCGGTCGCAACATCGGCCACCGCACCATCCTCGGCGGACGCTACGGGCTCTGCGGCGTCATCCGCGACAGGCGCTTTACCTTTGTTCAGTTTGCGCGCGCGCTTTTCGTCTGCCTTGCGCTTCTTTTCGATTTCGCGTTGTCGTTTCGCGTAAGAGTGTGCTGTTTTTGCCATGGATTCCTGTAGCTGTTTGCATGGGTGACGCGGCCGGAAGCTCCGACCCGCCGCGCGCTAGGCGACCCGTTGTTTGTCGCCGCCGGCCTCCGAGCTCTGGAGGTATTCGTCATAGGTGCCGTGGTAGTCGATGATCCCCGTGGGCGTCATATCAATGATCCGCGTCGCCAGCGAGGCAACAAACTCGCGATCATGGCTGATGAATATGAGCGTGCCCGGATAGTTCTCGAGTGCGAGATTAAGCGCTTCGATGGATTCCATGTCGAGGTGATTCGTCGGTTCGTCCATCACCAGGACGTTCGGCTTTTGCAGGATCAGCTTACCGAACATCAAGCGGGCTTTCTCGCCACCGGACACCACCTTCACGGATTTCTCGCTCTCGTCTTTCGAAAACAGCATGCGGCCGAGCGTGCCACGGATCAATTGTTCGTCCGCATCTTTCGGCTGCCATTGCGCGATCCAGTCGTACAATGACATATCCGTTTCGAAATCGCTTGCGTGATCCTGCGAGCAATAACCGAGCTGCGCGTTCTCCGACCATTTCACCTCACCGTGGTCCAGCGATGTGTGTCCCAGCAGGCAGCGCGCGAGCGTGGTCTTGCCGATGCCGTTCGGACCGATGATCGCAACCCGCGCACCGGCTTCTATCGTTACATCGAGATTCTCGAACAGCGGCCCCTCGTCGAAGCCCTTTTCCAATCCCGTCGCCTCGACGACGAAACGGCGCAGCGGTTTGTCCTGCTCAAAACGGATAAACGGACTCACCCGGCTCGACGGTTTGATCTCCTCGAGTTCGATCTTTTCGAGCTGACGCGCGCGCGAGGTAGCCTGGCGCGCTTTCGAGGCATTCGCGGAGAAGCGACTGACGAAGGCTTGCAGGTCGGCCATCTTCGCTTTCTTCTTCGCGTTGTCCGCATACAGTCGCTCGCGCGCCTGCGTCGCCGCGGTCATGTATTCATCGTAGTTGCCCGGGAACACACTGAGTTTCCCGTAATCGAGATCGGCCATGTGCGTGCACACGCTGTTCAGGAAGTGCCGATCGTGCGAAATAATCACCATCGTCGACTGGCTGCCGACGAGGTAGTCCTCGAGCCAGCGCACGGTTTTGATATCGAGGTTGTTCGTCGGCTCGTCGAGCAGCAGGATGTCGGGATCCGAAAACAGCGCCTGGGCGAGCAGTACGCGCAGTTTCCAGCCCGGGGCGATCTCACTCATCGGGCCGTTGTGCTGATCAACCGTGATGCCGATCCCCTCGAGCAGTTCGCCGGCGCGCGATTCGGCCGTGTAACCGTCGAGCTCGGCGAACTCCGCTTCGACATCGGCGACCCGGATCCCCTCCTCGTCGGTCATTTCCGCCAGACCGTACAGGTGATCACGTTCCTGTTTCAGCAACCACAGCTGCTCGTGGCCCATGATCACGGTATCGAGAACGGAATATTCCTCGTAGGCAAACTGATCCTGGCGTAACTGACCAATACGTTCGTTCGGGTCCAGCGACACGTTGCCGACGGTCGGTTCGAGTTCCCCGGCGAGAATTTTCATGAACGTGGATTTGCCCGAGCCGTTCGCACCGATCAGGCCGTAACGGTTGCCATTGCCGAAATTCACCGACACGTTCTCGAACAGGGGTTTTTGGCCGAACTGAATCGACAGATTTGCCGCTGATATCACTTTATTTGTCGCCAGGCTGTTGGCCAGCCTATGTCAGCGGCCCCGTCAGGACCGGCCATCGACTGGAATCGAGGATAAATGCGGTAACTTTCCGCATCCGGGCGCGGAGTGTAACAGAGATCGGGACACGGATGCCGTTCATGGCCGGCACGCACCGGTACGCCGTGCTTCCGGTGCGCAGCCGGCCCGCGAGCGGGCAGCGCGCGCCGCGCCCTTCAACAGCACACTAACGGCCGAGTTGCCTGGCCCTGAACGACCGCCCTTTGAGCCGCCCGGCGGCGAGCGTTCGTAGCGCCGGCGCGAGTACGGCGCGTTTGACGGCAACAAAAGCTACCGTGTCGGCAATGTGAATCCTGCCGACGTCGTTACCGGTAATTGCATCCGCCGCGGTCAGTGCCCCAAGGATGTCGCCCGGCCGCAGTTTCTGTTTACGGCCGCCATCGATCTGCACGGTCGCATACAGCGGTTGCATGACAGCATTGTCGAGCACATGCCGCGACGGTAACGGCTCCGCAGCGGCGAGTGGATCGATATCGCCGGGGATCCGCGCGAGCCGGGCCTTCTCGCTGGCCGTGTACAGCGCATACGCCTGGCCTTTGCTGCCGGCGCGACCGGTGCGCCCGATCCGGTGCAGGTACACGTCCGGGTCGGGTGGAACTTCGTAATTGATCACGGCATCGAGGGTATCGATATCGAGCCCCCGTGCGGCAAGATCGGTTGCCACGAGGATAGAGACGCTTTTGTTCGCGAACCGGACCAGAGTTTCGTCACGGTCGCGCTGTTCGAGATCCCCGTGCAGCGCCAGTGCGTGGAAACCGCTCTCGACGAGTGCCGCACACAATTCGCGCGTGGACCTGATGGTATTGCAGAACACGAGCGCGGAATCCGGCCGCTGCTGCAACAGTAGCCGGCGCAGTACAGGCAGCCGTTCACGCTCGGCGCCAACGGCGAAAAAATGCTGTTCGATATCCGGATCGTCGCTGTTCGCCCGGGTCCGCACCATCACCGGCTCGCGCATGATGCGCCGCGCGATCGCCTGAATCCCGGCTGGATACGTGGCACTGAACAACAGCGTCTGGCGCGGCGCCGGGACCCGGTTGACGATGGCTTCGATCGCGTCCTGGAAACCCATATCGAGCATGCGATCGGCCTCATCGAGGATCAGCGTGTGTACGGATCCAAGCTGCAGGGTTTCGCGCTGCAGATGATCCTCGATTCGGCCCGGTGTACCCACGACCACGTGCACCCCGTGTGCGAGCGAGCTTGCCTGGGGCGCGAGCGGGGTACCCCCGCACACAGTGAGCACTTTTATGTTTGGAATTGAACGCGCGAGCGCGCGGATTTCACTCGCTACCTGATCCGCAAGCTCACGCGTGGGACATAACACGAGTGACTGCACACGAAACCGCTTCGCATCGATCCGGCTGAGCAAGCCGAGACCAAATGCTGCTGTCTTGCCGGTACCGGTGCTGCCCTGTCCGATCACGTCCTTGCCGGCCAGAATCGACGGCAGGCTTTGGGCCTGGATCGGGGTCATCGTCGTATAGCCGAGCACCGCGAGGTTGTCGCGCAGGCCTGCCGCAAGACCGAGATCGGAAAAGTCGCTTGAGTTCACGTGGGGGAAATACCGGGTCACTGGATGCAAGCGGCGCAGTATCGCGCGCCGGTCGCAGATAAGCCATGAGCATGGCGCCCCGGTGGCCGGATTGCCTATTGCCGGTTTCTTCGTTATGAATGAGCAGTTGATTAATTGAGCGGCGGTAACAGGGAGCGCAGCATGAGCAACAACCCGATCGACAACTTCAGCGTCAAGCACGCGGATTTTCGCACCATCGGCGACGATCTGCAGCGACCCGAATGTATCCTCGCCGAACGCGACGGAACGCTGTGGTCGGCGGATGCGCGCGGTGGTGTGGTCCGGATCGCGGCCGATGGCACGCAACGCGTGATTGCGCAATCACATTCCGCTGCGTTTGCGGCCGGTAATGACGCCGCCGACAAGTTCACCGGCGGCACCCTGCCGAACGGGCTCGCATTCGCGGACAACGGCGATATCTGGATTTCGAATTTCGGCACCGACCGTCTCGAACGCATGCGTCGCAGCGGAGAGACCGAAGTGGTGCTTGATTCCGTCGATGGCGAACGCATCGGTAAGGTCAACTTCATCGCCCGCGACAGCAACAACCGGATCTGGATCACGGTCTCGACCATGATCGAAGACTGGTCCACCGCGCTGTGCAAAAACGTCATCGACGGCCGCGTGCTGCTTTACGAACCCGGCAGGGGCATACGCATCGTCGCCGACGGCCTGCACTTCACGAACGAGTGCAAACTCGATGCGCGGGAGGAATACCTGTATGTCGTGCAGACCTGCGGCCGCAATGTCGTGCGTTTCCGCATCGGGGCGGACGGTGAACTGTTGCAACGCGAGACGTTTGGCCCCTCCGATCATGGCCGCTTCATCGACGGCATCGCATTCGACAGTTACGGCAACCTGTGGGGTACCTACATCATGAACGACGGGATCTTCGCCATCACGCCGGACGGTGAGCGCAGAATGATTTTCGACGACTCGAGTCCCGAGGAAGTGCGCAAGGTCGATGCCGCGTTTCAGACCGGCGCACCACTCGGGATGGACTTCCTGCTCGAATGCGGCGGCACCCTCGCGCCCTGGTGCGCATCGGTAACGTTCGGCGGCGCGGATCTGAGAACGGTCTACGTCGGCAGCCTGCGCGGCACGACGATTCCGTATTTCACCGCGCCGGTCGCCGGATTGCCGATGGTGCACTGGACGACAACGTTCTGAACGATGCGCAACCGCGACGCGAATCGCACCAGGCTCACGCGCCGGGGCTTTCTCGGCAACAGCGGGCTCGCATCGATGGCGGCCGCGCCCGGCAGCACCACCCCGTTCGCCCACCTGTTGCCGGACGGGGTGGTACCGGCATCGCCGTACAGGTCGTGTGATGCGCCTGCCGCTGCTGCTCGCATGGGCGATGGCGTGTACGATCGCCGCGGCCACGGAGCCGGGGCTCGATGCAGCAACCGATCTGAAGATCAGCGGCGACCGGGAACTCGTTCGCGGTCAGTGCACCGGGTGCCACTCGGCCCGCCTGATCACACGACTGGGCGGTAGCGCCGCACACTGGCTGCAGCTGATCCGCTGGATGCAAACGACGCAGAACCTGTGGCAGTTCGAGCCCGGGGTCGAACAAAAGATCGTTGCCTGCCTCGCGCAGCACTACCCCGTCCGCGGCGAAACGGCGCCGCGCGCCCATTCCGCGCGAATTGATGCCGCCGAATCCGTACAGTTCGCAATAGCTCGGGACAGACACGCTGCGCTGTCGCCGGGTAGCGCTGCAGGCCCGGGTGGGCGAGGCGTGTGCGTAACCTAACGAAGCAAGTTGCCATATGCTGCCGGGACTACCCGGAGTGACACTTTGCATTGCGGCTGCCGCGGTGCCCTGGTCCGCAAAGTGCAGCCGTGACGTGCCCGGCGCGTCCGTTCGTGCCCGGATTGGCGTTTGTGCGGGCACGCAACCGTCAGGCTGGCCCGGGGTATTTCGGCGCATTTGCGGCGGCGCGAGCGCACGGGCAAAGTGGACACCCGAACGCGACATCATCAGGATCGCCATGAGAATTTTCGAACGCATCACTGTGCTGTGTACGGGTAATATTTGTCGCAGTCCGATGGCGGCTGCGGTGCTGCTCGCCGGCTTGCAAACACGGGCGCACGACGTCGAGGTGGTTTCCGCGGGAATCGCGGCGCTCGGTGGTTATCCTGCCGATCCGGATGCCGTGAGATTGATGGACGAACGCGGGCTCGACATCCGGCCGCATCGCGCGATCCAGTTCTCGGGTCAACACGGTCTCGACAGCGATCTGATCCTCGTCATGACCGCGGAGCAACAGCGCCATGTTGAAGCGCACTGGCCGCTCCTGCACGGTCGCGTGTATCGCTTCGGACATTGGGGGAATTTTGATGTCGACGATCCTTACCAGCGCGGCGAATCCGCATTTCGCAAGGCCCTGAAATCGATCGACACAGGCGTTGAGCCATGGCTGCAGATCATCGCCAACTAGTTACGTTCGCTCGCTACGCGCTGCTCGGCACACTCGCCGGCGTGCTGATGGGGGTGCTCGGCGGGCTCGCTGTCGAAAAAATCCTGCCACCGCGTTTCATGGCGAGCGCAATCGTCTTTCATTCGCCCGGATCCGGCTGGTCGGATTCAGGACGCGATTTCGTTGCGGCAACGCTCGCGCATGCGGATTTCCTGCCCGGAATCGCACACGAGCAAGGCTGGCGCGACGGCGTGGCCGCCGATCTCGTGGGCGAAATTGTGGTTACCGCGGCTGATGCCTCGCGCCCGCTCGCAGAAATACAACTCGATGGAACGGACCCGGAAGCGCTGAAGCGCACGCTCGACGCGGTGGCGCAACACATGGTCGCATTGCATCAACGTCGCCAGCGGACAGACCTGCAAGCACAACTCGATGACCTGGACGTGGCGCTCGCTGACGCACGCGAGCGCGTCCACGGGCTCGGTGAGCCACAGCCGGATCGCGCAATGTTGCCCGCCGCCGCGATCGACGCTGTCACCGCAATGGCGTGGCTCGCGCGCCAGCGCCGCGAACTTGAACTCGGCAAACGCTATCGTCTGGGCCGCGGCTCGAATCTCGATGAACGACGGCGCGAACTGAGTCTGCATGGCCTCGAACGCCAGCTCGAGCGCGCGCTGCAGGCCTTCGATGTGCGCGAGCCGGGCACGGCCGCGGCGTTCGAACGCGCGCGCGAGCGCGCCACCGCGGAGGCCGAAGCGAACGCGCTGCAGCACATCCGTGACGGCCTGTTGCGCGAGTTCGACGCATTCACCCCGTTGCGGCTCGTCCGGGCCGCGGAAGTCACGCCGTTACCGCTGGATGTGTCGCCGGCGCTTGTACTGGCCGCGTTCGGCGCACTGGCCGGGCTGTTAGCCGGCGGCTTCGTGTGGTCGGCTAATCAGTCCGCGCCAACCCGCTTGAGCGCGGCGCGCGTGGAGCACTCCTTGCGTGTGCCCGTGCTGGCGGTGGTGTCGGCAGACCTCACGAACGCGGGCGAGCAAGGCCCGCTCGCGCAAACGAATCCGCAGCATCGTGCCATCGCGGCGATTCGCAGCCTGCGCATCGCGCTCGCGGTGCGGCGCCGCGACGTCGGCGCAGGCGAACCGGTGGTAATCAGCGGACTCTCCGATCCGCAAACCGCGCGCCTCGTCGTCGCAAATCTTGCAGTCATCGCAGCGTACGCCGGCGAGCACGTACTCATCATCGACGAGGTGCGCGACGAGGACGGGCTCGAGCGGATGTTCGCCGCCACCGACAATACTGCGCGCTACGGTTCAGGCTCCGTCCGGGTCGCGGACGGTGAACGCGCCGCGGACATCCGCGCGAGTGACGCACGCTTTGATCAAACCTTTGTACATGTAGCCGACAGCCGCCGCGCGCTTGAGCTCATCGGCGAACACACGGCCGGTGTCGCATTACTGGTGTGTGCGCTCGATCAACCGCTCGCGGCGCTGCGCCGGGCGCGGGCAAACAAGATGTTCGGGGTGGTGCTGTCAGGTTACAGGATTGACGACGCCGCTTACGGCAGCAGCGCCGGCCCGGCTCAGGCCAGTTGATTGCGGAAGCGAAAACGACTCACGAGGATTACGAAGGCGGTGAAACAGATCGCGCCCGCGAGCAGAAAGATCGTCGGATAGTCCGTCGCCAACGCGACGTAGCCGAGCAGGTAACAACCAGCGGAAAAGCCGAGGTTGAACGCGCCGTGAAACGCCGCCATCGCCTTGCCACGCTCGCTTGCATCCGCCAGGTCGAGCGCCACGGCATTGAATGCCGGGAAAAAGATCCCGTGTGCAAGGCCCAGCAAACCGCCGATGAACAACAAGCCGAGTCGGTCCAGCCAAATCAGCGACAGCGGCGTGGCGACATAGAGTACGAGCGCAAACTGCGCGACTCGCAGGCGTCCCAGCCGATCGGCGAGACTGCCGAGACCGACTCGAACGACCATCGCGCAGATCGCGAACGCGATGAGAAATCCGGACAACTGCTCAAAACCGAGCTGCAGTGCCCACGGCTGGTAGAACGTAAACGCCGCCGCAAAGGCCCAGCCAACCATAACAGTAACGATCAACACACGACGCAAACCGGGTCGCATGATGACGTGGAACATGCCGGTCGGCGTGCCGTGCGCGTGCTGCCGAGCCGCCTCCGGTATCAGTAGCGCGAGCGCCGCCGCCAGTATCGCGGCACCGACCGTGCATGCAAACACGGCGGTCCAGCCGAAACGATCAGCGCCCCACTCCGCGAACGCCGGGCCAAGCGCGTTGGTCGAAATCATCGTCGCACCAAACAAGCCGATTGCCTGGCCGAGCCGCTCGGGAGGCGAAATGTCGGTTGCGAGCGTGGACAGCGATACATAGAACAGCGTGAAGCCTAATCCCTGCAGTATCCGCAACACCCATAACAGCGGGCCGACGCTGTCGATGAGCATGAAACCGGCGCACGCGACGGCAAAAACGAACGCGCCCAGACACGCGAACGGTTTGCGTCCGTGACGATCGACGAGCACACCGATAATCGGCATAAAGAATACCGAGGCGAGCAAGGTAACGGCGCTGACGCTGCCGATCGTGGCGGCATCGGCCGCGAGCTCGAGCGCAAGAAATTTCGGCAGCAGGAAATAGGCCGAAAACGAGATCCCGAATATGGACGTCGCGACGAGCACGAGGGCAAATTGCACCGTGAACAAAGAGCGCGGCGCAGCCGCCGTGGTTCCCGTCGCCTTCATTACACCGTGGCCCTGGCAGCCTGACCCGATCGTGGCGGCGGCGACGCGAGCTTGCGCTTCAGCATTTTCGCGGCCTGGGTGTAACCGCCGCCGGCGCCGTCGACGAAATGAACATGCGCATCATCGCGATTGCGCACGTAACACGACATGATCGATGCGTCGCTGACGTGCACGCCGAACACGATCGTGCCGGCCGCTTCCAGGGTTTCCAGCTTTGCCACCAGCAAGCGTCTTTTTTTCGCGGTTCCCGACATGATTGTATTGATGCGGCCATCGATTACGAGCGTGTCCGAGAACGCCGGCATCGCCTGAACATATTTTTTCCCGGCGTCGGCGTAACGTAAGAACGCCGGGCCGAGCAAGGCCATTCTGCTCCACTGTTCGATCAGGTAGCGCCAGTTCATGCGACCGAATTTCATCCGCATCTCGCGCACGATCCGCGCCGGATTCGAGGTCAGTCGCAGGCGACTCGGCGAAATCGGGTTGCGTTGCTGGCGCGGCCCGTAGATCGTCTCGATCGCTTCGAGCACGGCGCGGATAACGACATCGTGAGCGTCGCTGTCCAGCACGTTCACGAGCAGGCAAACCACTTCATTGCGACTCGGCGGCGGTTTTATTCGATCCCAGCGACATTCCATCCCGGACAGATCGACGTTGTCGGTAACGGTTACGTTGTCGTTGCCGGCGGCGCTACGACTTTTGACCATCCGCTCGGCAAGGATGATCCCGCCACCGGTGACGACGGGAATGGAAAACGCGGACGCGCGTTTCAGCTTCGCGATGGTGATTGTGCTCCCGCGCTCGTGGACAACCGCGATCGGCACGGCGCCGACCCGCAAGCGCATACCGAAATTGCGTTCGGCATTGCGGCGATGAGCGTTGAGCGCGGCGACCACCTCGTCGAGCAATACCTCCGGTAATAACAGGGTCGCACCGTCGCCACCGAAAAAGAACGGGATCTCCACGTCGTGCCGGTAAGCGACGTTCAGTGCCGCAATGATGCTTCCCGCGGCGACGAGGTTCACGCTTTCGTGACGTCCGTCGTCCACTGCCGCGGTCGATCGTTCGATGTCGGTCACGACGACATGCCATTGCGCCGGCACCGGGTGAAAGTTGTCACGCAAGCGAAACAGCTCGCCCGGCGGACACGCCAGCGCCGGCAATTGCGAATAGAACGCCGTGTTCGCGGGGTCGCTCACCGGCTTGTTGCGGCGTGCCGCGCCTCGCACCACCGGGAACCGTCAAATCGCTGTTGCGTACTCATAGCAGGGTCGGCGCTTGCGCTCCGTAAACAGGGTCTTGCGCCGGCCCGTAAAGGGGTAGCGAACCGTTCTCACGCGCTAGTGTAGCCGACCGGCACCCGGCGGGGGTCGTGCCTGTGAGCCGGATTGTCAGGAAAGGGATGCAGTAAGCAGTGCGGCGGTTGTGTTTTCGCTCAGCGCGATATTGCCCGCCGGCGCGGGTCTGCCATCCGCATCGTTCGCGAGCGAAATCGCTTCGCCCGTACCGTCTGCATGACGGTCACAGCCATCGGGCGTCGATAGCGGCAGAATTGAATGACGGCTACGCGACGAGGGTCTCGCCGCAGGCCGGTTTATGAGGCATGCACGTCGCGGCATGCCGTAGTGTCGTGGCGTTGCCGCTTCGGCCTGTACCACCGGACGCGAAGTCCGGGGCCGGACCGGAGCGGCATCGGGGCCGGTTAAACCGGCGGCCGACCGCGCAGTGCGCTTGCGATTGCGCTCACCACGAGCAGAACAAGAAACACAACAAACAGGATCTGCGCGATACCCGCGGCGGCTCCGGCCAGGCCGGAAAATCCAAGCACGCCAGCGATGATCGCGAGAATGAAAAATATCAAAGCCCAACTCAACATAGCGTTACCTCTCTCGGTTTGAAAAGGCCGGGACACGCGCCATCGTTTCGCCCAGGCGGTGTGCCGGCTGCTGTGTGACGACGCTGCAGATTGCGTGCCAGATCCGGAAACCCGTGGCTGCGCACGCTCACGACTGATACCGGCGGCAAGACGCTGGAATTTCTTACGCCGGTGCTTGTAATGCTTACACGGATACGGGTATTCGGCGGCAGGGATTGTCGCGATTAAGCCTGGCACAGGGATTGCTTTGTCTACGGGTGACGGTGCAAGCGCGTCGATTCACAACGCATCGGCGCGATCACCACAGACAATAAGGACACAGGAGTGACCCAATGAAAAACCAAACCAGGGGACGAGGCATTATCGCGGCGGGCGCGCTGGCGCTGGCCTGCGGTTCTCCGCTCGTCTATGCCGATATGAACACGAACACGGCAACGCAGACGATGCAGGACGCGAAGCATGCGGCCAAGCACAACATGGACCATGCCGAGGTAGCCGTGAAGGACGCGTGGCTCGACGGCAAGCTCGAATCGGCATTCCTGTTCAACGAACACTTGAACTCTTTCGAAATCGATACCGAAGTCAAGAATCGGATCGCCTACCTGAGCGGGCATGTGGAATCGTCGATCGACAAGGACCTCGCCGGTGAGATCGCGATGTCCGTGGACGGGATCTCGAGCGTACGCAACGAGCTCACGATAGATCCGGCAAAGGTGCAGGCCTATCGTGACGCCGACGGTTACGCGGAGCGCAACACGTTTCGCAACACGGTAATGAATGCGACGCTGACCGCACGGGTCAAGAGCCAGTTGTTGCTTAACGACAATACGAGCGGCCTGAAGATCAATGTCGATTCGAACAACGGCGACGTCACGCTGTCCGGCAAGGTTGCCTCCGAGGCCGAGAAGGAACTCGCGGGTGCCATCGCCAACAACACCGACGGTGCAACTGCCGTGCACAACCGTCTGATCGTCAGCGCGAAGTAGACGCCATTGAAGCTTGACGCTGCGGCCGCGCCGCCAGTGAGGCTGGTGCGGCCGCCGCAGCGATATTACTTCAGCCTGGTCGTGCCCATACTGCGGCGCCATCCGGGAGACACGGAGTGATCGCTAATCACGCGCCGTGGCGCTCAACCGCTCAACCCGCGACGAACATCCGGAGGATTACAACGTGCACTCCACCCCAGCGAACCTGCAGCAACTCGTCGATGTAATTAAAGACTTCGACATCGCAATGTTAACGACGGTCGATACAGACCGCCGCTTCCACGCGCGACCGATGCATATCGCCGACGTCGCGGATGACGCAACGATCACGTTCGTGATCTCAATCGATAACGAACTCGTCAAGGAGTTCACCGACGACAATCGCGCCGGCGTCACGCTGCAAGGCAACCATGCGTTCGCCACTTTGAGCGGCATGCTGTGCCTCGACGCCGACGGCACCCGCGTCGAGGAGTTGTGGTCCGAACGCTGGCGTGCGCAGTTCCCTGACGGACCACGTGATCCGGAGCTGCGCTTACTCAATTTTCGTCCGGACGTCGGCGCGTACTGGATCGACGGCCAGGAGACCGGGTTCGATGAACTCCTCGCCGCCGGCCGCTCGATAATACTCGGCGAAACCGCGAATCCGCCCGACACTGGCACGCATGTCGCAGTCGAGATAGACGCAGCGGAACGTTAGCGGCTCGCGGTTGCGACACCTGCTACGCCGCATTGAATCCGGCGCGGGAAACGCTCGCGCGCAAGCGCGGCATGCGGTTCGCCCCGGACGTTACCAGAAAGAACAAGGCAAGGAGACTCATGATGAGCAAACAAGCATTTCTGACCGATGTGAAAACGCTGCGCGATCGCGCTCGCAAACACATCGAACAAGGTGCCGTCACCGAAGGGTATGCGGCCGACCGGGACCAGGTTGTGCGTATATTGAACGATGCACTGGCGACGGAACTCGTCTGCGTACTGCGCTACAAACGCCATTACTTCATGGCTTCCGGAATCGCCGGGGAAACCGCCGCGGCGGAGTTTCTCGAACATGCCAACGAGGAGCAGGGACACGCGGACGAAATCGCCCACCGCATCGTACAGCTCGGCGGCGAACCGGATTTTTCACCCACCGGACTCGTTTCGCGGAGTCACGCGGAATATGTTGAGGGAGAAACGCTCAGTGACATGATCAAGGAAGACCTCGTCGCCGAACGCATCGCTATCGACAGTTACCGCGAAATTATCGATTACCTCGGTACGCGCGACCCGACGACCCGACGCATGCTCGAGGGAATACTTGCAACCGAAGAAGAGCATGCCGACGACCTGGTGAGCTTGCTGGTGAAATTCCCCGCCTAGAACACGGTACCGCACCCAGCCGCCGGGCTGCGCGTGCGGCTGGCCGAATCAATCGCCGGCGAAATCAGCCAGCGACAAAAACACGCCGAACAGGCTTTCGCCGGCAATAAAGCCCGCCGCGATCGCGAGCAGGAAACTGGCCGTGAAGCGCGGCGCCAGGCGGCCGAGCAGTGCCGCGAGCACCGCGCCGCCCGCTACCGTCAGCGAGGTACTCGCCGGAATAACGAAAGCCAGTCCAACCGTGGTGCCGCTCGGCAAGCAGCGCGCAAGGGCTGGCGGCAGCCGTTCGGCGAGCGCGAGCAAAATGCCGCAGATCCCTGCCGGCAGCATCGCCCAGCGCGCTGATGCGGGCACGCTGCCAAGCCCGCCCGCGAGCGCATCGGCCACTGCCTTCCATACCGCAACCGCTGGCGCTGGCCACTCCGGGGTGAGCAATTGCGTCGCCGGCGAGTGAATCATGTACAGAAAGACGATGCTGCCAACGATGCTGCCGGTGGCCACGCCGCAACACTGGGCGGCCGCCTGTTTCCACGGTGTGGCCCCGATCAGCCAACCCGTTTTCAGATCGTTGAGCAGATCCGCGCATTGCCCGGCGGCACCGCCGGCGACATTCGCCGTCATCAGGTTCGTCACCGCGTGCCCCGGTGCGCTCAGCGAGAAACCGAGCTGGGCGACTTTGCCGATCGAACCGATCGGCGCGATACCGGTTTCGCCGACCACGCGGGCGGCAACCGCGGCGAGAAAAAACGCCGCGGGGATCGCCAGTACGGCGGCGAACCAGGCGATATCAAAAAGAGCGATTTGCAGCACCACGGTCATCAGCGCGGCGAGCAAAAACCCGCGCAGCGGCCACACGCCGTAGTCGCGCACGAACGCGATGCGCCAGCGGCCGGCACCACGGCCGCCGCCCACGATACTCGTCACACCAGCCATCAGCATCAGGCTCACACCGGGCCAGATCAGCCATTCAACGAGCGGGCCGAAGCCATTCGCGCCGGTAGCCACGGTGACCGTTGCGGTGTCGAGCAAGCGCGGTGAGATCACCGCCCATGCGAGTAACGCGCCAAACAGCAATGACAGGCCGGCGCGTAAGCCGATGATCGCGCCGAAACCGAGCATTAACAGCGACGGGTCGAGCACGAACGTCAATTGCTTCAGCTTCAGGCTCGGGGCAAGGCGCGGGATCGACCACCACCACGCATCGACGAGCTTGAACCCGGCCGCGAAACACAGCGCCGTCAGCATCGCCCAGAATCTGAGCATCGCCGCCCGCCCGTGTTCGAACGTATCGCGGATCGTTTCCGCCGTGGCGACGCCGACCGGAAACGGCAGCCCGGCGCTTTCGAGCATCGGCGTGCGTAACCACCAGGCAATCCAGACGCCGAGAAAACTGACACTGAAAACCCAGGCGCACAGCGGCAACACCGCGATCGATTCGCCGGTCATGATCAGATAGGCCGGAATCGGTGCGACCAGCCCGCCGGAAATTATCGACGCGGCCGAAGACGCGGTGGTTTGCGCGATATTACTTTCAAAGCGCTCCCACGGGGCGAGGCCCAGCACGCGTTGAACGGGCCGCCAGAATGCAAACGCGAGCAGCAGCGCGGTAATCGACAGATTGAAGCTCCAGCCAATCTTGAGCCCGGAATAAATATTCGTCGGGGTGAGCACGGCGCCGATGAGCATGCCGGTCACGAGCGCGCGCCACGTCAACTCCCGCGGCGCCGGGGCAGTGTCGGCGCCGGGCGGCCGCGGATTGCTCACAGCGTCGGGCCGCGTCGGGGCCGATAAGGGTGCGGGGCGTGCCGTCGCGTCGCACCCGCCCCGGGCTGGCGCGCACACGGCTCAGGCGCGGAGCGCAATCCCGTCGTGATCGCCGCCCGTGCCATCACGCTCATAAGCGCGCAGCATCGAGCTCGCCGGCGCGATACATCTCGACAAGTTTGAATTTCTGAAGTTTGCCCGACGCCGTGGTCGGGATCGCGTCGAGTGCGAACCAGTGTTGCGGTACTTTATGCCGTGCGATCTCGGCGCCAACAAACTCGCGCAAGGCGTTCGCAGTGGCGCGGCGGCCGCGTTCGAACAATACGACGGCCCCGGGTTCTTCACCCCAGTAGTCGTCGGGAATACCAATCACGGCGACGTCCGCAATGCCCGGATGGGTATACAGCAACTCCTCGATCTCGCGCGGATAAATATTCTCCCCGCCGCGAATGATCAGATCCTTGAGGCGTCCGGTGATACGGCAATAGCCGCGCGAATCCATCGCGCACAGATCACCGGTGTGCAACCAGCCATGTTCGTCGATGGTCTCCGCGGTAGCCTGTGGCATGTCGTAATAACCAGCCATGACCAGGAAGCCGCGCGTGCACAACTCGCCGGGCGTATCCACCGGCAGCGTGCGACCGCTGGCCGGATCGACGATCTTTATCTCGACCTGCGGCAGCGCGCGGCCAATCGTTGCGCTCTTGTCATCAGCATCGTCATCGAGCCGGGTGTGCGTGATAGCGGGCGAAGTTTCCGTCTGGCCATAACCGATGATCAACGTGGCGCCGAACTCGGCTTCAACCCGACGGACAATTTCCACCGGCACCGTGGCGCCGCCGGAGAATACCGTGCGCAAACTTGAGAGATCGCGCGGGTTCGCGGATTGCGCCGCAAGTAACGCGACCAGCATCGTCGGCACCGCGAACGTGAACGTCGCCCGTCGGGCGGCGATCAGATCCAGCATCGATTCGGCATCGAACGTGGACGGCAGCAACAGTGTGCCGCCGGTCTGCACCGACCCGAGTACAGCGCCAACGCAACCGGCGGTGTGAAACAGTGGCGCCACCGCAAGGTTGATGGTGTCCGCATCGAGCGCTTTCAGCAGCGCCATCATGCGTGCGTTGTTCGTGATGCTGTAGTGATTCAGCATGGCGCCCTTCGGGCGACCGGTCGTGCCGGACGTATACTGAATCATGGCCGGCATATGCGGTGTTACCTCTGGCAGCACGGCGGGCGGCTCGCCTGCGGCAAGGAACGCGTCGAACCGTTCAAATTCCATCACGAGTTCGAGTTCGACGCCCTCGCTGCCATTCACCCGCGCGACGAGCGCGCGGTGATCGACACCCCGATACGACGAGGCATAGAGGATCCCCCGCGAGCGTGACTGGCGCAGTACGTAAGCCAGCTCGCTCGCCCGGTAGGCGGGATTGACGGTCACCATGACAAGCCCCGCAAGCGCGAGACCAAACTGCGCAATCACCCACTCCGGACTGTTCGGGCCCCACACCGCGACGTGCGTGCCGGGTGGAAACGTGGCGCTGAAGGCGCGCGCCGCCCGTTCCGCATCGCGCAGCAAATCGGCATACGACCAGCGCCGCGGACTCGCCGACAAGCTGTAGCCATCGACCAGCGCGAGGTGGTGTGGCGAATGCGCCGCGGCGTCGCGCAGAACGCCGCCGCAGGTCGTGTCGTGCAACGCGATCTCGTTGCTTGCCGGCCAGTACGATGTCGTCAGTGCTTGCATGGTCGGGTTCTCGCAGAGCGTTGCAGCCGTGCGGGTTTTCTTGTCGTGTGTTTCCGGCCGGAACCGCGCGGGTTCGGGACAGTCGTGAAATCATCGCGACGACCGCAGTCGTCATGCCCGCAGTGTCGCGCGCGCACGGCTTGCAGGTACTGCAAAACGCACTGCCGCGATCACCGCGAACGGGTTCAACCATCGCATGCTTGCCATGGCGACGACAACCGTTTCCGCCCGCGTTGACGTGCCCACGACACGCGCGGCCTATTCAGGGTGTTCGGCTACACTGTGCGTAACAAGCACCAACGGGCGGCGTTAGTTCGCGCCTTGCCCCACCAGCAGGAGTACCGCAATGACGAACCAGGCAGAAAAATGTGCGGCCTTGGCCGCGCTGCACTCAGGAACGGACACGTTCGTCATCCCGAACCCCTGGGACGTCGGCTCGGCCAGGCTGCTGCAAGGGCTCGGATTCGCCGCGCTGGCCACGACGAGCGCCGGCTTCGCCTATACCCTTGGACGTGCGGACGGCGAAGTCTCACTCGAAGAGAAGCTTGCGCACTGTACGGCACTCGCCGCGGCAACTGCGATTCCGGTCAGCGTGGATTTCGAAAACGGCTTTGCCGACGATCCCGACACGGTTGCGCAGAATGTGCTCGCCGTGGCGGCGACCGGGGTCGCGGGATGTTCGATCGAGGACTATGCCCGCGATACCCACACCCTGTATCCGTTCGAGCTCGCGGTTGAGCGCGTGCGGGCGGCGGCGGCGGCGGTCGCCTCACTCGACGTGGCCTTCCAGTTGACGGCGCGGGCGGAGAATCTGCTGCGCGGCGTTGATGATCTCGACGACACGATTGCGCGCTTGCGCGCGTTCGAAGCGGCCGGCGCGCATGTTCTGTACGCACCCGGCCTGACGACGCTGGCGCAACTCAGCGAGGTCACCGGTGCGGTCTCGCGCCCGGTTAACGTGCTCGCGCCCATGTTTCGCGACACGACGGTCGACGATTTTGCCCGCGCCGGGGCGCGACGGGTCAGCCTCGGCAGCGCGCTCGCCTGGGCCACGGTGAACCCCTTGCTGCAAGGCTCAGCGGAAATGCTCGATCACGGCACGTTCGGCTGGCTTGGCGGGATGGCGGCGTCAAAAACGATCAACGCGCTGTTATCGGAAACATAAGCGCAGCGGCTATACGTGCGCCGGGGCGACGACCTGCCGCCCCGGCGGCGCGATAGTCAGCACATCGCGTGCAAGCGCTGGCGGATGATTTCCGTTGCCTCGGCCATGATCCGGTCGATTAATTCCTCGCAGCTCGGGATGTCGTGGATCAAACCGGTAACCATGCCGCACGACCAGACCCCCGCATCCATGTTTCCCTCCTGCATTACCTTCGGATAAACGCCGCCGGCGACCTCCTCGAGAATGTCCTCGAATTTGATTGCATCGCCGAGATGTTTTTCCTTCTCGAGCAGGCGCTCCGTCGCCGCATTCACCAGCACGCGCTCGGTATTGCGCAGCGGGCGCATGACGAGGCGCGTATCGAGTTCGGTTGCCGCCACAAGCGCCTGCTTTACATTCTCGTGTACTGGCGCTTCGCGGGTAGCGATGAAACGCGTGCCCATGTTCATACCCTCGGCACCCATCGCGAGCGCGCCCACGAGTGAGCGGCCATCGGCCATGCCACCGGAGGCAACGAAAGGAATTTCGAGTTCCTCCGCTGCGCGCGGCAGCAGGATGAAATTTGGAATATCGTCCTCGCCCGGGTGCCCGCCACATTCGAAACCGTCGACGGAAACAGCATCGCAGCCGATTGACTGGGCCTTCAGCGAGTGCCGCACGGAGGTGCATTTGTGAATTACCTTGATGCCGGCGTCGCGCAGAGCAGGGAGCACCGGCGACGGATCCCGGCCCGCCGTTTCGACGATGCGCACGCCGCCGTCGACGATCGCCTTGACGTATCCGGGGTAGTCCGGCGTCGCGAGCGAGGGCAGGAACGTCAGGTTAACGGCGAACGGTTTGTCGGTCATGTCGTGGCACCGGGCGATTTCGTTCGCGAGATCCCCGGCCGTCGGTTGGGTCAGGCCCGTGATCGTCCCAAGGCCGCCGGCGTTCGAAACGGCCGCGGCAAGTTCGGCGAAACCGACATAGTGCATGCCGCCCTGGATGATCGGATGCTCGATGCCAAATAGTTCAGTAATACGGGTTTTCATTCGCGTGCGGACCTCGGGAATGCAGGATGGGAACAAGATTGTTTCGGCTGTACTGCCGAAAACGCTCCATTAAGCCATACGCCCGACCCGGAATGAAGCCCGCTTACGCGTTGCCGTGCGCGCCGAAGCGGGCGGCGGGCACGACAGTCGCCGGACGCCCCGGAACCGGGGCGTGATATTCCGCCGCCTGGCGACGTTCGTCGCGCGCCCGGTGCGCCGGGTTCCGCAGGTCCGGACCCAGTGTCGCCGCGGCCCGGAGGCTAATGTTTTTGCACGTGGTGCCGCCAATAAATACGTCAGCATGCCGGTCTCGTACGCGTGAAAACATCGAATCGAAGAGCGTTTCTCAAATCCACCCTGGCGGCGGCCGGCGCCGTTGCTGCGCCGTATGTGCATGCCCGGAACCGGCCGCACCTCAGGGTTCTCGGTACCCACGTGACGCTGCAGGAGGAGATCCGGCAGCGCGCGATGGCGGATCTGGATATTGATATCACGTTTGAACCCGGTGGCAGTGCGGAAGTCCTGCAGCGGGCCGCGGCGAAGCCGGAGTCGTTCGATCTGTACGAACAATGGTCTGACAGCCTGCAGGTACTGTGGCGTTCCAATGCCATCCAGGGCGTCGAGATCGAACGCCTCGAGTACTGGCGCGAAATCAATTCGCTGACGAAGACCGGGCGGCTGACCCCGGATGCACCGCTGGGTGCCGGCGACGCCCCGTTCAAGCTGCTGTACGTGCAGGACAACGGAACTCTCGGCAGCGCGCAATCGAAACAGATCAGTTTTCTGCCCTACGTGCACAACTGCGATTCCTTCGGTTACAACACGCACACGATCCCCCGTCGCGTGGCTTACGACACCGAGAGCTGGGGCATGCTGCTCGACCCGCAGTGGGCCGGACGCGTCGCGCTGGTGAATGCGCCCAGCATCGGTATGTTCGACGCGGCGCTCGCTGCTCAGGCGCAGGGTCTGATGACGATCAAGGACATTGGCAACATGACGCGGAGCGAGGTGGACACCTTGTTCTCAATCCTCGTCGAGTTCAAACAACGAGGTCATTTCTACGGCATGTGGAACTCGGTGCCGGAATCGATCGAATTCATGGCCAGCGGCCACACGCAGCTGTCGAGTATGTTCTCACCGGCCGTCGCGAGCCTGAACGGCATGGGGCACCCCGTGGTGTACGCTGCGCCGAGGGAAGGCTATCGCGCGTGGCACGGCGTGATGTGCCTGTCGTCAAAAACCGAAGGTCATGCGAAAGACGCGGCCTACCGGTTCATGAACTGGTGGCTGTCGGGCTGGGCCGGCGCCTTTATCGCGCGCCAGGGTTATTACATTTCAAACGTGGAACGGTCGCGCGAATTCCTGGCCGATGCGGAATGGGATTTCTGGTATGGCGGCAAACCGGCCGCGCAAGCACTGCGGGGCACGGACGGCAAGATCTCGGTGCACCCCGGCGAGATCCGCAACGGCGGCTCCTACACGAACCGGTTCAGCCATATCGCGGTATGGAATTCGATCATGGACGTCTACGAGTACTCATTGCCGCTTTGGCACGAGTTTCTGTTGGCCTGATCGGGCGGCACGCTGATGAAATCCCCGCTGTCCGATCTGTCGCTCAGAAACCGTATCCTGTGCGGCTTCGTGCCGGTCGTATCCCTCGTATTTGTCTTAAGCATCCTGATGGCAATCAGCTACTCGACCATCGACGACGATTTCGCGATGCTCGAGGAGAATACACGCGATGCCCTGCGCGCGACGGATTTCAATATCTACTGGGACGACCTCCAGCGCAGCATCATGCTCTACGGTCTGGTCGGTTACCGCGGAGTGCTGAAAAAGATCCGTCAGGATCAGAAAATCCTGCGGGAATTGCTGGACGACAGCAGCTGGGACGCAGCGGCGCCGGACACTGTGGAAGCGCAGCGCCTCGTCCGGTTGCGCGAATACTACGCCGCCGTGTCGAAAGATTTCGAGGAGATCGTCAGCAGCAGCGATCGAATTCATACGCTGCGACGCGATTACGAACAACGCACAATTCCGAATCTGCGCGCCTGGATCTCCGAGGTTCGCGACGCGGCGGCCGCTGAGCAGAGCACCGTGCTGTTACGGGCAACGAACCGTTCACTGGCAGTACTCGAGCGGATCGAGGTGAATTCGAAACTCTACCTCGAAGCGCCGGATACCGGTATTGCACGACTCGTGCTCGATAATGCCGAGAGTCTGAAGCGACAACTGCGTGGACTCGCCGCCACTGCGAGCGCTGGCGATCATATTCTCGGCGCGGATGTCGGCGAAGCGGCCGCGGAAATGAAACTCCTGTTCAGCGAGATCGTCACCCTGAAACGCAATCAGACTTACCTGATGAACGTTGTCATGGCCGGACGCAACGCGGAGATCCGACGTGCCTCGACGGAACTGCGCGAGTTCTATCTGAATGCGCTGGAGGAACGCCGGCGCGGCATCCGCAATACGATCTCGGTCTCGCAAACCCAGCTATGGATCGTGTTCATCAGCGTATTCGTGCTCGCGGTGATATCCAGCATTCTCATCTCCGGCAGCCTGGCGAAGCCAGTGAACGCGATCGCCGAAACCCTGAGCGGACTCGCCAGGGGCGAGTTTCACCGCGACATTCCCGGGCGCGCGCGCCGCGATGAAGTGGGCGCGATCGCGGCGGCCGCGCAGGCCTTCAAGATCATGGCGCAACGGCTCGATCGACAGTCGGCCAAACTCACCGAAACGAATACTGAACTCGAGCGATTCGCCTACGTCGCATCACACGATTTGCAGGAACCACTGAGGAAGATCCAGGCTTTCATCAATATTCTCACCCGCGCCCTCGATGCCGGCGATGAGTCGAAAGCCCGCGACATGATGACGCGGATTACAGGATCGAGCGCGCGCATGCGAGAACTCGTCGAGGATCTGCTCGCGTATTCCCGCGCGAAACGCAGCGATGCACCATTTACCGAAGTTTCCCTGACGGAAGTTGTCACGAGTGTGATTGATGATCTCGAAGTCGCGACCCGGGAATCCGGCGCACGCTTCGAAGTGGACGACTTACCGTCCGTGCTCGGGGATTCCGTGCAGCTGAAGCAGGTGTTTCAGAATCTGATTTCAAACGCAATGAAGTACCGAAGACCGGACGTTGCCCCGGAAATCGCCATCACGCTTGAATCCGTAGGCTGCGATTGTTACGACTCGGAGAACTGTCATCACGAGCACTTCGTCGTCAAGGTGTCTGACAACGGTATCGGATTCGACGATTCCCTGTTCTCGCGAATCATCGAACCGTTCCAGCGCCTGCACGGGCGCAGTGAATATTCCGGCAGCGGCATCGGGCTGGCGATCGTGGACAATATCGTACGACGCCACGGCGGCAAGCTCAGTGCGGTCAGTGAACCCGGCCGGGGCTCCGCGTTTAGCGTCGAGCTGCCCGGTGCCGAGATTCTGGGAGAGAAATATGCGGCCTGACAGGCTTGGAGGTAAACCACGCCGGAACGTCCTCATCATGGTCGACGACGACAACGACGATTTGTTCCTGGCAACCGAGGCAATTGACAGCATCGCTCCGGATGTCGAATTTCGTACGCTGCACAATGGGCTCGAACTCATTGACTATCTGAATCGGCAAGGAAGCTTCGCCAGTCCGGCCACCGCACCCCGGCCTGATCTCGTGCTGCTGGATTTGAACATGCCGATACTGGATGGTCACGCAACGCTCGACATGCTGCGCAAACAGGATGAATTCCGCGACATTCCCATCGTCATTTTCTCAACCTCGACGGCGCCAATGGACATACGCAAGTCTTATGTGGGAGGCGCGAATACCTACATTGCGAAACCACAATCGTTCGATGAGCTTTGCGAAATAATGCAGCGCCTCAGCGAGTACTGGTTTGAGACCGCGGAGCGCACCTGTGACTCCGATTGAATTTCCCGATAAGGAGCGGAAATCACGCATTCTGCTCGTCGATGAT
The DNA here is from genome assembly GCA_965216305.1 of Gammaproteobacteria bacterium. Classification (GTDB taxonomy): domain Bacteria; phylum Pseudomonadota; class Gammaproteobacteria; genus UBA11873. The sequence continues at coordinate 205,627 of OZ244144.1, read as the reverse complement.
GACGAAGACAGTATTATCATCATGCGTCACGAGCTGGATGAAGATCGCTACGATATCGACTGGTGCGCGAACACGGAAGCCGCAAGGGGAACGTTGGCAAGCGAAGAATTCGATATCATCCTGCTCGATTACCGCCTCGGCGCCGACGACGGTTTAGAGTTTCTCAAAGAGCTGCGCAGTGAAGCCTGCGATACCCCGATCATTCTGTATACCGGGCAGCAGGATATCGAAGTTGAACGCGAAGCTGCACGACGGGGTGCCGACGATTATCTTGCCAAGGACGATCTGTCAGCGTCGATTCTTGATCGCATGGTGTTTTTCGCCATCGAACGACGCAAAGCGCACGCGGAGCTGTTACGCATGGCCCTGACGGACACGCTGACCGGCGCGGCAAACCGTGCCGGATTGATAGAGTTCATCGACAACGTCCGTTACCGCGCCAAACGACACGATCGCCGGTTCGCGCTTCTGCTGCTCGATCTCGATGGCTTCAAAGCGATCAACGACGAGCGCGGCCACGCGATTGGCGACGCGGTGCTGGTAAATCTCGTCAGGATCGCAAAGCGCTGTACGCGCGAGAGCGATCTCGTCGCTCGTCTCGGCGGGGATGAATTCGTCATCGTGCTCGACGACATCGCGGACAAGGAAGGCGCGCTGAAGTCTGCGGAGAAGATCCGGCGTCGCCTCGGCGAAGGTTTCGAGTTGGATGGCGAGCAACTCCCAATCAATGCGAGCATCGGATTGAGTATCTGGCCGACGGATGGCCACGCCACGGATAAACTGCTCGCGGTCGCGGATTCCTCCATGTACCAGGAAAAGCGCGCAGCGCGTGAGCGCAAGGTCCGCACGGCCGGTGCGTGAACCGCTCCGCCCGCTGCACTTTCACGAACGCGTGACATGATCGTATCGAGTCGTTAGCAGCGACAGGTGCATGAGTATCGACTGCCTGCCTGACCGTACCCCGTCCCGTGAAGCTCGTACCTGCGCGTGCCCACCGGCGACCACGACAACTCCGTAAGCAGTTTTCGCGCTAGAATCCGCCACGTGTCAGAGGCGAATGCAACGCTTTCGTTGCCGGTGAAACGTGGATATCTATGATGACAACGAAAGCCGACGTCATTGCGCGCGCCGAAGCACTGGCGACGCGAATCGATGCGCACACTGAAGCCGCGGAACGCAGCGGGGCGCTCAGTGATCAGATTATCAGCGATCTGATCGAGGCCGAGATTTTTGCCATCCTCGCGCCGAAAGCCTATGGCGGCCTCGAGCTCGATCTCGACGCCTTCTCCCAGGTTATCCGGCGCCTGAGCGCCGCCTCTCCGTCAACAGGCTGGGTGGCTGCGTTTCTTACCGGGGCGGCCTGGCGTCTGCTCGTATTCCCGCGCGAGGCGCAGGAGGAAATGTACGCCGGGCGCAACTACGTGCTCGGAGCCGGCTCCGCGCAACCGATAGCATCGGTGGTAAAAGTGGACGGTGGCTTCGTATTGAACGGCCGTAGTGGCTGGAACTCCGGCGCCTCCCATGCCGCATGGTTTTCCGTCAATGGTCTCGTCCGCACGACGGACGAACACCCGCAACTGATGACATTCGCCGTTCCCCGCGCCGACGTTACGCTGCTCGACAGCTGGCACATTCTCGGCATGAAAGCGACGGCGAGCCAGGATCTGTTGCTCGAAGACACGTTCGTGCCGGATTATCGTTCGGCACCCTTCTGGCCGGCGCTCGCGGGCGAATCTGCCGGTCATGCGCTGCATGCGAACCCCATGTACCGGATCCCGTTCATTCCGTTTGCAATGAACGAAGTCGTGCCCGTTGTTGTCGGCACCCATCGCGGCGCAAGCAATGCGCTCGGCGCCCGCATCAGCGCGCGCCTCGGTACCCTGTCGGGCGGCAGAGCCGCGGAAAAGGTTCCCGCGCAGATCCGTCTCGCGCAGGCGCAAGCGCGCGCGACGATGGCCGAACAGATGCTCGCCGCCATGGTGGCATGGAATATGGGTGGTCTGCCGACGATCCGCGAGCCTGCCGGGCGCGCCCGTATCAAGCTGCATGCCGCGATGCTGAGCACATTCTGCCTCGACAGCGTCAATGAAATGGCCCGCGGGGTAGGTGGCGACGCGTTCCGCGACGAAGCGCCGTTCCAGCGCTATTTCCGCGACATGAACACCGTCGCGCGACACGCCTTCCTCGATCCGGATACGGCCGGCGAAACCGTCGGCCGCTTCGAACTCGGCTTACCGATCAGCGATCCTCTCGTGTGATTTTGCCTCATCGGCGAGCAGGCACGACGCCTGCGAGGCGTTCGCTTGCTTAATGGATTTCCTCATCGAGGACATCTTCAACGTCGACCTCCGGCATTGCACCGGGGTCGATGTCATCGTCCGGCAGCTCGTCGTCGCCATACTCATCGTCCACGGTAGCCGGTTCAACGGCCGCTTCGGCAACTTCGCGCGTTTCGATCCCGATATGGAATGTGGCAAATCCCGGCAGCACGAACTGATCGAGTGCGCGACCGAGGAGGCGGCCGTTGTGCGGTGACAGGATTGTTGATTCCTCGCTGGTCAAGGGGTTCGTCACGATGCCGAGTACATCGCCGGTGGATACCCGCGCACCAACCCGCGTATTCGATGTGAGTATCCCGCCGCGATATGCTCTGAGCCAGCGCGAACGATAGAACACGGGCTGCGGTTCCGACCAGAGACTGAAACGCTCGACCATGCCGAGCTTGTCGAGCAGGGTGTCGAGTGCACGCACGCCGAAGCGAACATGTTTGATCTGCAACGTCCCGGGCTCCCCGAGTTCGAACGTAACCGTCGGGATGCCGGCCGCATTCGCGGCGTAACGCAAAGTGCCGCGCCCACCGGCCTTGTGCAGTACCGCGGTCGCTCCGAATCGTTCTACGAACTCGCGTACCTTTTCGTTCTTCAGGTTCGCGCGCAACTGCGGCAGATTCGTGCGTTTGAACGACCCCGTGTGGAAATCAACGAGGCGTTCGCAATGACGCACCACGTCATTGAAGAATGCATGCGCAATCCGCGAGGCGAGACTGCCTTCGGCGCGTCCCGGAAAGTACCGGTTCAGATCGCGCCGATCCGGCAAATAGCGGCTGCCGCGGGAAAATCCGAGCAGGTTGACGATGGGTGCGCCAATAATCGTACCGGCAAGCTCGCGTTCGTCGACGCCGGCGAGCACGCGTCGCAGGATTTCCACACCATTGAGCTCATCGCCGTGTATCGCCGCCGTAAGACACAGGGTGGGTCCGGGCTTGCGGCCACGGATCACGACGATTGGTGTTTCGATCGCGCTGCCGGCAAATGACTGGCCTGCGGTCCAGTGCAGATCGCGCCGACGCCCCGGCCCGATGTGCGCGCCGAGAATTTCGATTGAACCCCAGGTGCCGGCGCGCTCGCGCTTCGCCGGCTTCGCGGCGGGAACGGAAAGTACATCATCGGCGCGCTCCGCAGGCGCCGCGTCGAGCGCACGAATTTCGAGATCGCGGCTGTTGGGGAGCGGCGCGGCGGCAGTTGTCGATGCAGACGGTATCGCTTCGACCGGCTCGGTTTCAACCGGCTTTGATTCAATCGGGTTGGATTGAATCGGTTCGGCTTTTATTGGTTCAGCTTCCACCGGTTCGGCTTCTACCGGTTTGGCTTCTACTGGTTCAGCTTCCACCGGTTTGGCTTCAATCGGTTTGGCTGCTACCGGTTCGGTTGCTACCGGTTCGGCTTCAATCGGTTCGGCTTCAACGGACTTGGCTTCGGCCGGCTTGGCTTCCGCCGTCAGTGCCTGTCGCGCAGGCGAGTCGCCAGCGGTCGATCCGGTATCAAGTGCGTGCGTCATGCCGGATGCGAGCAGGCAGCCGAGCAGGTGGACGAGTGCGCTCGCGCGTCGCAACGGATCGAGCGCTGCGCGCGTCGGTCTCACGTCGGCAAGGCGTTGCCGAGCGCGATGTCGCGGGCCAGCTTCGCGCGTAGTGCCGGCTCGGACGGTAATGGCGACCCGCGATCAATTTCGTCGAAGATCCGGCGCAGGCCGCGCCCGTTGGCAATCTGAATCCCGAGCCCCGGGCGCGCGTTCAGTTCGAGCACGAGGGGTCCGAGTTCTGCATCGAGCACAAGGTCGACCCCGAGATAGCCGAGCGGCGCGAGTTCCTGGCAGCGCGCCGCGAGCAGCACGAGATCCTGCCAGTGCGGGATCGCGATGCCGGCGAGTGGCGTGCCGAAATCAGGGTGTTCGAGGATTCGCTTGTTGTTGAATACCGCGAGTGTGGTCTCGCCGGTAGCGAGATTGATACCGGCACCCACCGCGCCCTGGTGCAGGTTCGCGCGACCATCGGAACGGCGGGTCGGCAGTCGCAACATCGCCATCGCCGGGACACCGCGGTAAACCAGCACGCGGATGTCCGGCACGCCGCGGTAACTGACCGCATCGAACACGGGATCGAAGCGCACGCGATATTCGATGATTGCCTGGTCGGGATGGCCGCCGAGGCTGTACACGCCACCGAGCACATTCTCGATGTGATGGGTGATCTCCTCCTTGCTCAGCAGCGTGCCGTCGCCCTTGACGTAGGTATCACGCCGGCGGCCGACAACCACGAGGATGCCCTTGCCGCCGCTGCCGTGCGCAGGCTTGATGACGAAGTCCTGCTGACCTTCCACGAACCGTTCGAAATCTCGCGCCGCGTGCACGGAACTGACCAGGCCGAACAATTCCGGCACTGCGATTCCGGCGGCGATCGCGAGCCGTTTCGTCTGCACCTTGTCGTCGACCAGCGAATACAGGCGCCGCGGATTATGCGCCATGACATAACCGCGATTACGCATATTAATGCCGATAACACCGGCTTCGCGCAGTTTTTTAATCCGTCCGAACATTGTCCGCCGGTTTTTCCACGATGTCCTTGAAGCGTACGAGTTCGACGAGCCGGTAGCCCGTGTAGCGGCCGAGCAGCACGAACATGGCCAGCAGAATAAACAGGATTTCCGGGAACAGGAACACGAGGTGCGTCAGATGCGCTTCGGTCATCACAAGATAACCAAGCGTCGCCACGAACAGCGTACCAACACCCTCCTTCACCGCGGTTCCGGCTCCGGATTCCTCCCACACCACCGACATGTGCTCGATCACCATGGTCAGGATCACAATCGGAAACAGCGCAATCGAGAACCCGCGATCGAGCCCGAGCGCGGCGCTGACAAGGCTGATTGCAAGCATCAACAGCACCACGAGCACGAGCACGGCACACAAGCGGGGCACGAGCAGCAACTGCAGGCGCTCGAGGTAGAAACGCAGCGACAGCCCGGCGGTGGTTATCGTAACGAACAGCACGATACCCCAGAGCAGCTCCGTTTCGCGAAATGCGATCGCAACGAGGATCGGCATGAATGTGCCGACCGTCGGGATCCCGACGACACTGCGCATCAAGGCGACGATCAATGCCCCGATCGGCACCATCAGAAGGATCCGGTAGACGTTTTGCGTCGCCACCGGGAGATTGAACAGAAACGTGTTCGACAACCACGAATCGTTCGCCTCGGCGCGTTCCCGCGCCACGCTTGTGAGCGATTGACCGTAGCTCGATACGGCGAAGGAGACGTGCTCATTGCGACCGTTCTCGATCTGCAGCAGCGGCGTATCACCCTCGGACCAGCGCACGAAATCGTCCGGGTAACCCTTGTCGCCCGAAAGCGGATCGAATCCCTCCCACTGCTTGCCGTTGTGTACTTCGAGCCAGGGCGTGAGCGCCTGGTGCGAGGTGCCGTCCTCCACGACGACGCCACGCACCATGCGTGCGGTGATGCGTGCGCCGGCAAGTACATAGATCAGGCGTTGCACCCACATTTCACTGCCGCGTTCGATACTACCGCGAATAATTTTCGCGTTGCTGTCGGGCGCCGCGGCATTCAGCGTTACGAGCAATTGACTCACGAACGTAAACACGTTTGCCGACTCCGCACGGACATCCCCGAGCAAATCGCCAATCGCCGAGGCGATCGGTTCTTCGTAGGCGGGAACCTCGGGCGGCTTCGGCAACGGGCGATCGGAGTCGTCGGGCGGCACGTTACGCGGTACCACTTCGATGCGGTAGTAAAGCCGCTGCTGACCGTTCGCCCGGCGCGTCGACCACTCAGCGCGGCGGTCGCGCTTGTTCTTTTCGATATTGAGGCCATAGCCGCGGGCCACGAAGTATTCACTCAGACGAACGAATTCGCCGAGTTCGTCCGGTATGTCGAAATCGACGATCGCGGACCGGCGGGCACCATCGAATTCGATTTTCGCCTCGATCGCCCACACCGGCTCGATCTGACCGGGCAACAGCGGCAGCCCGAGCACGGTTACCTTCGTGTACATGATCGCAAGCCCGACCGCGATCAGCACGATCACGAACAGCGCGGATTGCAGCCTTCTCATTCTTGCGATGCCATATGTCTAAATAGGTTTGCGTAAACTTGAGACACAATGGCTTCGGGACTGGGATCGCTATCTACACCCCATCCCTGTCCCTTCCCCTCGATTTGAGGGGAAGGGTACCTGGTCCATCGAGGTGGGTGTTTCATAATTTGAAGCACGTATTTAGTCCTGAACTACCGCTGCGCAGCTCTCGCTGGCGGTAAACGTGCGCGCAGGGTCGACAACCGTATGTCCCTTCAAGGCGGAACGCCCGAGCAGCAGCGGGTAATTGAAGCCGCCACGATCGGCCAGGGTCATCGGTGTCGTGAAAGTCATGCCGCCGATGCACAGGTCCATCTCGACGACGTAACGGGTGACGCTGTCGCGTTCGTGTTCCTTGATCCGCGTTTCACGCACCACCGGTCGCTCGACGTGGACATCGGCGCCGTGATCGGAGTCATCGGGACGTTCGGAAAGCGGGATGCGAAATCGCACCCAGACCTCGTCGTCGCGTTCGAACGCCTCGATGTCCACGGCATCGATCGAACTCGTTTTAGCGCCCGTGTCGAGCTTTGTCTTGACCTTGATATCGCCGGGTAGCAACCACGCCCATTCGATCCAGCCGAGATGCTGCTTCTTCGCCGCGGATACCGGTGGCGAGACGAGAATGATGGCGACGACGAAGCCGATCAGGGCGCCGGTAACCGGCCGGCCCGTTAGTAGTCGACGCATGAGATTTCGCTTTCCATGAGAGGGCCGTGAAGATTGCCGTGAATCGCGGTGGAGATCAATGAGCCGCATTGCCCGGCGACACGTCGTGCGGCGAAAAAACATCGCGCTTGTGTACGTCAGCGCGCGCCGCAGCGGGAGCCTCGGGCCGCGCTTCGCTAACGTGCGACCGGCAACACCCCGCGTCGCGGCCCGCGGACACGGCAACCTGGCCGCTGCGTGCAAAATATTGCGTACGCGCGGCGAAGCGCTCGCGATCTGCGCGGTTCGCAAACCGCCCTGCAGCGCCGCTGCAAGCGCAGATGAACTCGCCGGTATCGCAATGCCCCGCGCGTGCCCGGGACGCGCCGGGTTCAGGCAAGTCTGCGCACGGGTGCATCGGCGGGCGGATTATCCTTCGCGTCGTCCGGCGCCGCTGCCGCCTCGTGCGCCGAGGGCGTCGTATCCACAGGTTCGTCCGTGGCCAGTTCCGCCACGATCGCGGATGTCTTCGGCAACACCTGAAAGCGGTGCTCGTGCTGCTCCGGCCGCTCCACGCGCCGGATCCGATACGTCGCCCACGACGCGCCTATGACCATGCAGATCGCGGCGAACAGGAAAAATCCGACGCCGCCGTAACGAACAATGAGCGGCGCTACCAGCAAGGGACCGAGCACGGAGCCAATGCTGTTCATGATCAGGATGCTGCTCGTGATCTGGAGCATCGACAGGTCCGGACTGTCGCTCGCCGTGGCGATACACAAGGCATACAGCGGAAAGCTCGTGGCACCGACGAAAAACATCGACACGTAGAGAATTGTCGGGCTCAACGTCGCGAACTGCGAGGCAGCAAGACCGACGAAAGCACCAAGACAAAACAAGCCGGCGATGATCTTGCGGCGATCCGTGCGGTCCGACAGCCTGCCGAGCGGGAACTGCGCCAGTGCACCACCCACCAGGGGTGCCGACATCATCAATCCTATGCCCGCCGGATCGAGGCCGAGGGTTCGGCCGACGACCGGCCCGACGGCCCACAGCGCGCCGGTTACGAGACCGCCAAAGAGGACACCCACAACCGCGACGCGCGAGGCTCGCGCGACCACACGCGGGGAGAATCGGGGCTGCGTTATCGCCGGCGGCGCCGGCATGCGCGTGAGTCCGATCGGAATGATCGCGAGCGCGAGGATCATTGCGCCTGCGATCAGCAAGCGCGGGTCGCCGGCAAAAGACAAACCAAGCAGGGTCTGGCCAACGACCATTGCCAGCAGCGAAATCGTCGCGTAGACCGCAAGCACCCGACCGCGGTAATCGCTTGGCGTTGTTTCGCTGATCCAGCTTTCTATCACCATGTACAAGCCGGAAAACGCGAAGCCGGTGCAAAAGCGCAGCACCATCCAGGCACCAAGCGTTTCAAATACCCCGGTGCCGAGCAGCGCGATCGTGGCGATCGCCGCCATCACCATGAATGTGCGGATGTGGGCGACGGTGGAGACGATTGTCGGGATTTGCAGACACCCGATCACAAAGCCGAGAAAGTACGCGCTGCCGGTGAGGCCGATCGCGCCCGTCGACCAGCCGAGCAGGTCGGCTCGCATCGGTAACAGGGTTAGTTGCAAACCGTGACCGGTGAGCAAAATGGCGACGGCCAGCAGCAGCGTGCCGACACGGAGCAACGGCTGGGTCATGCGGAAACGAATTCACTCAAATTAATCATCGCAACATTATGCCCGTTCACGTCGCCGTTGCCTGTGCGTCCGTCGGCAATCTTTTCGTCGCCCACTGCGCGGGGCGCGGGCGACGCGTCCAGGCGCAATTTGCTACGGCGAGCCGGCGCCGGCCACATCAACGCGCGCGGTCACGATTTGCGCGCCCGGTTTGCCGGCGGCGATGGCCGCTACATCGCCGGAGTAGACGAGACAGAACAGCGTGCGCCCGTCGTCACCGCCAAGCTGCGGCGCAATCGCCGACGCCGGTCCGACGTCTACGCTGGCGATGATGTCGCCGCTCGGGTCGACTTGCACGAAACGGTTGCCGAGGAACTCCGCAACCCAGATATTGCCGGCGGCGTCGAGGCAAATACCGTCCGGCATGTGCTCATCATGACGGGAATGCACTCGCCGGTTCACGAGATCGCCGTTGTCCTCGATGTCGAACGCCGTGAGACAACCGGCGAAAGTTTCGGCGACGATGAGCGTGCGCCCGCCCGCGCCGATCACGGTCCCGTTCGGGCAGTTGAGACCGTCAGCGACGATCCGGTGGCTGCCATCCGCTTCCACGAGCACGATCTCGGCGGTATCCGGATCGGCACCACCGAAAATGTCGTAGCCGAAGTTGCCGATATACGCCCGGCCGCGCCTGTCCACCACCATGTCGTTCATTTCCGCGGCCACGGTCGCCGCGCAATCGGCATGCAGTACAAGCGCGCCGTCGATAATCCTGTAGAGCCTGCGATCCAGCATCGAGACGACGAGCGGCGTACCGTCGGGCAAAAACCCGAGCCCCGACGGCCGTTCGGGCACGGTGGCAATTGCCTGCGCGTCGCCGCCCGCGTCGATCCGATAGACCGTGTGGCCCATCATATCCGACACCCATAAGGCACCGTCGTGCCAGCGTGGACCTTCGAGGAACACGAAACCATCGAGAAATTTCGCCGTTTGATACTGCTTCATGCGTGCTTCCTCCATATCGGGTTGCCTGATGCTGTTCTGGCTTGCCGAGCGTCACTAATGACACCCTGCGGATAGCTTACACATACAAGATCGCTCAGTTGCACGTGCGTTTGCGGCGGTTGTTCTTCGCATTGGCTTGCCCGCCCGCCGATCACCTGCCGCGGCAAGCATCTGCGGCCGGGCAGCGTTCAGGGCGCCACGTTTCGTGACAGAAAATTCCGCACGGCGTGATTGAACGGTTCGGCTTGTTCAAGATTCAGCACGTGGCCGGCGCCATCGAGCACCGTGAGTTCCGCGCCTGCAATGGTGCGTTCCATCTCCTGCATATGCGCGAGAGGAATCAGTTTGTCCTGCGAGCCGCCGACCAGCAGGGTGGGGACGTCTATCCGCGCGTGCAAATCGGCACTGTCGAATTCGATCATCGCAGCCACCGCTTTCGTGTATGACGCTTTGCGCAAGGCGCAGATGCTTTGTTCGATCGCGGCAAGCGCGGCAGCGGGCGGCGCATCGCCAAACAGTGCCGCTTGCATCGCCGGCAGCAAATCCGCCGGTTCGCCGCCGGCAAGCAGGGGAGCGGTGCGCTGCGCGACGAACTCGCGTTTCTGCGCCGGTGACAGTCCAATCCCGATGCCGGCGTTCGTACTGCACAGGACCAGCGAGTGAACGTGATCGGCGTAGCGACGGTAGAACTCCTGCGCAATCATGCCGCCCATGGACAAACCGACTATCGTTGCCCGGGTTGCGGAGCAATGCGCGATCACACGCGCGATATCGGCGCAGACATCATCGAGCAGCAGCGGGCCGGCGTAGTCGTCACTGTCGCCGTAACCACGGAGATCGAGCGCCACGGCACGGTAGTGCGAGCCAAGTGCGCTGAGTTGCGCCGTCCAGTTGTGCCGGTTACCACCGATCCCGTGGACGAACACGATGAGATGGCCGCTCGCCCCGGCCACGTCGAAAGCGATGCGTGGCCGGGCACCGACGAAAGCGTGCGTGATCGCCGCTGACTGCTCCATTGATGCATCCTCCGGTACGGAATCGCCGCGCAATGCGCGCCGGCCCATCGATTCTGTCGCCAAACCCGCGGACAGGCAAACGCTGAGCGCAGCGCACCACCTGAGTCACACGCCGCGAACGAACGCGACGCTGTCGCCGATCCGGATCGTACCGGCCTCGAGAATCCGCGCGGTGACACCGCCATGTCCGCGCATGGCGTTGTAACCGCCGGCCCCAAGTTGTGTTTCCATGCGACTGCATGGATGACAGGGGCCGGTGACTTCGATCAGAACCGCGCCGATCCGCACGATCTTCTGCTTCAGGGCGACAAGATTGATGCCGCTGATGAGGAAATTCCGCCGCAGCAGCGCCGGATCAACACTCGTAACCCCGAGTACGCTCGCGATTACGGGCAGATGTTCGTATTGCAACAACGACAAGTGTCGATTCCCGCTGCGACCGGCGTAACGATCGCCGCTCGGTCCGGTTGCGGGATCGACGGCGAGCTGTTGCACCACCTGCATTGCGACCCCGCGCGCGGGGCGTACGGCGATCCATTCCACCCGTCCCTGTTGCGGCAGGGTACTGTGCAGTTCCTGTAGCGTTCTCACGTCGTCTCCACGGCCGCCGCCCCGTATCGGTTGTTCAGCGCAGGCGCATATGGCGCAAGCGGAGCGCGTTACCGATCACCGATACGCTGCTCATGCTCATCGCTGCGGCAGCAATCATCGGCGACAGCAGGAGTCCGAACGCCGGATAGAGAATGCCCGCGGCGACGGGCACACCGAAACCGTTGTAGCCGAATGCGAACCAGAGATTCTGACGGATGTTGCGCATCGTCGCGCGCGACAGCGCCCGCGCATCGGCGATTGTGCGCAGATCACCGTTAACGAGCGTAACGCCGGCACTTTCCATCGCCACATCCGTACCCGTGCCCATCGCGATGCCGACCGTGGCCGCCGCGAGCGCCGGCGCATCATTGATGCCGTCACCCGCCATCGCGACGTGCGCACCTGTGGCCTGCAATTCGCGCACAATCTCGAGCTTGCGTGCCGGCGGCGTGTCGGCATGCACATCGTCGATGCCGAGGGTCGCCGCCACCGCGAGTGCGGTTGCGCGCGCATCGCCGGTCACCATGACAATGCGCAGTCCATCCTCGCGCAGGCGTTGCAGCGCCGCGGGGGTAGAGGGTTTGATCGGATCGGCGACGCTGACGAGTCCGGCAAGCATGCCATCGACGAAGGCATACATCACGGTGTGCCCCTCACGCTGCGCAGCGGCAACGCGCGCCGCGACGGGAGCCGGATCGATTCCCAGCGAGGCGCCGAGTGCCGCGTTGCCGATGGCGACATCCCGTGCGCCGACCCGACCGCGCACCCCGCGCCCGGTTTCAGACACGAACCCGCTCACGGATTCTTCGCTTAGGCCGCGCAGTGCGGCGGCGCGCACTATCGCGTCGGCGAGCGGATGCTCACTCGCGCGTTCAAGCGCCGCGAGCAGGCCGAGCAGCTCGTGTTCATCGATATTGCCGAGCGTCGTCACCGCAACCACCTCCGGACGTCCGGCGGTGAGCGTGCCGGTCTTGTCGACCACGAGTGTGTCCACCTCGCACAACACTTCGATTGCTTCGGCGTTGCGGAACAATACCCCGAGCGTCGCGCCGCGGCCGCTTGCGACCATGATCGACATCGGGGTTGCGAGCCCAAGCGCGCACGGACACGCGATGATCAATACGGCGACGGCATTGACGATGGCGTAGGCGAAGCGCGGCTCGGGACCGAGAATTGCCCATGCGACGAACGTAATCAGCGCAATGGAGATGACAGCAGGCACAAAGATCGCGGCCACCTTGTCGGCAAGCTTCTGCACCGGTGCGCGCGAGCGCTGCGCGGCGGCCACGAGGCGCACGATCTGCGCGAGCAGGGTTTCGTCACCGACGCGCTCAGCCTGCATAACGAGCGCACCACTGCCGTTTACCGTGGCCCCAACGAGACGATCGCCGGAGATTTTCGTCACCGGCAAGGGCTCGCCGCTAATCATGGATTCATCGACTGACGAGCCGCCTTCGATCACGACACCGTCGGCGGGGATCTTTTCGCCGGGACGCACGCGTAATCGATCGCCAACGCGAATGTCCGCGAGCGGTACATCGGATTCGCTGCCGTCCTCGGCGATCCGTCTGGCTGACGTCGCGGCAAGACCCAGCAAGGCGCGGATCGCCGCGCCCGTGGCGCTGCGCGCGCGCAACTCGAGCACCTGTCCGAGCAGGATCAAGGTGACGATAACCGCCGCGGCTTCAAAATAGACGGCGACGCTGCCGTCGGCCATGCGGAAAGATTGCGGGAACCAGTGAGGCACCACCGTTGCCGCGATGCTGTAGCCGAATGCGACGGCAACACCAAGTCCAATCAGCGTGAACATGTTCAAGGCGCGGTTTTCGACGGAGCGCACGGCACGCACGTAGAACGGCCATGCCGACCACACACACACGGGCGCGGCGAACAGCATTTCCAGCCACGGTCCGGATCCGTGGGGCAGCGCCGTGTGGACGGGATCGCCGGGCAAGACCATGTCACCCATCGCAAGCAACATCACCGGCAGCGTAAACACGGCGGCCCAGACGAAGCGCCGACGCATGTCCACCAGTTCAGGATCGGGCCCGGGCTGCGTCGCGACGGTGTGCGCCGCGAGCGCCATGCCGCAGAGCGGGCAATCACCGGGGCCGTCGCGCACCACTTCGGGGTGCATGGGGCAGGTGTATTGCGTGGTCGTTTCCAGGTTCGACACCTGAGCTTCGAGCGCCATGCCACACCGGGGGCAGGCCGCGGGTTGTGGGGACTCGACCCCGGGGCACATCGGGCACGTGTAATTTGCCGCTGCTACCGGCTCCTCCGCCGCTTGCGGCGACAGGAAACGCGCCGGGTCCGCGATGAAGCGGTCGCGGCAACGCGCGCAACAGAACAAAAATTCAACGCCATCGCGGGCATAGCGATACGGGGTGTCCGTAGTAGGCGTCATGCCGCACACCGGATCCTGCGCGGCCACGGCCGGCTCGGACTGCTTGTCGCTTGCTCGTTCGTACATTCATGCTGTTCCAGTTAAGGGGACCTGGTGCCGCGAACACCGGGCGGTGTCGCGGCCGGCCGGAGGCGAGCGCGCTTGCTCACACCGCCCGCGCGCAGATACTATACTCCCCTATAGTATATAAACGGTAGTCCCGATGAAACTCGAACGCGACGCGACGATCCGCCGACTGAACCGTATTGCCGGCCAGGTTCACGGCATCAGCCGCATGATCGAAGAAGAACGTTATTGCATCGACGTATTACAACAACTTCAGGCTGTGAAGTCCGCGCTGGCGCGGGTGGAGGATGCGGTGCTCAAGGACCACGCGGCAACGTGTGTGGAGTCGGCGATTGCGTCGGGCAACGAGCGCGAGCAGCGGCAGAAGTTCGGCGAACTCGTCGATTTGATCAGCAAATCACGGCGCTGATCGGCCGGTTCGCGGAGTCTGAATGCACCGTTGAACCATTTCACGGTGTTGCGGGCGTCAGCACCTCACTGATTGCTGATGTCGCCATCAGGCGCGCGAACCACGCGCCATAACCGGCGGCAGACGGATGCAGACCGTCACGCGCGTAGTAGATTTGCGGTTCGCGCCGAAACGGATTGTCGGCGCCCGGATCGAACAAATCGACATAATCAATATTGTTCTTCGCCGCGAGTTCCATGAACAGCGCGCGCACCTCGCGCGTCCGCCGGCTGTACCAGTGGTCCAACGGCCATGGAAACGCGGGGGCCTGGCCGACGTCTCCCGTGCTCATCATGACAACGTAGTCCGCCTGCGCCCGCGCGGCATCAAACAGGGCCTGGGTGGCGCGCCGCAAGTGCGATAGTTCCGTTCGCCGCAGGATATCGTTACCGCCGGTCTGGATCAGGATCGCGCGCAGGCGCGGTGGCGGCTCGTGGCGCAGCTGCTGCAGTACATCGGCGGTGCGCGCCCCATTGGCGGCACGGTTGTCGATGCGCAAGTGCACAAACGCGCTCGCAAGGCGACCGGCAACGGATAAGGATGGCGCGCCGGCGCCGGTACCGACCGCGGTGCTGTCGCCGACGACGAGCAATGTTTGCGTCGTCGCGGGCGGGACGATTGCAAATGCATGACTTGCCGCAGTCAGCGCGCGAGCGCGCCACAACGATACGCCCAGGGTTGCGCCAAGATATGCGAGCACGACGGCGACGAGGAGACAGACCACAATGCCCGTCCGGCCCGCTGTCATCGCGAGGGTCGCGAACCGTACGGTGCGGCTTGTGCCCGCGCAAACCTCGCCCGCGCGCGGTTCACGCTTTTGGCCGACGCAAAATGAGACCGATCGACTTCAAGCTCATCACAACCACGTCGTCCTGGTTGTACACCGTCGTGGCGGCCTTGTAGGACCCCATTTCCGGGCGGCTGCGCGAAGGCGTTTTCTCCACGATTTCCGTTTCCACCCGCAGGGTGTCACCCGGGTAGACGGGGTGACGCCAGCGGATTTCGTCCACGCCCGGCGAGCCAAGCCCCGCGCGCTCTTCATCGTGCATGCTGTCGACGAGCATGCGCATCGTCATCGCACAGGTATGCCAGCCACTGGCGGACAGTCGGCCGAAATGTGTTTTCGCGGCCGCCGCGTCATCGAGATGAAACGCTTGCGGATCGTATTGCCGGGCGAACGCGAGAACTTCTTCGCGCGTCACTTTGTAGGCGCCAAAAGCTGCTTTTGCGCCGACCTCGATATCTTCGAAATACAGCATGGGGGAAATCCGGATAACAACGCCGGACAGTGTACTGAGGGACGCCCGCGCTTGTCCCGTCACCGTGGGCGCGGTGGCGAACGCGGAATTCAGCTCGCGCCCTTCGCCGCCGGACCCGGACGGGCCGGTTTAATCCCGGGGATCCGATCAACAAGGTCACCGCCGGATGGTGGCAGTTGCGCGAATATCTCGCTCACCCGGGTCAGGAAGTGAATGCCGTTGTCGATCTCCTCGTCGCTCAGCTGGTCCGTCATCCACTGCATCAACGCATTACCGTTATCAATTGCGCGTTCGAGGAAGCGTTCGCCCTGGACGGTCAGCTGGACGAGCTTTTCGCGGCCGGAAGCGGGATCTTCGCTGATCGTGATCATGTTCAACGGGTCGCGAGCGAGAGCACGCAGGGCCTTGGAAACCGCCGAACTCGTGATTTCGAACCAGGCCGCGAGCGAGCGTTCGATCTCCTTGCGCCGCATCGTGCGTCCGTCGACACCCTGCGCCCGGATCAACCACAAAATACAGGTTTGCTGCCGCGTGAGCATATCGCTGCGCAACACATCCTCGATCGTGATGCCAACGATGTAATGGATGGGGAAAAACAGTTCGAGGTAGGAGGCGTTCGCCGCCGCCTTTTGCGCCGCTTGCTGGGAATTCTTCTTCATTGCGTTCCTGAATAAATACGGGAATGACCGGGATGCGCGGCACCGGCTCCGTGCATAAACCCCTGGCGAGACCTTACCGCAGCGGGCGCCGGGCGCAATGCAACATTATCGCTGCAATAATGGCATATAGAAATAATGTCTTTACGACATAATGTCGATTGGGCAATAATCGTTCCTCGCCTGTCCGGCGAATCCGCAACGCGAGGGAGAACCGCCATGGCCACGAACGACAACGCCGCGATCGCCGCAGAATTTACGGTGAAAGACCTGTATGCCCCGGAAGTCATCGCGAACCCGTATCCGTACTACGCCGTGTTGCGCGAGCAGCCGATTGCGTTCGGACTCGAGGACTACCCGCCCGGTACGGTTCCCGGCGTGGATCAACCGCATCCCGCGTGGGTGGTGCTGAAACACGCCGATGTCGTCGAGGTTTGTCGCAACCACGCCGTATTCTCCTCACGCGATCGCATGCAGGAAGCATCCGAGGCGCCGACCCTGATGCTCGTGAACCATGATCAACCGCGCCACACGGTATTACGCGCAATCGCCCAGAAGGCGTTCGCGCCACGGCGCGTGGAAGCGGACATCACGCCGTGGATGGAAGCCACAGTCGCCCGCCAGCTCGAAGCCGAAGGCGATGGTGAAACGGATTTCATGCAGAACCTCGCACCGGATTTACCGGCACTCGTGATGACGAAACTGATTGGAACCCCGGAGCGTGATTACGTGCTGCTGCGACGCTGGGCGAACGCATTCATGGTGACCTCGGAATTCACGGCGGCCGAGCGCGAGCGGTGCAATCTCGACTTATGGAATTACTACGACGCTGCGGTAACGGAACGATACGCGGACATCGCGCGTGGCGTGGACGCACCGGACGACCTGATGACGGCGTTTATCCGCGCCGAATCCGAAGGGCAGAAATTAACCCGGGAGGAAGTTGTACGCTTTTGCGTCACGCTTGTCGCCGCGGGCGCGGAAACCACCGGCTATCTGCTCGGCAATCTCGTCGATGTACTCGTGGAGGAACCGCATTTCTTCGCTCAACTCAGTGCCGATCGCTCGCTCGTGCGCCCGTTCATCGACGAGAGTATCCGCCGCGACGGACCAATCCAGCGCCTGCATCGCGAATGCGTTGAAGACACACAACTCGGCGACGCGCACATCAGGGCCGGCGACTGGGTGGCGATATTCTTTGCCGCGGCGAACCGCGACCCCGCAATGTGGGCAGAACCCGATCGTTTCGTTCTCGGGCGGCCGAACCTCAACCGCCAACTGACTTTCAGCCACGGCATCCATCATTGCATGGGCGCAGGTGTTGCGCGCAATGAGGCGAAAATCATGTTGAACGGATTACTCGATCGTTACCGCGGTATCGAAGCCGCTGGTGTACGCAAGCGGCAGACCGGCGGGCTGCTGAATTACGGCCTGGAAACCTGTCCGATCCGCTTCCTTAAGCGCTGATACCTCGAATACGGCGCAGGTAGCCGGCATTCCCGCCCTGCGATAAAGGACCGACCTGTCGCCGCGCGGCTTTTATCGCGCCTGTTCACCGGCCACATCACCACTCTGGCCTACTTGCGATCGCAGCGAAGAACGTCGTCGGCATCCGCGTAGAATTCACACGTCTTGCCCAAGGCCTCCGACCGAAGGCGTGCGCTGGCTTGTGCGCAAACAGCCGCTGCATAGGTCTCGCGAGCAGATTGCTGCGCTTGATCGGGTGTACTACAGCAACAAGCGGCCGACCCAACCCTTGATGCGCGCTTCGTATTGAGTCGTCGCTGAGACCTTCGCGTCTGCGGCGCGGTCGCTATACGCGGCGGTGGCGATTGACTATGCTGCCGCTGCGATCAACTCCTGCCTGCCATCCGTCGTCCGCTGCGACGCGGCGATTAATCTGACGGCTTTCGCAGCCGTTTCCCGCTCCGCTCCCCGCGCTGCCCGTCGGGAACCGGTTCACCCCCATTTCCGAGGAAACACCATGGCGCTCGAAATTTTTCTGAAACTCGACGGAGTCGTCGGCGGTACGCGCAATTACCAGCACAAGGGCTGGGCCGATCTGCTGTCGTGGCATTGGGCGCTCGCCACCGGCGAGGCGAACGATGCGGCGCCGTGCAGCGGCATGAACCGTCTTACCGTGTTGAAACTGATCGGTCCGGAGAGCCCCGCCCTGCTGCGCCTGTTCGTCGAACAAACGCTGATTCCGGCGGCTGAAATCAGCGCTATCCCGCAGGTTGGAAAACGTGAAAAAGCGCAGCAGTACGTGTCGCTCGCAATGGAAGACGTTCGCGTCACGGACATTCGAACCGACGGCGGCGCCGAAGACAATGCGTTTACCGAAACCGTGTCCCTGTGCTTCGGCAGGATCCGCTACGAGACGTTCAATCACGCCGTCATCGATCCGAACGCCACCAGCGGGAGCCCCGACTCGCAGGAAAAATTCGAGTTTCGCTGGGATATGGCGCACAACCGGCAGTGGGCGCGCGAGTAATCACCACGGCGAGCACAACTTAGGGTCACGCGACGCCGCGAGCGCAGCGGCCATCCCCCGCCACTGACCCGCAGATTTGCCACTGCCACCACGGCCCGTCGTCGCCCGCGGACGCCTTGGTGCGCGGATCCCGCGCGCAAATCCCGGCGCTGATTCGCGCATCCGGCCTGTCCTCCAAGCATCCCGTCCATTACCACTGCCAGGCGCGCGGTCGGCACGCAGCCGACGATGCTGGCCGCTCACGTGACAGGCAGCAGCCTGCCCAACTGTGTCGTCACCGTTTCGTAATGTTTAAATTATTGATAATCATTCGCATTTTGGTTAACGTTCGCATTCATACTATTAACACCCTCCTGAGAACCAAAAATGAAACGATTGACGAACTTCACCGCAACCGCGTGTGTGCTTCTGTTCGCGCAGGCAAGCCTCGCCGCGGACCCGACGATGGCGGATTTGATGCGCTTGATTGAACAACAACAGGCCCAGCTGAATTCGCTGCAGACGGAGTTGAGTTCCACCCGGGCCGCACTCGCGCAACTCGGCGGCAAGATTGATACCGCCACCTCGGATGCCCAGGCGGCAACGGAGAAAGCGGCGGCGGTGGATGCGAAGATCGAAGCCACGGCGGATCTGATCGAACAGGTCAGCGGCGAAGCCGCGGCCGACGACACGCTGATGACGAACAACGTACCGCAGGGTCCGAACGCCGTGGGTACGGCCGGCGGTCGTTGGGGACCCATCAGCAACCGGCGCCGTGGCGCGGCAGGTCGCTGGGCCGAACGCACGACGATCGGTGGCTATGGTGAACTGCACTACAACAATCTCGAGGACGACGCGACCGCCTTCGATGGCACCGCCGACGATCTCGATCGGGTGGACGTGCATCGCTTCGTCCTGTTCGCGAGTCACACGTTCAACGACTGGCTGCGCTTCGCCTCCGAGCTCGAGTTTGAGCACACGCGTACCGGGGAAGGCCAGACCGGCGAGATCACGCTCGAACTCGCGTGGCTGGAAATGGATATCAACCCGCGTCACCATCTGCGCGCCGGGATCGACATTCTGCCAGTGGGCCTGCTCAACCTCACCCACGAACCGAACACGTTCTACGGCGTCGAACGCAACCCGGTTGAATCAGAAATCATTCCTTCAACCTGGACGGAAGCCACGCTCGCGGCCTGGGGCGAACTCATGCCCGGCTTCGCCTACAACGTGTACCTGCACTCCGGCCTGACGATTCCGACCACCGGCGGCAGCGCCTTCCGGCCGCGCAGCGGTCGTCAGAAAGTCGCGAATGCCGACGATCAGGACGTTGCCATCCTTGGCCGCCTCATCTATGTCGGCACGCCGGGACTCGAAATCGCCGCAACCGTCGATTACCAGGCCGACTACACCGGCACCGCCGATCAGTTCGATGCCGACGCCTGGCTGTTCGAAACCCACGTCGACTGGCGTCACCGTTCGGGCTTCGGCCTGCGCGCGCTTTACGCCCGCTGGGATCTGAGCAGCGACAACGGACTCAACCCGGACGCGGTGAACGCAGACGTACTCGAAGGCTGGTATGTCGAACCGGCTTATCGCTTCTCAACGGCGAACTGGATCCCCGGTGAAATGGGCATCTTTGCGCGCTATCACGAATGGGACGAGCGCAACGGTCTCGGCGGCGCCGCCTACCGGTTCGAAGAGTTCGACCAGTTCAATGTCGGCATCAACTACTGGCCGCATCCGCAAGTGGTCTTCAAGTTCGACGCGCAGTGGCAGGACGCCCACGGCCCGGTTGCGATCGAACGCGATGGCTTCAACCTCGGCCTCGGCTATCAGTTCTGATGCGTAGAGACGTCCGCAGCGGATTCGCTGGCCGGCTCGCCACGTTCGTCGTCACGGCATTCGTGACGGCGACCGTGGCGTTCGCCGCGGACGTCTATCTTGCGCCGGCGTCGTTTCTGTCCGGCGCGTTTGATGGCGAGGTGCCACCGGCACAGCGCCTGTGGCTCACGGGCCCGGTAAAAGCGTCCGTACGCGATATCCTCGGGCACGACCTCGGTTCGCTGCGCGTACGCTACTGGCAGCGAGGTGAACGCACGGTCTGGATCCTCGAGGAAATCGGCAAGGACCAGCCGATTACGACCGGGCTCGTCGTCGATGCCGGCCATTTATCGGACGTGCAGGTGCTGATCTACCGCGAAAGCCGTGGTTGGGAAGTACGCTACCCGGCTTTCACGGATCAGTTCAAAGGCGCCATTCTCAACGACAAGCTGCGGCTGGACCGGCATATCGACGGCATCACCGGCGCGACCATGTCAGTCGATGCGCTTACCCGCCTGGCGCGACTCGCGCTGTATTTTCACACCCGCACGGAAACCTGATATGACTTCCAAGACGCTCGGCCTTCGGCTAACGTTACGCGCCCACTCGAAGGCCTCGCTACGTCTCATGCTCAAGTCCTGGCATCGCACCATCGGACTGGTCGCCGCGGTGTTTCTGCTCGTGCTCACGCTGACGGGTCTCGTACTGATGCAGACCGATCGGATCGACCTCGACAGCCGTTACGTTGACAACGATCACCTGCTCAACTGGTACGGCATCCGGCCGGCGCCGCCGCCGTTGAGTTTCAAAGTCCGCGAGCACTGGCTCGCGCAAATCGGCGAGCGCCTGTATTTCAGCAACCAGCTCGTGACGCAACTCGACGGCCAGCTACTCGGGGCAGTGCCACTGGCCGATGAAATCCTCGTCGCAACCACGAATAATCTGTTTATCGTGACGGCCGCCGGCGAACTCGCGGAAAAACTCGGCCCGCTCGACGAGGCGCCGCAGCAGATCGGTATCGATCCGGCCGGTGACATCATCGTGCGCACCGCCGGCGGCGCACGACGCTACGACCCGTGGGGCGGTGAACTCGCTGCCGTAGCGCCCGCTCCCGGTGTGCGCTGGAGCCTCGAGACCGCATTGCCGGATGAACTCGCCGCGGCGCTCGCGCGGACGTTTCGTGGCAGCGGCCTGTCGCTCGAGCGTGTCCTGCTCGACCTGCATACCGGCCGCCTGTTCGGCGCCACCGGAGTATTGATCGTGAACACCGCCTCGGTGTTGTTGCTCGTACTCGTGATCAGCGGCTTCGTGCTCTGGTTGCGCCGACCACGCTGAAACCAGCGCCCGGCAAGCGAACCTGCCGCGCCGTCCGCGGTCGTCAGTAAGCGAATAACAAGGTCAACGACAGGATGTGGTTGTGCGCGTCGTCGCGATTCGCCCGCCGCACGAACTGGTTCATATACCCGAGTTCTGCTTTCGCGCTCGCCGTGAGATTGACGCCGATCCCGGCGAATACGCGATTCTGATCGATGCCGCCGTCCGCGCCCCAATCCGTATCGTTGAAGTTCACGAACAGTTCGTCCCACAACGACCAGTACGTCGCGCCACTCGCGCCGAGCGGCCGGGTCAGTTTCACGAGTTGCCGGAAACGCCAACCCGTATCGTCGGCGTCTTCTATCGTCCGTTGCTCCAGGCGGGTGCGCGTCGCCAGCGCAAAACCCGCAACCGGCTGTGCGGCGCTCCACGTCAGTTGCTGCCAGGCGCGGTGTTCGACGATGTCCGCACTGCGGTTTTGCGGATCACTCGGGATGAACGCATAGCCGGCCCACGCGGTCGTGCGCGGCGCAACCGCCACACCAAGCGCGCCGCGGAGGATGCCCTGGTTGAAACGGGAACTGTCGTCATTGAAGCGTCCCTGCCCCTCCAGCCAGTAACGCAGCTTTGCATCGGCGCCGCCGAGATCGCCGGTGGCGACGATCGCGCCCCAGGTGTGCCAGTCCTCGCTCGCAGGCGCGTTAACGCACACGAGCAGCAGCGCAAGCCAGAGCTTGCGGAAGAAATTCAAATCCATTGAGAGTATCCAGCCAAACAAAAATTGATATCCGGGCGTAATGTTAATTCACCGCCGCGCCACCTTGAAGGGAAACGCATGTTGTATGTCGCGCGCGATTTTGTTTTCCTTGGTCACCCACACGGAGTAAGTAACGATGCTCAGAATTCTCGCCATCGTAGTGACACTCGCGATCATCGGTGTCGTCGGCCTCGCGCTTGCGCAGCCGGACACGTTTCTCGTCGAACGGGTATCACGAATGAAGGCGCCGCCGGAACGCGTATTTCCCCTCATCAGCGACTTCAGCAACTGGGCCGCATGGTCACCGTGGGTGGCGAAGGATCCGGAGATCGAAATCACGCTGTCGGAGCAGACCAGCGGCATGGGCGCGCGTTACGAGTGGGCCGGCGACGACAACGTCGGACGTGGCCGCATGGAGGTGGTGCAGGTAACACCGCCGCACGCCGTGCGCATGCAGTTGTCAATTTTCGAACCGATGTTGGCGACGAACATGGTGGATTTCGTGCTCAGCCCTTTCGGCGATTACACGAAAGTTACCTGGTCGATGCGGGGTCCGCTGGATTTCAAAATGAAACTGATGAGCGTGTTTACGTCGATGGATAAATGGGTGGGGCCGGACTTGGCCCGCGGTCTCGACCGCCTGAAAACGCTCGCGGAGCAAGCCGACGCGTCTGCGGACGGGGGCTGACTGTCAATCTTTTTTCCACCGGATACCAGACAAACCCGGGCGCTAACACGGAGCATGACGACGCCGCGACTCGCCCCGTTGACGATGGCCTGCTGCCGTTGTTCATCGGCACCGGCAATCTCGATTTCATGGAATTTGGCCTGTTCTTCTTTGCCAACGG
The DNA here is from genome assembly GCA_965216305.1 of Gammaproteobacteria bacterium. Lineage (GTDB taxonomy): Bacteria > Pseudomonadota > Gammaproteobacteria > UBA11873. The sequence continues at coordinate 182,201 of OZ244144.1, read as the reverse complement.
CGGAATTCAGGTGTTCACCGCGGACAACATCGATGTCGTTGATGGCGAGATCGAATTCGCTCTCGGCCCCACCGACGCGACGGTAAGCTACACGGAATTCGCTACCCCTGCGCCCCGCAGCGGTTCTGTTCGGGCTGCTCGTCGGCGGGCTATTGTTACGCCGCAAAGCGAAAAAATCCTGAGCTGAACGCAACAAGCCGCGCCAAGGCGGCCGCAGCGGGCGGATTGCGCTCGTCGGGATGCGGCAGGATCAAGGCATACGCCGTGCGCGGCACGCGCGGTTCATTCCAGCGTGTTCGCAAGCGGCGCGACCGGCGCGGCGAACCCTTTTAATGCGAGTGGAGACCGTTCGCGGAAGTCGCTCAAATTCTCTGCTTGCGTACGCGTCACGGTAGCCGGATCGAGCAGAATTTCGCCCGCCTGCGCCCGCGCGCACAACCGTGCCGCGAGGTTCACGGCCTGACCAACCGCGGCGTATTCGAGACGGCTGTCGCCACCGACCACCCCCACCGTCACCGGCCCGCTGGCAACGCCCACCCCGATCCCGAGGTGCGCCCCACCACCGTTCTGCTGCGCGATGACCGCACCGGCGAGTTCGCGGATCCTGCGCGCGAGCCGCACCGCGCGGTCGGCATGATCAGGCACCGCAACGGGCGCGCCGACGAGCACAAGTACGCCATCGCCGGCATAGTCCTTGATCGTCCCTTCCACCTCGACCACGGCAGCGCCAACGGCATCGTAGTAGTCGCGCAATAACGCGATGATCTGCTCCGAGCCACGCGCCGTCGCGAACGCGGTGAAGCCGCGCAGATCACAACACACGACACTCAGATCCTGCACCGTATCGCGCATTGCGCCGTGTAAACCCTCCGTGCTGACGAGTGAGGCAACTTGCGGCGACAGGAAGCGGCTCATGAACAATCCGCGGCGACCGTGCAGCCGGGCATGGCGCATCGCGCCCATGAGCAGGACGATCAGGCCGAGTACCGTCGTGACAGGTGCGATGGAACGCGGCACGATGAGCCCGGCAACGATAATCGGACAGGCAAACAGAAACGCAACGAGCCGCGCCCGCTCCGCCGGATCCGGACGGCGATTCAGGCACAGCACGATCGCACCGGCCCACAACAACATCGCGATGCCCATCGGCGCGGCGAACAAGGCGACAACCTGCCGCGACCACTCGAGCGGATTATTGATGCCGCCGAAAAATTCGCGCATGCGCACTTCCGGGTAACGCACTGCCGCGACGCCGTAACAGATGATCAGCAGTTGCGCGATGCGCAACACCTTGTCGCCAAAACGGGTACGCAACTGCCCGGCGGGTATCGTCCGGCGCACACGCAGAACCCACTCGAACACGGCGCAGAACGCAATGATCTCCGGCAGCACGAGCCAGCGCGCCCAGCTCGGCAGCGGCCCCTTAATCGCAAGTTCGAACACGCCGTTGTTCGCGATGATCGCGATCCCCACCATCGCCAGCGCGAGACTCAGTGCGCGACTCGTGCCGGCATCCGGATCCGAACGCACGAACGCCCACGCCATCCCGAGCGCGACGAGCGCGGTCAGGAAATAGGGTGTAGTCAGTACCGACGCGTTCAGGGCCGCAATGCCATGGCTATCACGCGTTCAACGAAACGCGGGTATGACGTGCTCGGCGAAATCCTTCAGCACCTTGCGTTCATGATCCATCGGCGGCCACAACGCGATCTCCTTGATCCCGGCGGCCTCGATGCGGCGGATATGCTCGATGATCTCTTCCGGTGAGCCGACGAGACTGCCGGATTTGATCGCATCCGGGGTGACGTAACGCCGTTCTTCGGGTTGCAGATAAACGAGATGGCCGTCATGGATCTGACGAAAGCGTGCGTTCTCCGGCAAGCTCATACTTTCAACGCGCCGCAGATAGTCGGGCCACAGTTCGCGGAAATGATCGGGGATGATGTCGTCGTTACACCCGGCGTCTTTCCACACTTCATAATAGAAATGTAACTCGCAGCCTACCCAGCTGCCGGTCTCGTCGATCACGCGATCATCGCCAAGCTGCTCCCCGGGCCCGAGGACGCAACTCGTGGTGATATAGGCGGTGTGAAAATCATCACCCAGCGTACGCCCGGCTTTCTTCGCGCCGTTCGCGATGGCGTCGAGTTTTGGCGCGACAACCTCCGGTTCACCGCCGACGGTCATCCAGCCGTCGCCATAGGCACCGGCCGCGGCCAGCGCCATCGGACCGTTCGCCGCCACGTAGATCGGGATGCGATCGTCGAGATTGAGAAACCGGCGTTCCCGATGGAGGAACTGGATCTCGCGCGTTTCGCCGTCGTACGTGTAGTCAACGGCCTCGCCGTCGAGCAGTGCGCGCACGACGCGAATATATTCGCGAAATGCTTTCGCGCGCATGGGGTTTTGTCCCATCACGCGCATACCCGTGTGCCCGGTACCGAGGCCGAGGAATACGCGACCCGGGGCGAGTTCGTTGATGCTGGCGATGGAATGCGCGGTGACCGGCGCGATACGGGTGCCGGTGATAGCGACCCCGGTACCAATCTCGATACGTTCGGTATGCTCTGCCGCAAGCGCGAGGACGGCATAACAGTCCGACCAAATCATCTGAGAATCGCCAACCCACGCGCGATCGAAACCGAGCTCCTCGGCATAACGGATGATTTCCCAGTTCTTGATGTGCGCACTGACGCCGAGGCCGAATTGCATGACGTAATCTCCCTCTTTTTTATAGCTGCATAAGGGACGAGAAGATGTCATATCCATTCGCCCCTTGCCACCCGTGGGGCGCGGTGGCGTGCTCATTTGGCAAGCGTGGCTGACCCGGTTATCGTCGTCACCGGCGAACTGTGGCGCCGGCGAGAGGACGGAATAATGAAAGCAGCGTTTTATACCGAACACGGCAGCGCGGACGTACTGCAATTCGGAGAGTTGCCGATGCCACCGATCGCGGACGATGAAGTGCTTGTCGAAATCGCCGCGGCCGGGGTTAATCCGATCGACCGGCGCCTGCGCAGCGGCGAACTGCAGGAATACATCACGCGCACGTTTCCGGTCGTCCCGGGCTGGGATCTGGCCGGGCGGATTGTCAGAACCGGTGCCGCCGTCAGCAACTGGAACGTCGGCGACGCCGTGGCCGGCCTCGCGTTCACGTGGTCGATCCAACACGGCACCTACGCGCAATACGCGCAATACGCGCCCGTCAACGCGACCTCGATAGCGGCGAAGCCAGCCTCGCTGTCGTTCATCGAAGCCGCGGCGCTACCGCTTGTGTCGCTGACCGCGTGGCAATCGCTGAGCGAATTCGCGGATTTGCAATCCGGGCAGAGCGTGCTCATTCAGGCCGGCGCCGGCGGGGTGGGCAGCGCTGCTATCGCTATCGCGAAGTATCTTGGCGCTACGGTGTATACGACGGCGAGCGCGCATAACCATGCTTACGTGCGCGCGCTCGGCGCCGACCACGCGATCGATTACACGACGACGGATTACGTCGATTATCTGCGCGAACACGAACCGGCCGGGGTCGACGCGGTACTCGAATCGATCCTCGATGAGCGGACGATTGCCGCCGCAATCGAGATCGTCAAACCCGGCGGCACGGTCGCGTACATGAACAACGAGCCTCCGGACATCCCGGCCGTGCAAAAGAAAAACATCAAAACGGAATTCATCCACCATCGTCCGGACGGCGCGAGCCTCGCGATGCTGCTGGATCTGTTCGCGCGCGAAGTCTTGCCGTTACCTGAAATCGACACGCTGCCGCTCTCCGCGGCAGGCGATGCGCAGCGGCGTTCCGAAAGTGGTCGCACCCGCGGCAAGCTCGTACTCGAAATCGGCGCGCAATAAACCGGCGATCTCACCGGCCGCGTACTGCGCGGCGGGCGGTTGACCTGCGATCCGCGCACGCTTATGTTGAGCGGACAAACCAGTACCCTTCCTCGCGGCGGCGCCCACCCGTGTCGCCGCACGGCCTGGCAACCCCTGATCGCCGTCCGCGACCGCGGCGACGGCGTCACAGCGCGAGGACCCTGCGCATGACAATCCGCCTGAACGTGAATGGCACCATCCGTGAAACCGACGCCAGCGGCGACACCCCGCTACTGTGGGTATTACGCGATCACTTAGGCCTCACCGGCACGAAGTACGCGTGCGGCATCATGAGCTGCGGCGCCTGCACCGTGCTCGTCGACGGCAAGGCGACACGCACCTGCGCCATGCCTGTCAGTGCGTTTAATGAGCAGCAAAAGATTACGACGATAGAAGGCCTGGCCGGCACCGCGCGTGACGCCGTACAGCGCGCCTGGGCGGAACACAGCGTGGCGCAATGCGGTTACTGCCAGTCCGGCATGATCATGGCGGCGAGCGCGCTGCTGGCGGCGAATCCGGCGCCCAGCGATGCCGACATCGAACGCGAGTTGACGAATATCTGCCGCTGCGGCACTTACCAGTTCGTGCGCGCCGCGATCAAACAGGCTGCCGGGGAGTTGCGTCATGGGTGAGTTCACGATCGCGCGGCGCGGGTTTCTCAAAGGTGCGGTGTCGCTCACGTTCGGACTCGCCGTAGCACCGAGACGCCTGCTCGCGGCAACGGACTCCGGCACAGGTTTTTCTCCAAGTGCATTACTGAATATCGCGCCGGACAACACGGTACGCATCATCATGCCGCACGCGGAGATGGGCCAGGGGGCGTACACGGGCATGGCGCAGATCCTCGCCGATGAACTCGATGCCGACTGGTCGCTGGTCGTGGCCGAACATCTGACGTCGCTCGACGACGCGTTCAAGCATCGTGCCTGGGGCGCAATCGCAACCGGCGCCTCAACCTCGATCAACAGCCAGTGGATGCACCTGCGCGAAATCGGCGCCACGGCGCGCGCGATGCTCGTCGCAGCTGCGGCACAACGCTGGGGAGTACCGGCGGAGACGCTCACAACGCACGCGTCGAACGTGATCGATACGGCACACGATCGTCGCGCGACATACGGCGAACTCACCAGTGCGGCGGCGGCGCTCACCCCGCCAGACGCCGTAAGTCTGAAAAGCCGCGACGAGTTCAGGCTCATCGGTCAGAGCGTGCCGCGGGTCGATCGGATCTCGAAGAGCAATGGCGGCGCCGTATTCGGTATCGATCTGCGCTTGCCGGACATGCTCACTGCGAGCATCGCCCATGCCCCGGTGTTCGGCGGCAAGCTGCGGTCGTTCGATGCGACGAAAGCCAAAGCGATGCCCGGCGTGCGCGCCGTGGTGCAGATCCCGACCGGGGTGGCAGTGGTCGCGGATACGTTCTGGCAAGCGAAGAAAGCGAAAGACGCGCTCGTCATCGACTGGGACGAGGGAGACTTCGCACAGATCTCTTCGGCGGATCTATGGCGCGAATACGGCGCCATGGCCGATCGCGCAGGCCCGTTGTTCGAGCAGCGCGGCAAACCCGACTTCAGCAGCAGCACGTCGATCATCGAAGGCGAGTTGCGCTTCCCGTTCCTCGCCCACGCGCCGATGGAACCGTTGAACGCCACCGTACAACTGGACGGGCAGCAGTGCGAAATCTGGTCCGGTACGCAATTCCAGGGCATCGATGTCGGCAATATCGAGCGTCTCACCGGCGTCCCGGCCGCGAACATCCGCATCAATACCCAGTGGCTCGGTGGCAGCTTCGGACGCCGCGCAGCGCCCGCCGCGGACTTTCTCGTTGAAGCCGTGCAGATAGCGCAGGCCGCGGGGCTCACGCAGCCGATCAAGATGATCTGGCAGCGCGAGGACGACATTCAGGGCGGCTTTTATCGCCCGATGGTACTGCATCGCTACCGCATCGGGCTGGACGACGACAAACTGCCGCGCCACTGGGTGCACAGCATTGTCGGCGCGTCGATTTCCACCGGCACCGCGTTCGAATCCGCGTTCATGGTCAATGGCCTCGATACGCTGTCGACGGAAGGCCTGCGACACACGAAGTACGCGGTCGACAACGTCGAGTTCACGCTGCACACACCGAAGCATCCGCTCGAAGTGCTGTGGTGGCGCGCCGAAGCCGATTCGCACACCGGTCCGGTGGTCGAGTCGATCATGAACCGGCTCGCGCGCGAGGCGGCCGCCGATCCGATCGACTATCGCCGGCAGTTGCTCGCAGGCAACAAGGAGGCCTTCCGCATTGTCGGTGTCCTCGATGCACTCGAGGAAGCTGCCGCCTGGCGTACACCGCCGCCGCCCGATGTGTTCCGCGGCGTGGCCGTTCATCCATCGTTCGGATCCGTCGCCGGCTATGTCGTCGAACTGAAGAAAACCGGCACCGAACTCGCATTCCACAGGGTGGTTGCGGCAATGGATTGCGGCCTGGTCGTCAACCCGCACAGCGTGCGTGCGCAGATCTGCAGCGCGGTGGCGTTTGCGCTGTCGACGGTGATCGGACAGAAGATCGAGATTGAGCGCGGTCGTGCGAAACAGAGCAATTTCCACGACTACACCGTTGCGCGCCTGCGGGAAGTGCCGGAGGTCGAAGTGGTACTCGTCGACAATGGCCTCGATCACCCCACCGGGGTCGGCGAAGTCGGGGTGCCGCCGTTCATCCCGGCGTTGACGGAAGCCGTGTTTGGCGCGACAGGCCAGGAAATCGTCGAGTTCCCGATGGCGCTCGACGGTTACACGTTTATTGCGTCCTAGGCACGGGTTGCGCGCAAGCCGCAACGCACACGCAGTGAACGTCCGCGCTCAACCGCGCTATCGGCAACTCGCCGCAACCTTGCGCGCGGAGATCGCCCGCGGCCTGTTCAACGCAGGCGACGCCCTGCCGACGGAAAAATCGCTCTGCGATCGGTTCGGGATCTCGCGTCACACCGCACGCGAAGCGTTGCGATTGTTGAGCGAGGATGGGCTCATCGAGCGACGCCAGGGCGCCGGCAGCATCGTGGCTGATCGCACGAATCCCGCGTTCGCGTCGCCCACCGGTGATTTCGAATCGATCCTGCAATATGCGCGCGATGCCACGTTCGTGCGTTTGCTAAGCGCATGGGCCGACCGGAAAATCCTGGATGAATACGGGCTCGAGGGGCGTTATCGGCAGTTCACGGGTGTGCGCCGGATTAACAAGGAGTCACCACTGGCGCTGACGACAATCCTGATCGACGCCGCGTTCGCACCGGACGACGCCGCCGTCGACGAACTCGACGAATCCATGTCCGAATGGATTGAGCGGCAGCACAGCGTGCGCATCGAGGAAGTGGCGCAACGGATGGACGCAACGAGCGTGGACGCCGAGGCGGCCGGCATGCTCGCAGTAGCCGCCGGGTCACCGGCCTTGCGAACAGTGCGACGCTACCTTGATGCCGCCGGCCGTGTCGTTGTCCTGTCACACAGCCTGCACCCCGCAGGCCGCTTTGCCTACACGATGACGATGGCGCGGCGCCCGTAGCAGATTTACCGCCCCCCGCGCAAGTGTCGCATCCGAACGGCCGGATTCAGCACTGTCTCAGCCGCACGCTATCCGTTCTTCCTCCCGGAACAGATCACGCCGCGAAACGAGGCCGACCACCCGGTCGCCGTCCACCACCGGCAGATGCCTGAAGCCACCCTTGACCATCAGGCGTAGCGCGGTAACTGGCTCCGCGTCTGCAACGACGGTCTGCGGGTTCGGTGTCATCACCTCGGCGAGCGGGGTATCAAGGCCGCGATCGGCCGCGACAACGCGGCGCGCCAGGTCCCGCGCGGTGAAAATTCCACGCAGACCCTCGCCATCCATGATCAATACGGCATTGACCGAACACTGACTCATGAGGCGGGCGGCGTCGAGCACAGTTGCTGACTCGCCCAGCGAGATGATGTCCTGATCGCTCACGACATCCGGGATGATTCGTCGACTCATCGGATTCCTTGCTGATTCGTGCCGGCTCCAGTTAACGCACGCCACGATTCGGGGTCATGATCGAGGTCAAACATTACAACGAGCCGACAGCTCGGTTACGGTTTACAGCAGTGCAAGCGCCTGCTTGCAGCGATCACCGTGCCGGATCTCTTCCTTGCCGTTCTGGCTCAGCAGATCCGCGCATTCGCTGTCTTCCATCGAAGCTGCCCAGCCCTGGTACAGGGCGTCGCCACCGACTTCGCCTTCAATCAGATCATTGAGCATTGCCGCATCGACACTGAGTCCTTCGGGGATAACGTAGTACGGATTGTTCTCCGGCGTCGGTACCTCGAACGATTCGCCCGACAGCTTCTCGATCACCCGCTTCACCCGGTGCGCGTGTGCGCGCTCTTCGCGACCGTTCTTAGTCAGTAGTTCCGCGATTTCGGGGGTGGGCGATGCATTCGCGAGACCGATGTAAAACGCCTCGCCGCCGGCCTCGACATAAGCCATCAGTTTGAAATCGTTGATCGTCGGTTTCGTCACGCCCATGAGGTAACCGAGCGCGCTTTCGAAATCGGCAGGCATATTCTGTGGTTCATTGCTCACTGTTAGATCCTCGCTTGACTTGGTTGCGTCCCGTTTCGCCATCGAGGCGAACGGTCTCATTCTGCACGTTGCGATCGCGCAATAACAGCCCGCGTGCGGGCGACAGGAGTTACACGGGATTTCGTTTCACGAGTTGTTTCGCAATGATGATCCGCTGCAATTCGTTCGTCCCTTCGCCGATACACAACAGCGGCGCATCGCGGAACAGGCGCTCGATCGGATACTCCTTGGAATACCCGTAAGCACCGTGTATGCGCATCGCTTCCGTCGCTACCGACAGCGCTGTCTCGGAAGCGAAGTATTTGGCCATGCCGGCTTCGAGGTCTACCCGCTCACCCGTATCATAAGCACGCGCGGCGTCGGCCACGAGTAGCTCGGCAGCGCGGGTGTTCGCCGCCATTTCGCCGAGCTTCAGCTGAATCGCCTGGTGTTCGCAGATTGGTTTGCCCATGGTTTTGCGAACCTGCGTATAGGCGACGGACTCGCGCAGCGCGCGCTTCGCGATGCCGACCCCGCGGGCCGCGATATTGATGCGTCCGATCTCGAGGCCGCCGGTCGCCATATAGAAACCCTGGCCTTCAACCCCGCCGACCAGCGATAAGCCGGCATCGCATTCGTAGTCATCAAAAATGAACTCGCCGGAATCGATGCCCTTGTAGCCGAGCTTTTCCAGCTTGCGACCATTGCGTACCCCGGGCAGCGGTTCGCGTGTGACCGGATCGATCTTCGGTACGATCAGCATCGTCATGCCCTTGTGGCGCGGTTCGGCATCGGGATCGGTTTTCACGAGCAGCGCAACGCAATGGCCCTCGATAGCGTTGGAAATCCAGGTCTTCGTGCCGTTGACCACGTACTTGTCGCCGCGCCGCTTCGCGACGGTACGGATGCCCTGCAGATCCGTGCCCGCGTCGGGTTCCGTCAAACCGAGTCCGCCGCGCAGCTCGCCGCTGGCGAACTTCGGCAACCAGAATGATTTCTGCGCCTCGGTTCCGTAACGTTCAACGATACGCGCCATCATCAGGTGAGAATTAAAGATGCCCGTCAGGCTCATCCACTCTTCGGCGATCAGCATCACGATCTTCGAATACGTTGTTGCGGACAATCCGAGGCCGCCGTAGGCCGGATCGATCAGGGCGCCGAACAGGCCAAGCTCTTTCATGTCTTCGACGAGTTCGGCCGGGTATTCGTCATCGTGTTCGAGCTGCATCGTCACGGGTTTGACTTTCTGCTCGAGCCATTTCGTGATCGCATCGAGGATCAGACGCTCATCATCGGCATCCACATGAGAGGCAGGTTGCTGGGTTGCGGCCATGGGCTAACTCCATCGATCGGATTGCGGAACTTCGATGCGTGGCCCGTTCGGGCTTCGAGCCCGTGCTCCGGTGCCGCCGCACGCTGGATTGGGCGGGTAAATTTGTCCGGACAAATTAACGTTGCAGGCTTACGGTGTCAATTTCACGCAAGACGCTGCAAGCGAGTGTGCTGACGCGCAAAACTGCGAGCAAAATCAGGCGCCCCACGGCGACCAGCGTGGCCCGGTGTCGATCAATCTGGCAGCGCGGATACGCAGCGCACGCTCACACGATCAGCCCGCCAACCCCCATCGACGCAATTTCCTCGCGCGTAACCGGCACGGCCGCGAACAAGCGCTCCAGCACCCAGTCGAACCCATTCAGCTTCGGCGAACGCGCGCAGCCAGGCAAGCCGATTACGTCGACGTCACCGAGGCGCGCGAGTAACAGCATATTGCCGGGTTCGACCGGCATGCCGAAATGGCTGATATGGCCACCGGCATGTTCGATCGCGGCGGGAATCACATCGCCGCGATCGACAATCGCCGAGGCACCGAACAACAGGATCAGATCCGCGCCGCGCGCGGCGAGCGCCTGGATCTCGCTCGCGAGCGCAGCGATTTCATGCGCGCTCTCCGTCAGCTGATCGATCCTGCCGCCGAGACGTTCGAGTCGTTGCGTCAGCACGCGCTCCGCCTTTTCACGTCCCTTGAACGGGACTGTCGGCAGCGCGGAGAAAATCACCCCCACCGTACGCGGTATGAACGCTTGCACTGTCAGCATCGCGGGATGCGACCGCGCAATGTCGGCAACCGCATCGAGCGTGTCCCCGGCGACGGCGTACGGAATGATCTTCACCGTGGCGATAACCTGTCCGGCCGTGACCACGGCCCAGGGCGCTACCGTAGCCACCGTGACAGACTCATCAACGGCATTCATGCGGTGAATGGCCGCGGCGTCGATCCGGCACAGCCCGGCGACCCCCGCGGTGATGTTCGCGCGGCCGGTTTTCGCGGTCTCCACCACCACACTGGCATGCGCGAGTCCGGCGGCGACCCGCGCCGCGGCAGCATTCTCGTCAACGTCGCCAGCGCCGAGGCGAGCCACGGTAACGGCGCGGATCCCGGCGGCCTCCAGTGCTGCGATGTCGTCCGCATCGAGCAGCTTGCCCTTGCCGATTCGCGCGCCGGCGAGGTGCACGGAGTGCGCGAGCACCGTGCCGGCAGCGTCGGAAACTGGAACTTCACCGAATATCATGTTGCGTTTGAATTTTCCGTCGATACCAAGCGGGTGCGCCGTTACAGGCAGCGCAGTGTAATGGATCGAGCGCCGCGTGCTTACGCCGGCTCCACGACCAGGGAATTCTCGATCTCGCCGATGCCGCTGATCGCAACCCTGACCACATCGCCATGACGCAGAAACTTCGGCGGATCGTAGCCAATACCCACCCCCGCCGGGGTGCCGGTCGCGATGATATCGCCGGCTTCGAGCGTCATACTCGCCGACACGGTTTCGATGATCGCCGGGATATCGAAGATCAGATCACGGGTGTTCGCCTGCTGGCGTAATTCTCCATTCACCCAGCACGACAACGTCAGATCCTCGGGGTCAAGGTCGTCGCCGGTGACGATCCACGGCCCCATGGGACAAAACGTGTCGAGTGATTTGCCAAGCAGCCACTGCTTGTGGCGCGACTGCAAGTCACGCACGGTGACATCGTTGATGACGGCGTAACCGAATACGTGATCGTAAGCGTCGGCGGCCGTGATTGCGCGGCCGCGGCGACCGATGACGACCCCGAGTTCACCTTCGTAATCGACGCTCGCGCTGAGCGCGGCGGGCACGATAATGTTCGCGCGCGCACCGGTCAGCGCACACGGCGCCTTGCTGAACACGATCGGTGCGTCCGGCACGGCCTGCTGTTCACCCACGGCGGAGGAATCAAACCCGCTGCGGGAAAACTCCTCGGCGTGCTCGCGGTAGTTCTTGCCGACACAGATCACATTCTTGCTCGGACGCGCCACCGGGTGCAGCAATTGCACCTCGGCGAGCGGGTGTTCTCGCTCGCCGGCAACGGGCGCCCGGCCGGCGACGTGGTTTTCGATCACGGCGATCATCGGATCGGGCGCTGCAGAGCCCTCACCGAGAGGCCGGATACTGCCGCGGTCCGGATCGACCAGTCCCAATTGGACCGTCCCTGCATGCCTGAAGCGTGCGATTTTCATAGTTGCTCCCATTACTGAACGGATCCCGAGGCCCCGCTGCGCGGCCACCGGAAGTGCGCGCCGGCCCCTGGTGACGGTATGCGGCGCGTTCGATATTGTCAATTGGTCGGACCAATTTCCGACTGGGTGATGCCAAACGGGCGCGCAATACTCCGTCAATTGGTCTAGCCAATTTACCTGTTGAGTGGTTCACGGGTCGTGTAGACTGCGTGAATCACACAGGAGACCCCGATCATGGCGCAGCTGACGCCGATTCGACAGGAAAAGGTTTATGAGGCGGCAATGAACCAGCTCGTGTCCCTGATCGAAGACGGCACGTTCTGCACCGGCGATCGCCTGCCAACGGAACGGGCGCTCGCCGAGCAACTCGGCATCAGCCGCGCATCCGTACGCCAGGCGCTGACCGGCCTCGCGGCCATGGGCCTCGTCGAAAGCCGTCCCGGAGATGGCACTTATGTCACCGAGCGGCGCACCGATTTTACCTGGCGTATCGACGCTGCCAGCGCGCTGGAAATTCTCGAAAGCCGGCGCGCGATTGAATCCGGCACGGCGCGGCTGGCAGCACAGCGCCGCGGTGAGCACGAACTCACTGCCTTGCGCGAGATCGTTGCCGCAATGGATGAGCAGGTTGCGGCCGGCGTGCACCCCGTCGACACTGATCGCGAATTCCACCGCGCCATTGCCGTCGCCGCGCACAACCCCGTTTTGCTGCAGGCGATGGAAGCGCTGGCGCAGGAGATGTCAGGCCCGGCATGGCACCGGATAAAATTGTGGGGCCTGCGCGGTGCGGAACAAACGACGCGGATCCAGGCCCAGCACCGCAAGATTTTCGCCGCAATCGAAGCCGGCGATGCCGATCTCGCCGAGACCCTCATGAAGGCGCACATCGATCGCATCATCGACGACGTCCACATCGCCGAGCGCAACAAGCGCGCGGCCGAGTAAGCGTTTGCGCCGCAAGCCCTCCCACGGCGCGTGCGCCCGGGCGGCTGCCGCTACGCGTGTGCGTGCGCGTGTGAGTCCTTGAATTCGATCAGGCGATTGACGAACGTCTTGTCGTCGGTGCTGAACAGCCGGTGGGTCTGACCGCCGTTTACCGAGACCGGTACGACATCGCCGGCCTTGAAATCAAACTGGTATTCCATCCATGTGCCATCGTGCTGTTTTTCCCAGGTTTTACACTTCGCGCCCTCGAGCGTGATGATCAGGTAATCGAGTTCGTGGGTGTGCAAACCGAAATAGCCGCCGGGTTCGAGCACGACGTCCCACACCCGCACCCGGTCGTCCTCGTAGACGATCCGTTGGCCGACCGGGCCGAGCGGTTCATCGTCGAATTCCGGACCGGGTATGACTTTCCCGGTTTCACGCACGATCTGTCGTTCTTCTTCGGTCATACCTGCTCCCTCGCGATTGGCACGCCCGCCACCCGGGCGCGGTGGATTCGACCGTATCGGTGGGTGATCAGTCTGTCAAGTGGTCAGTCCAATAGGCCTTTAAGCCGACGGGCAGAGTGTGTAGACTCAAGCCTCGCCGCCTCGGGGAGTACCGTATGCCACCGCTGATACCTCACCGCAATCCGGTATGAGCGCGCTCGCAGCGCCATTCGAAGTCAGTGCGGCGGCGGTTCCCCTCGCCGCTTTCGGGATCGGTGCGCTGCACGCGCTCGACGCCGACCACATCATGGCCGTCTCCGGCCTCGCCATGCGCCGCACGGCACCGTCCCGGTGTATTCAACTCGGCGGGCGCTGGGCGCTCGGCCATGCCGCGACGCTGCTCGTGCTCGGGCTGATTTGCTACGCCATCGGATCGGCATTACCGGACCACTGGCATGTCTATGCTGAACGCGTCGTTGCCCTTGCCCTGTGCGCCGTCGGGATAGCCGTACTCGGCGGGCTGGCCACCGGCGGCGCCCGACTGCACCTGCACCGCCATCGCGGCATGCGGGCGCATCTGCACTGGGTGCCGGCCGGCACGCAACATGAAAACGACGACGCGTTCGATAATCACGGCGCGTTACTGATCGGCGCGATGCACGGCATGGCCGGCAGCGCACCGATGCTCGCGCTGATACCTGCCGGACAACAGGGCGATGCAGGCGCGGGCATGTTAGTGTTGGCCGCGTTTTCTCTCGGCGTATTGTTCACGATGTGCCTGTTCGGATTCGTCGTCGGTATTACCGTCGCACGCTGCAAGTCCGTGCTGCCGTGGCTTCGCGGAATCGCCGGGAGTGGCTCTGTCGTACTTGGCTGTGCGATATTTGCCGCCAGCTTCTGAATAAAAATAAACGGGCTCACGCATCGAAGCATACTGCCTGTGCTGTGATCAGCGAGCCACTCAACTGGACGCCAAACGCCTGAGGAAAATTCATGTTTCCAGCAAAAATAGACAAGTATGTCCGCCCCCAATCGGTGGCCGACGCGCTCAGCGCGCTCGCTGAATTCGAGGAGGGGGATGCGATATTTCTCGCCGGTGGCCAGAGCGCCATGCAGGCGATCAAGTCGCGCATGCTGCGACCGGAATGTATCGTCGATCTGCAGGACATCGCCGAACTCAAAGGGATCGACACCAGCGGCGCCGGTCTCACCATCGGCGCAATGACACGTTACGTAGAAATCGCGAGCACCACCGCCTTGAACGGCGCGTTCGCGGCGCTCGCGGACGCCGCGGCGCACGTCGGCGACCGCCAGGTGCGCAACCGCGGCACTATCGGCGGCAGCGTGTGCTGGAACTACATGGCCTCGTGTCTGCCCACCGTCGTCCTGGCCACGAACGGTGTGATGAACCTCGTCGCCGCCGATGGCGGCAAACGCGGCGTCGCCGCGGATGATTTCTTTCTCGGTCCGCTCGAAACTTCACGCGAAAGCAACGAAATCCTCACCTCGATTACGTGGGCGGCGCCGGCGGCGAATACCGGCAGTGCCTACAAGAAATGGGGACTCGTCACCGACGCGCTGCCGGTGGTCGGGGTTTGCGTCAGTGTGTCGGTTGGCGCCGACGGCAACTGCAGCCATGCGCGCGTGTCGCTGTCCGGCCTCGCCGATGGCGGGCAGCGGGCACCGGCCGCCGAAGCCGGACTGATCGGTTCCGATGGTGGCAAGGAGGCGGTCGCAGAAGCCATGGCCGCCGCCGCGGAAGCCGCCGAGACGCACTCGGACATGTCGGCCGACGCCGATTACCGCCGTCAATTGATACGCAGCCTTGGTTGCGAAGTCGCAGCCACCGCGTTCGCACGCGCCCGCGCCGCCCAAGGTTAAGGAGAACAAGCAATGCCTACGATCAAAGTCACCGTCAACGGCGAATCCTACGAAGAAACCGTACCCGAACGCATGCTGCTGTCGGACTTCCTGCGCGAACAACTCGCCCTCACCGGCACCCACATCGGCTGCACGTATGAAGGCGTGTGCGGCGCGTGCACGATCCACCTCGACGGCGAGGCGGTAAAAAGCTGTCTCATGCTCGCGGTACAGGCCGATGGTCACGCCATCACCACGATAGAAGGTTTGCGTGGCGACGATTTAACCCCGCTGCAGGCGGCGTTCAAGGAAAACCACGCCCTGCAATGTGGCTTCTGCACCCCGGGAATTCTCATGAACATGACGGAATTTCTCGAGAAGAACCCGAACCCGACGGACGAGGAAATACGTCACGGCCTCGTCGGCAACCTGTGTCGCTGCACCGGTTACGCCCACATCGTCAAAGCGGTGCGCGAAGCGGCGAAATCCGTCTGAGCGCGAGCCACACAAAAATAATTCAAGGAACACAAGTTATGGCGAGCAAACCGATCGAAGACAGCGCCGACTGGCTCGGCACCCGACTCCCGCGCAAGGAAGACCTGCGCCTTGTTACCGGTGGCGGCAAATTTCTCTCCGACATGGTCGTCCCCGGCATGTTGCATGCCGTGTTCGTCCGCAGCGATTACGCGCATGCGCGGATCAATGGCATCGACAAGAGCGAAGCCGAAGCCATGCCCGGCGTCGTTGCGGTCTACACCGGCGCGGACACGGAACACGCGTTCAAGTCGCTGGACCAGCCCGTATTGATTCCGAACCTCGATGCGCAGTACCCGAAATATCATGCACTGGCCGTTGGCAAGGTGCGCTACCACGGCGAACCCGTAGCCGTCGTCATTGCACGTGACAAATACATCGCCGAAGACGCGGCGGAACTCGTTGAAGTCGACTACGAGGAATTGCCGGTAGTGCTCGACGCGGAAGCCGCGCTCGAAGACGGTGCGACGCTGGTACATGATGACGCGACGAGCAATGAAATGTTCGCGATGACGTTCACCGGCGGCGAGACGCCGGAAGAACAGGCCGCGAACGATGCCGAGGTTGAGAAGATCTTTGCCTCGGCGGATGTCGTCGTCAGCGAACGCTTCCGCGTGCATCGCACCGGGGTCACCCCGATGGAACCGCGCGGTGTGCTGTGCGAGTGGAACGACTCAGACGGTTTAACGGCCTACATCACGACACAGCGCCCGCATATCGATCGCCTCGCGATCGTCGACGTGCTCGATTTGCCGGCAGAAAAAGTTCGCGTCATCGCGCCACGCGACATGGGTGGCGGTTTCGGCATCAAGGCGCCGTTCTATCGCGAAAACATCGTCATCGCGCATGCCGCGAAAGACCTCGGGCGTCCCGTGCGCTGGGTCGAATCGCGCTATGAGGCGCAGATGAACATCGGCCAGGAACGCGATCAGATAAACGACATGGAAGTGGCCGCGACGAAAGACGGCGAACTGCTCGCGGTGCGCAATCGCGGGGTCGCGAACAATGGCGTCGGTTGCATCGGCGTGTACTGGGGCTTCGTGATGCCGTTTCTCGGCGCGGTCGAACTGCCGAACGCATACACCTGGCACAAGGGCGACGTGAAGCTGCGCGTCGCCTCGACGAACAAGGCCTCGTTGACCCCGTCGCGCGCATTCGGACATTTCCCTACCCGCTTCGCGCTCGAGCGGTCGATCGACATGGTCGCGCACAAGATTGGTATGGAACCCTCCGAACTCAGGCGTAAGAACCTCGTTCCCCAGTTGCCCTATACGAGCGTGACCGGCGAGTACTACGACAGCGGCGACTTCATCGCGGTGTGGGACAACCTGATGGCGCAAATCGATCTCGCCGCGTTCCGCACCGAACAGGCCGAGGCGCGCAAGGACGGTCGTTATCTCGGCATCGGTTTCGGTTGCGGGGTGGAACTGTCCGGCGTGGCCTCGGAACTGATGGTGCCGATGGAAAACCAGCCCGGCTATGGCGCGGCCTCCGTGCGCATCGAACCGCGCGGTAAAGTGTTTGTGTTCGGCGGCGACGCCCCGAGCGGGCAGGGTCACGAGACAACCACCGCCCAGGCAGTCGCCTCGATCTTCGGTATCGATCCGGATGACGTCGTCGTCACCACCGGCGACACCACCACCACGCCGTTCGGCTCCGGTTCCATCGGTGCGCGTAACGGTTCCTACTACGTGAGCGCGGTGGCGAAAGCCTGTGAAGAACTGAAAGACAAGATCACCCGTATCCTCGCCCACGATTTCGAGATCGAGGCGCACAAACAGCACTTCGATTTCAAGAACGGCGAGATTGTCTACCAGGGCGATCCGACGAAACGCAAAGGCTTCAGGGACGCCGTCGAGCGCATCATCATGTGGCCGATCAATCTGCCTGAGGGCGATGTCGGCGGACTCGAAACCACCGCGTTCTTCGAAGCGGACAAACCGATGATCTGCTTCAACGCAGATTGCTGCATCCTTGAAGTGAATATCGAAACCGGCAATTTCCACATCAAGCGCTGGGTCACTTCAGAAGATGTCGGAAATGTCATCAATCCGAACATTGTCGACGGGCAGATGCATGGCGCTATCGTGCAGGGTCTGTCTAACGCCGTGTTCGAGGAGTTTATCTACGACGAGCAGGGGCAGCAGATGTCCGCGGATTTGGAGCACTACAAGATCGCGACGGCGGCCGACGTACCGGATTTCGAGGTCACCTACGCACCGACGCCATGCCCGCACACGCCGCTCGGCACGCGCGGGATCGGCGAAGGGCGGCCGAGTTCGATTCCGGGGGCGCTGTCCAATGCGGTGTGCGACGCACTGCAACCGTTCGGAATTGAAATTACCGAGTTGCCGATGCGGCCGCACAATATCTGGCGCAAGATTCGCGAAAGCGGAAAAGCCTGAGTACGGCACCGGTAGCGGCCGCCCGCTCGAGCGAGGACGCGTGCATGATGCAGCCGACGGCATACCCGCAGGCAACGATCGACTTCATCATGCGCCGGCGCGGCCGGCTGCATATTTACGAAACGCTGGCAGCGGCCAATACCGCCCTCATCGTCGTGGATATGCAACGCGCCTTCGTAGCGGCAGGCGCCGCTATCGAAACGCCGGCCGCGCGCGGCATCGTGGCGAACATCAACCGTCTCGCCACGGCTCTGCGTGCCGCCGGCGGTACTGTCATCTGGGTCGTGTCTACCTACGGCCCGCGACCTGAGGACTACTGGCCGACGTTCTTCGATCACGTCATGGGAGAACGCGCCGCCGAGCGGTTTCGCGGCGCCCTGATCGAAGGCTGCGACAGCCACGCCATCTACGATCCGCTGGATGTGCAACCCGGCGATCCGATCGTGAGCAAGAACCGCTTCGGCGCTTTCCTTGGCAGCGGCGGCAGGCTCGAGGCCCTGTTACGCGAACGCGGTATCGATACGCTGCTCGTCACCGGCACCGTGACGAACATGTGCTGCGAAACGACCGCACGCGAAGCCGCGATGCTGTCTTTCAAAACCGTGATGGTATCCGACGGTAACGCAGGTCGGACGCAGGCAGAGCATGATGCAACGCTCGCCGCGTTTCTCATGGGCATGGGCGACGTGCACGATACGGACGCCCTGCTCGCGATGCTGGCGGGCGAGGCAAACACCACAGCGTAGCCCGCCGCCTGCGGCACGCGATGTGCGCGTCAGTCCCGCCACAACGCTCGGGCAAGCCGCGGGTTGTGCCGAAACAGGGCGTTCACGCCGCGCGCGCCGTAAGTGCCGACCAGCGTCGGCTCCGCACTGAGCAAGGAAACACCGAGATTCGCGCGATGCCCGACGAGTCGGTAACCGAGCGCTTCAAGCAGCGTTGGATAGATGTCGATCGCCGCCGCGGGTTTCGTCGTAACGCCAGGCTCGAGACCATGGATGAAGAACAGATTGCGGCGGTCGCGACGCGCCCCCGCGAGCGCGCGCCCCAGCGACGGCGCCTGGATCAACTGCTGGTTCGCGACGAGATGATCACTCATCACCGCCACGAGCGTGGTGGCGCCGAGGCCGCTGCGTTCCACGAGTTCGAGCAAGTCTGCGAGCGCGTCGCCGCTGCAGCGGATCGCCGTTGCGAGCGTATTCCTTGTCGAGGCGTCGCGCGGGCAATCCCGATCGAGGAAACCATCGGGGCCGTGCGTACCAACCGTCAGCACGCTAAGCAGGAATGGCTTGCCCGCCTCGCGCAACATTTCGAGTTCGCCGGCGACGTGTTCGAACAACATCCCGTCACCCATACCGAAAATATTCTCGCGACCGCCCAGTGCCGCGCGATCGACGGATTCGAGCCCGAACAAGCGCGTGTAGCCGTGGTTCACAAGAAATCCGCGTTTCGAGTAGCGTTCAAGCGAGGCCCCGTTCATATACGACACGGTGTAACCGTGCCCTGACAACACGTCGCCGAGACACACGACGGACGGCATGAACGAATCGAGTGAATGCCGCGTGCGATAGTCGAAGCCGATCGCGTTCAGGCCGTAAGGCACGAGCGGCACACCGCACTGGCTTGCAACGATTCCCGCGATGGTGTGACGCGTGCCTTCAACCTGGTAAATATTGCTGGCCGCGAAGCTGCGCGCGCGGAGTTCGCGCAAGGGCGCAAACCCGTCGCTCGTTTCCGCCAGATCGCCAAACGTCGCCTCGAGGCTTTCGAGGTATACGACGATCAGGTTCCTGGCCTGCTCGGGTGCCTCGAGGTCTCCCGCTCGCAGCAAATGCGCGCCGGGTTCGAAGTCCGCGTGCAAGCGGTTCGGCAGCACGATCCCGACGAGGTAGCCACTGATCGGGTGCAGCGCGATAAGTGCCGCGCACAGTGCGTGCACAATCCATTCCATTCCGGCATAGCGCCTGACGAGAAAGACGAGCAAGGCGGCAAAGGCGCCGAACAGCAGCACTGCCCGCAACAGCACGCCGGCGTAGCTGCCACGGCCGACCGCGACGACCTCGCCGAGGTTGTCACCGCGAAGGAAGATCAAAATTGCGCCAATCTGGTTGTCGCCCATTACGAGCTTCAGTAACGCGAACGGCAATACGACGAGAAACACTGCGAGCCAGATGACGATGATGCGACGCCCGGGGCGCCACGGCCTGGCGCGGGGTTGCCGCGTTACGATTGCCGCAAACAGCGCGATGCTGAACGCGAGCAGCACGCGGGTCGGCCATTCGTCGAAATGGATCGCCATCGGCGTTGTGTTGAACAACAACACCATGCAGGGATAGATAAACAGGGCGGCGCAGACGAACCGGAACAGAAATCCGGCAATAAATCTGACATCGAAATCCGGCACAGGTAAACAGATCGCCGTAAGCAAATTGAGCGGCCCGCGACAGCGTCCAGGTTGCGGGTGCCGGTGCGAGCCCGCCTGATTATATCGCCGTGGGTGGGCCACCGACAGCGATGGCGACCACGCTGCCCGGCGGGCCTAAGCTGCGCCGGTACTCGCGGTAGTGATGGCTCTGGCGAATTTCTCGCTAACACCGTCGCAGGCCGTCGCAGGCCGTCGCCGCACGAGCGCGCGGGTCGCGGCCCCCTGTAGCTCGGATCCGTTCGGCATACCGATGAAAACCTGGCGGTGCCGCCAGGGACAATGTCGCCCGCGTCGGCCAGCGGCATTGGCCCGAATTGTAATCCCGGCGATGCACGGAGCGTCGCAGCGGATTTTTGTCCGCGACACGTCGCAAGCCGCGTACACGGCGCGCCTGCGCAGCAATCGATCCGGCGCGCGAGTGCCCGATGTGGTCCCGATCGCGAGATGACGATGCGATGGCGCCTGTCGCTGGTCACAATCGTTTTCATTCCGTCGCACAGGCGAGCGAAATCGCGCTGAACCGTGGCGCGCGGGTCGCGATAGCTGAATCGTCGGGTGATTCGGCGTAGGATTGTGCGGGAACCGGCCGTGTGCTGGTGCGGTAACGTCCGCATGCCGCCGCTATCGGTTCAGATAAATAATAAAAGGATTTTGCCCATGTACGAGCAATTCTACGGACTTGCCGCGAAGCCGTTCAGCCTGCTGCCGGATCCGGCATACCTTTACATGAGCCCGCGGCACGAGGTTGCGATGTCGATCCTCGAATACGCGGTAACGAACGACCTCGTCCTGTCAGTCGTCACCGGTGAGGTTGGCTCTGGCAAAACAACACTCGTGCGTAATCTGTTGAATCAACTTGGCGACAGCCACACGGTCGGGCTGATCTCCAATACCCGCTACGACTTCGACAACCTGATGCAAACGGTTGCCGCCGCGTTCGGGATCCCGTTCAAGGACAAGGGTAAAGTTGAACTGCATCAGGATTTCGTCGAATTCCTGATCGAACAGTATCGGGCCGGTCGACGGACCCTGCTCATCGTCGACGAAGCGCAGAATCTCGCCGCCGAAGCGCTTGAGGAAATCCGCCTGCTGACGAACATTAATGCGGACGAGCACATGTTGCTGCAATTGCTGCTGGTCGGCCAACCGGAGCTGCATGAACTGCTCAAGCGTCACGACCTGCGCCAGCTCGCGCAGCGGGTGAGCGTTATCGCGAAACTCGAACCCCTGGACGAGAAGGAAACTGCGGCGTATGTGCGCCACCGCCTGTCCGTTGCCGGCGGCGATCCGAATTTATTCCACAAGAATGCGCTGCGCCTGATCTACTGGAACAGCGGCGGCATTCCCCGCGTTATCAATACGCTGTGCGATCTTGCACTTGTGTATGGCTTTGCGGACCGGAAGGAAGAAATTGATGCGGTATTGATTGCAGACATCGCGCGCGATCGTTTTGATACCGGCTTGTACGGCGACCGGGTGTTCAGCATGCAAAACCTGCAGGACGAAGACGCGGCACGTGAAGCCGGGTCGGCGTCACCCGATGGCGAGGTGACCGCCGAACGCAAAATCTTCGACCTCGTCGTCGAACAGCCCGCGGGCACCGACGGGAAGACAAAGAAACGCACTTCCCGTTCGGGAAATAACCGATAGCTGCCGCTGCTTCATGCCGCGCCGGTAATCATTGCCGGCACACGAGGCATACCCTGTCGGGTGCTCAGTTGCGGTGGACTGGTACGGCGGCCGCGCGCATGCCGGGCGGTCTTTCTTCGATGAGTGATATCGCGACGTTCGAGCGCCACCGCGCGCGGCATTACACCTGACACGCATCGCACGCATACACCGTGCGACTGCCCACTTCCCAGTAATAAACATCGGCGCCGCAACGCGGACACTCGGGACGCTGGTATATCAGCAAGCGCTCCTCGCGGTTGATACGGCTGTACGGCTTGCCAAGCGCGAGCGGATCGGCGGTGATGATGCGGTTGTACTTCACGCCAACCGCGAGCAGTTGTACCGCGAGTGACCAGATTCGCCGGAACTCCGCGTACGTGATCGCATTGCCCGGACGGTTCGGGTGAATCGCGAGAATATGCAGAATTTCGGCGCGATAGATATTGCCAAGACCGGCTATCACGGCCTGGTTGAGCAGCAATGCACCGATCGGCGCGCGACTGCGGGAAATCTTCGCCCACGCGCGTTCCGGTGCGGCATCCGCGCGCAGGGGATCGGGACCAAGCCTGGCGAACAATGGCGCCAGGGCCGCGCGGTCAGTCAACTCGCAGATCGTCGGACCACTCAGGTCGATCGTGCGCTCCGCGCCGCCGAGTCGTAGTCGCACCGCGTCGCGCGGCGGGGGGACGTCCGCGCGATGAACCCGGAAACGACCAAACAAGCCGAGATGCACATGTACGATCGAGGCGTCGTCGAATTCATAGAACAGATGCTTGCCACAGGCATCAACATTAATCAGTTCACGCCCGTTGATATGGCGCGCCGCGGCGTCGAATCGTCCCTGTGGGGAGGTTGCGCGCACCCGAGCGCCGGCGAGCCATTTCCTATGGTCGCGCGCGATGCGGTGCACGGTATGTCCTTCCGGCATGATGTTCTCCGCGCGTGAAAAACCGACTCGCATCAACGCTACGGTTCGCGTGGCATTCCGGATCAATCATGTCGCCAACGAACTTGCGCGCTCGGCGCCGGCGGATCAGGGGATCCCGTAAATCATCTTGATAAACGAACGATAGGCCAGGATTTGCTGTGCGAGCAGTTCGTTATCATTGAAGTTACGCGCGAGAATAATGCCGCCCTCAATGATAGAGCTGAACATATCGGCGATCGTAGTGGCGCTGACTTCCTCGCTCATCTCGTAGTGCCCGTCGATCCTGGCGAGCCGATCGAGCACCATCTGCCGCCACTTGAGCAGCCCGTCGCACATGCGATCACGCAACGGCTGACGGAAATGCTGACTTTCATACGTGAAGCTTGCAACGAGGCAGCCCGGGTGCGTCTCTTCCATGCGCACCATTTTTTCCGCCAGCAGTTTCAGAAAGATCAGCGTCTGATGCAGCGGATCCTCGCTGAGTTCGTCCGCACGCGCGAGCAGTTCATCGAAGATCTCCGCATCCGCGACGAGATAGCGCTCGATCAAGGCTTCGGCGAGATCGGTTTTACTGTCGAAATGGTAAAAGAATCCGCCTTTCGTCAGCGAGGCGCTGTCGATGATTTCCTCGATCGAGGTGGAGGAATACCCCTTGCGCAGGATGATTTCCTCGGCCGCGGCCAGGATCCGCTCGCGCGAACTGTTCGCTCGTGTCGCCACTATCCACCCGTTAGCTGTACCGTCGGTACAGTAATGCCGCCGGCGCGCCCGACGATGCCGCTAGCTGTTGCACGGCCTCGCGCCAAGCCTTTGAAAACTCTGACAGAACAGATAATGCGCATTTCCATACCCGGGGTCCACTGCTTTGCGCCGACGATCGCCCTAGAGTACGCCGCTTGCTAACCCGGCCCGCCCGGCGAGATCCCGGCAGGCCTCTTGAAGGAGAACACCATGTTACCGACCCGATCGAACCACACCGACGCCCGCGGCGTTCCCGTCTCGACGCGCTCGACATCCACACTCGACGCCTACGAGAAAGCCCTGTGGCAATTTCAGAGCTATAACGGCGATCCGACACAAACGCTCACGGATGCGCTGCGCGACGACCCGGATTTCATCCTTGGACATATTTTCAACGCGAGCGCGATGCTCATGCTGAGCGAGCGGCAATACCTGCCCGCCGTCAACGACAGTCTCGCGCTGGCGAGCGCGCTGGCCTCGCAGGCGAATGACCGTGAACTTGCCTTGCTCGCAGCTGCGCGAAATCTGGCGCAAGGCCGCTGGCACGAAGCCGTCGCCGACTGGGACCGGGTGCTCGCCGAGCATCCGCGCGATGCGCTGGCACTCCAGTGTGCTCACCTGACCGATTTCTACCTCGGCGACGCGATAAACCTGCGTGATCGCACCGCGCGTGTGCTCGGTCACTGGGATATCGATGTCCCCGGCTATTCCTACATGCTGGGCCTGCATGCGTTCGGTCTCGAAGAGTGCAACGAATTCGGCCGGGCGGAGACCGCGGCGCGCACGGCGCTCGCAATTGAACGTCGCGATGCCTGGAGCGTACACGCGCTTACCCATGTCATGGAAATGCAAAACCGCTACGAGGAAGGCGCCGGATTCCTCGAATCCACTACGCCTGACTGGTCGCACGACAACGGCTTCGCGTTCCACAACTGGTGGCACCTCGCGCTGTTCTATCTCGAACGGGAGGATACCGCAGGCGCCCTGGCGCTGTTCGACGAGCGCCTGTTCCGAGCGGATTGTGATGTCTCGATGGAACTGCTCGACGCGAGCGCGTTGCTGTGGCGACTGCATCTGCAGGGTGTTGACGTGGCCGAACGCTGGCGGGCGGTTGCCGACCGCTGGGCGTTAAAAGTGGAAGTGGAGAACGGCTATTACGCGTTCAATGACTTTCACGCCGTCGTCGCGATGACCGGAGCGGGTCGGCTTGATGCCGCACGGTCGGTGCTCGCGGCACTCGGCGAGGCCGCGCGGACGAACCCGCCGGCGACCCGGGTGATGGCGGCGGAAGTCGGCATCCCCGCGTGCAGCGCGATCATCGCGTTCGCGGAACAACGCTATAGCGAGGTGATCGAGATACTGCATCCATTGCGCGCGCGCGCACACCGTTTTGGTGGCAGCAACGCGCAACGCGATATCCTCACGCAAACCCTGCTCGTCGCGGCATTGCGCAGCGGTCGCTCTGGGCTCGCCTCGAACCTGTTGCATGAACGCGCCGTACACAAACCCGCGAGTCCGCTAACCCGGCGTTGGCGCGTGCAATGCGCCCGGGCAGCGTACCGGACAGCAGCGTGAGCGCCAAGGCTGTCTCGTGGCCGGGGAGCGCCGTCGGGGTTGCGCGCAACAACGCAGGAAATCGCGCCTGCTTGTAGCGTGGTCGTGCACCCCGAATCGCTGCCGCGTGTCATGTGGGGCGAACGGACGGCGCGGTACGCGGGGCCGTAACAGGCACCAGCGCCCTTAGGCCGCGTCGTGGAAGATGATCCCGGCGGTGAGCCGGGTACCGCTGCGGACCCGGCTCACCCCATGGCGCATGTTCACCCGGTAGTATCCCCGCGTGCCAGGACACGGTCGTCTGTGAACGGGAAAGATCACGGCGTCGCCGCGATTCAGATCCACAACCTCGGCGCGCGATTGCATGCGCGGACGTTGCTCGGTCAGGACGAATTCGCCGCCGGTAAAATCGCTGCCCGGACGGCTCAGCAAAATGGCCGCCTGCAGCGGGAAGACGCAATCGCCGTACAAATCCTGATGCAGGCAGTTATAGTCCTCCGCGCCATAGCGCAACAGCAGCGGGGTCGGCCGGGTTTGTCCGGCCGCGTGGCACTGCGCGATGAACGCGGCGTACGTTTCGGGGTAGCGGTGTGCCTCACCGAGTGCGTCCTGCCAGCGGTTCGCGATCGGCGCGAGGTGGCGATACAGGGACTCGCGCAGAGACACGACCAGCGCCGGCAGGGGATAACAGAAATAACGATACTCACCGCGGCCAAAATTGTGCCGCGCCATGACGACGGTTTTGCGAAACGCCGTGTCGTCGGCGTAGGTATCGGCCAGCGCAGCGCAGTCGCCGGTATCAAGCAAGCCCCGGATTATCGTATTGCCGGTGCGATCGAGCGTACCGGCGTGCGCGTCCCAGTCGAGCGCATCGATACGCTGCCCGACCGACGCCGGATCGGCATTCACCGCGGCGCTCAACGCCCGGATTCCTGCTCCAGCAGCACACGCTTGCGCTCCACTCCCCAACGGTAGCCCGACAACGCACCGTCGCTGCGCACCACTCGATGACATGGAATCGCGACGGCCAGCACGTTCGCGGCGCAGGCTTGCGCTACGGCACGCGCCGATTTCGGTGCGCCGATCTTCGCCGCGATGTCGCTGTAGCTTGCGGTTTCCCCGCACGGGATGCTCCGCAGCGCTTCCCAAACGCGGCGCTGGAACGCAGTGCCGCGCACATCGAGCGGCAGATCAAGACCGATCGACGGCGCATCGACGAAGCCGACGACCCGTGCGACGAGCGCTTCGAATCTCTCGTCGCCACCCAGCAGCACGGCTTGTGGAAACTGATCCTGCAGTTCGCGCGCGAGGGTATCCGGATCATCCCCGATCAGAATCGCGCAGACGCCACGCTCGCTGCAGGCGACGAGGATCGAACCAAGCGAACACTCGCCCACGGCGAAGCGAATTGCCGCATTGCTGCCCCCGGCGCGGAACTCCGTCGGCGTCATCCCGAGAACCTGGTCGGCGTTCTCGTAGAACCGGCTGTTGGAGTTGTACCCTGCATCGTAGATAGCGTCGGTTACGGAAGCTGCCGCGGCCAGGTGTTCACGCACACGGCGTTCGCGATTTGCGCTCGCGTACTGCCGCGGGGTGAGACCGGTGATCGATTTGAACAAGCGATGGAAATGGTACGGGCTCGTGTTGAAGCGGGCCGACAGCTCGTCGAGCGTTGGCGGCGTCTCGGCGGTTTCGATTAAGCGACACGCATCCGTAATCAGCGCCGCGTTGCGTTCGGCGAGCGATGCCTGATCGGGCTTGCAGCGCTTGCAGGCGCGGAACCCCGCCCGCTCGGCGTCAGCGGTGGTGGCATGAAACGCGACGTTCCCCGGATTGGCGCGTCGCGAACCACATGACGGGCGGCAGTAAATTCCGGTGGTGCTGACGGAGTAATAGAATTTGCCATCGGCTTCGGCGTTGCGATCGAGCACCGCCTGCCAGCGCGGATCAGCGGCGGTGGAGTGTGCAATTTCACGGTGGACGGCGCTGCTCATGACGGTTTCCCCTGTACGGAATGTGCGTGATGGTCAAGGTAGTCGCGCAGCCCTATCTTCGCACTCCGGACCTTGCTTTCAAACCGGACGCGAACCCGCCCCCGACGGCACTCAGGTGCTGGTTTTCGCCGCTTCGAGTTCCTCGATCGTGCGCGGCCAGTCCTTTTTCAGCAATCGCGACAGCGACCGATCCGCGAGCACCCGGCCGCCGGTCTGGCAGCGCGGGCAGTAATTCAGCTCGTTCTGCACATAGCGGATGCGCTGGATCTCCGTGCCGCACTCGGGACAAGGTTCGCCGAAACGGCCGTGGACACTCATGCCGGGACGAAACGCCGTCACGTTCTTCGGGAACGCCTCGACGCCCGCGGTGGCGAGCAGATGCTCCATCCAGCGTGTGAGAACGCTGCGAACCGCTGTGTACAAGCGGGCAACTTCCGCGGCATCCAGCTTTTGCGTTTGCGCAATCGGTGACAGTTTTGCCGCATGCAGAATCTCGTCGGAATACGCGTTCCCGATGCCGCTGAACAGACGCGGATCGGTAAGCGCGCGCTTCAGGGTATGGTTGCGTAAGGTAAGTTGTGCGGCAAACGCTTCGGCGCTTGCCGCAAGAGGTTCGAGACCGTGGGGGTCGAGTGCGTCGAGGTCGTCGCCACCGTGCACAAGATGCAGTGATGCACGTCGCTTCGAACCGGCCTCGGTGAGGACGAGCGTGCCGGTGGAAAAATCAAACAGCGCCAGCGCGCGACGCCCGGGTCGCTTCGCACCCGGTGCCAGCCACGCAAGCCGGCCGGCGATCATCAAATGCACGACGAGCCAGTAATCGCCGTCGAGCCCGATCGCGATACGCTTGCCGATCCGGCGCAGCGCCGTGACGTCGCGCATGGTGACTTCTTCGACCGGCGGTATCGCGGTGCGCAACAGAAACGGGTTGTTCAGCGTGATGCGCTCGAGGCGCGCGCCGGTAATGCGTCGTCGCAGCGCATGCAGGTAATGCTCGATGTCCGGAAGTTCGGGCATGCGGGCATTATCGCCGATCAGGCGCGCGATGCAGCAGCACGGCGCGCCGCCGGCGGTGGTTTCAGCCGCGTGTACCCTCGAGACAAATAACCGGCTTGTCGCCGACGACCTCAACGCTGGTGACGTGGCCTTTCGGGATGAACAGACAATCTCCCGCACTCAGGATACGCGACTCGCCTTCGAGCGATACTTTCAGTTTGCCCTGCACGACGGCGTCGATCGTATCGATCTGGATCTTCGTATCAGACAGCCGCTCTCCGGGACGCAAGGTCTTGCGCTGCGAATCGTAGCCGAGGACGGCGAGTTTACGTACGAGTCCATCCGCGGTCAGATCGCCCTCGATCGCGCGGTCCCAATGTTCGAGTTTGATACTGTTCATGGTGCGGAACCGGACAACCTTGTCGCCGCCCTGAAACTGCGCCTCGTACAGCGCATCGTCGGCGCGTCCGGCGAACTGGCCGGTGGTGAGGTCGCTCGTGGGGATAACGGTGGCGACCCCGAAGCTCGCCGTCACGGCGCCATGCAGCGCCGAGTTCGTGTTCGGCATGTTCAGACGCCGGATCTGCTGACGCAGCACATCGGCGAGCGTTTCACCATTTTTGTGATCCGCCTCGGGCAACAACAGCGCGAACTTGTTCGTATCGAGCCGGGCGACGACATCGCCGGGGCGCGTACCGGTCTTGCGCATCAATTCGGCGATGCGTCGGATCGCGGCTTCATAGGCGATCTTGCCGTAGGTCTCCCGGTACCCGTCAAAATTGTCGATGGTCCCGTGGATCACCGTGATCGGGAGTTCCTGGCGCAGCATCCGCGCCCATTCGCGGTCGACGACATTCTGATATTTCTTTGCATTGAGCAGGCCGGTTTCCGTGTCGTAAGGCGTCACCCGCTGCAGCGCGGTGGCAAGCGCTTCGGCTTTCCCTTCTGTGATGACGAGATTGGAACTCGCTTCGTTCAGTTCGTGTTCGAGCTGGAGGCGCTTCTCGTTGCTCGTTTTGTACCCGACCTGCAGGCGTTTCAGCTCCTGCTCAGAGCGCTGCGCGATGTCGAGAAACCGGTCGCGTTCCGATTCCGCAGCCTGCAAGGAAGTTGCAATCTGATCGATATATTTCGCGACACACGAAATCACGGCAATGAACAACAAGCTGACAATCGTAACGGCGATCGTTGCTTTTTCCAGCTTGTACAAGCCGCTCGCGGCAATTGGCGCGATCGCTGCGGCAACGAACGGAATCACGAGGGAGCGGCGACCGTTGTAGCATCCGAGCACGAGTATCGACAGCGCCGCCGTCGTCGCCAGCACAACACCGGTAACCCAGGTTGTGCCTTCCGTTACCAGGCAAGCCACCGACGCACTGCCCCACAGCAGACCCGTCGCAATCAATCCGGCATGCAATCCGCGATCGCGCTCCGGCCCGGTTTCATCACCCGGGTGCTCGCGGCGCACGAGCCACAGACGCCATCCGTAGATCACTTGCGTGAGGACAACCCAGGCAAGGACATAGGGGCTATTACCCGCGGTCCACACGGTGGCCGCCACTATTCCCGCGGCAATGCTGCCGAACATCAATTCCGGTTCGGTGTGAAACCGCGTTTCGGCGGCAAGAAAATTATTCGCTATCGTTTCGGTAGTCACGTCTTCCGTCCTGACATTGTTGTTCTAATAGGCGCCCCGGGCAGTGGGCAGGGAACGATCATCAATTACCGGACCAACTCTGCGAGATTTAGCGGCCGCTGCGGAAAAATCTGAACTGCGTCACACAGCGGGGTCGGAAAATGCCAGCTGCGTCCGCAATCGTGCGCCCCCGGGTTCACCGGGAGTCTCGTGCGCTGGCGTAACTGTCTGGCTTGAAAGGGGAAAGTGTCGCTGCCTTGCGACAGGCGGGAACGCGCGTTCAGTACACGCCGATGATCCAGCCTTCGAGTTCCGCGGCGCGGCGTTCGGGCAGTGTGAGGGGCGGATTCAGGTATTGTCGCAGCACGCCGCGAACATCCATCTGCTTGAGCCACATCGCGACTGCATAGGCATCCTGTTCGTCGACGCTGCGGTTCTCCAGCGGGTAAC
Organism: Gammaproteobacteria bacterium; assembly: GCA_965216305.1. Lineage (GTDB taxonomy): Bacteria > Pseudomonadota > Gammaproteobacteria > UBA11873. The sequence goes on along the minus strand of OZ244144.1, from coordinate 151,671 downwards.
GGCGGCGCATGAGCGACGGGTAGGCTTCGACGACAACGGATTTATCTTCGGGAATCTCGAACCCGTCGAACGGCCAGAAGTGCACGCGTGCAAGCAAGCCCGGATGTTGGCGCATCCGTCGCAGCCACACGAGTCCCGCGTGCGTGGATTTGGCGACGGAACCCTGCATATCGAACTGGAAAACGCTTTTTGCCGACGCCGTCCATTTTTCGCACACGCGAAGCTCTTCCGATGTCCCGCCCGGCGGATCGTTTTCCCGCACGAAATCGACATACATGTGATCGCGATCGGTGGGCCAAAGAGCCGCGAAATGATCGAGAAACTGCGGCCAGGTTTTTATCTCATGGCGCTGCATGTAGGACAGGGGAAACGAGAATCCGTGGTCGATACCCATGATGCAACGCTCGTCACCCATCAACTCGCGAATACACCAGGCCGCGAGGTCCTTGCGACACCAGTTATGCGCCGCCGCGCTCGGAACCACAACCTGCAGCGGCCCATTGGCAGGCGTTGCCGCAAATACCTGCAGGGATTCAAGACGCGAAACCGGCGCTTTTGCGCCGGAATAGTCGATACCGATATAACGTTCGAACATGGTCTGCGAGCAACACCGTCAACAATCCACAGTGTAGCGTTTTCCACTCACGGCTCGGCGAGCGCCGCCGCGTAGCGCGGCGCCTGGGCCGTACGCTGCAGCGCCCCGGCACGAGTCGGGGTTCACGGTCGGCTGCTCCAGCAGGGCTTCGCGTTCGCCGCGGACCTCCCCGGACGATCAAATAATGCCTGCATCCGGGCACTTCGATCAGTCACCGAACAGGCCTTCGAACACATTCTTGATGGCGTCACCGGCGCCACGCACGACCGATTTCGCTTTCGCTGCCGTGGCGTCGATAACGCTTTCACCTTCGCGCCTGAGTGTTGGTTTACGCAGTGAGTCGCGCACGACGTCGCACACGTTCGTATTCGCGCTCGCGCGATCGAAGAGGCCCTCGGCAACCACGGACAGACCGGCGGTTGCGACCGCCGCGCCAACTTTGACCCCCGCCGTGGCAACCCCCATCGTGTCGGCAACCGGCTGCGGATTTTTCAACGTACCACCGAGGCGCAGAAAATCGACGAGGCCGGAAACGCTGAGCCCGAGTCCTTCACGTGGTTTCGGCCGCGCGCCAAGGTCGATCTGCTCGGTCGCGAAGTTCAGCTTGCCGCCGGCGAGGATACTCAGGCTGCGCGTGAGGATCCCGATCCCGGCCGGGTTCTCCGCAACGCCGTCCGCGATTGGAAATCGCACCGCGACACATTCAATCTCGCTCACCGGCTCGCGCGTGGCGAACGGATTCAGGCGCGTGACGAAAGACCACAGCAGATCAGTCTCCGCGAGGTTGACCGCCTTGTTATCGAATCTCGCCGTACCGATATCCACCGCGATCGATCCGTTTGCGTGCGCCATGATTTCGCGTGCGGAGCGGCCGCGGCTGGCAATATCCACCGCGAGGTCCAGCGTGCCGCCCTTAATCGCGTTCTTTGCCGCGACCTGCGGCAGCTGATCGAGACGTACACCGCTCAGTGACAGCGCCGAGACCACTTCCGGCGTTGCGGCAGCACTATGGATATCAAATCTCGCGAGCATGTCGCCGTCGGCGATCCGCGCTTTGACCGGGTCGACAATGGCTCGCCCGTCGGTAAGCACGAGCCGTGAACCCAGATCGCGGAATATGGCCGCGGGCGTTATCAGCGTGTCGCTCACGAACGTCACTTCGGCATCCAATCGCGACAACAGTTCGAATGGCAGCTCCGTTGCCGGGAACACGCGCCCGTCGCGAGCAGGTTGCCGGTCGGCGCGGAGGAAATCGCTGACATCGACATGTGACGCGGCAACGCTGCCACCGATCCGCCAGCGCGGCGTCGATGGTTCGATCAAGAGCTCCGCACGCAGGGTGCTTGCGCCAACGGTGAGCACTAGCGGTTCGAGGCGATAGCGATCGTCTTCGCGCACGAGCGATGTTGTCAGCGCAAGCGGTTTCGCGCCCGGTAACTCCAATGCAAACGGTGCGCCGAGCGCCGCGAAGCCTGGCGCTGTGATGCTGAGCTCGAGCGTATCGAAAGCCGCGCGTGATGGCATCGCGGTGCCCGCGCTCAGGGTGAATTCCAGCTCGCCCAGACGACCGTCGAGGCTGAGCGTGGACGGTGCATCGTCGACGAGTTGCTTCAGGCGCGACATGCTGCCATGCGCCTGCAAGTCGAGCTCATTGAACGTGGCGCCGAGCTCGATTGCGAGCGACGGATCGGTGCCTTCGGGGATCAGCGTGAGCGAGTGGATGTCGAGTTCGCGCGCCACACCGGCGTGCGGGCGCAAATGCACCGTCATCCGCGACAGCTGCACCGATTCGAGGTCGTAGTCCGGCTGCCAGGATGGCGCTGACGACGCGGCCTCGGACGGTGTTTCCAGCATCCAGTTACCGCGACCGTCGCGCGCCGTTGCCAGCACCAGCTCGACACCCTGCAGGGACAGCCGTCGCACTTTCAATTGCGCGTGCAGCAAGGCATCGAGCGCGAGCTCGGCTTCGACGCGTTCGATCGTGATCAAATCGCCGGGCTGTACCCATGCAGGATTTCCCAGCCGCACGCGTTCGAGCGATACGGTGGGAACGAGCGCGGGTTTAAACCCGATCTCACCGTCGATGGAGAAACTGCGCCCGGTTCGGGCTTCGACGAACAGCGCAAGGTCATCGCGATACTGATCGACGTCCAACGCATTCACGAGTGCGACCGCAACGGCAACAACAATTGCCGCTGCACCGATAACCGCGAGTACCCGGCGCTTACTCATGCGCCCGTAACCGGCGAATCCGGATTACCTTGCATCACGGGACCACGTAACCGCGGAGGCGCGATTCGAGTTCGTGCACTTCGTCATCGAAGATTTCCAGATCGCGCAAGGCTTCGGCGAGTTTCAGCACGTATTCCGTATTGTGCCCGCTCGCGCCGGCACTCGCAGCGATCTGTCGCACCACATCGTCGAGCGCCGCCGGACCAAGAAAGTTGCCGTTGTCCGGTGGTGCGATGTAGGTCATTGCCCGCGTGCCCGTGCCGTCCACGAACTCGAGGTCGACTGACAGTCGGACATAGCCGCCACTCTCGCGGACATCGAGCGATTCGATGATCCCGGGCGTATCGTGATCGCCGGTATCAAACGCCACGCCGTGGCACACGGCGTCGGGATCGGCGACGAGGGTGACGACGCGACCAGGATTCTCCGGCGTTCCACGATGATCCGGAGATCCTTGCCAGAAGCGTCGACGCCAGCCGCGAATCAAAGCCGGGCGGGACGCGATATACGGAAACGAAGGCCGCCAGATAATCGACCCGTATCCGAACACCCATTTCATCGCGCGGCCTCGCACGGCAGGTGGCACTGTCGCGCGCGCGCGGATACCGCGATGGTCTGGTCGCGCAACCGGTTTCGGGCTGTGGCAGGCGGAAAAAAAATGCGCTCGGAACTCCGAGCGCAAATGTCAGGCAGTATTAGGGGCGAACCAGCCGGGGCGAAAGAACTTCGCCCAAACCCGAACGCAGCGAAAGCACGTGCGATTTCCGCAAGCGGTCGCAGGGTAGTACGACCGGCAACGGGGGTTTGACGCCAATCACGGCGACGAGTCGCCATGGTTGGACAGCATCGAACCATGCTTTCCCCTAGTGCCGGCATGATAGAGATGGTGGGTCGCACGAGAATCGCCCAAATGGAGTAGTTCATAGACCTTGTAGCCAATCCGTCCCGACGCCTTTCGGCGCGCGGCTTTCAACGACGACTGATTTTATAGCGGCGATCTGCCGATGTTTTCGAGCTTCAGCAGATCACGGATTGCGCGGCATGAGCGCAACATTCATGTTTCCGACGCGCCGCTGCGTTTGCGTTTCAGTTCCTCGAACAGTCCGTATTCCCATTGCCGGATCGCGAGAACCATCGTCGTGCCGTGCTTCTGCGCGAGCGGCAGATGTTCGTCATCGCGCTGCAAATCCGCAAACTCCTCGGCGAGACGCGTCATTTTTCGCTGGAACTGTTCGTTCGAGCTGACCGACAACAATCCGGATATCGAGATCAGTTTCTCGGTGTCTTTCGCGAATCGCGAGGCGAAAAATTCACGCCCGACTTTCTCCTGGAAAAAGCGCTGAATCGGGCCGTCGTCCTGCCATTTGAAACGGGACGAGATCAGTAGCTTGATGCGGTTGTTCGGCAGTAGTTCGATGATTTTCAGACGATCGAGATGAGCGAGCTTGCGGATCAATTCCGTTTTCGTGATCTCATAGTGCTCGAGAATCTCGTTGAACGTAAATTTGTTCAGAACACTGATCGCGACGAGCAACAGGACCACGTCGTCGGCGATCTCCTGTTCCTGCGCGATACTGAGCGCTTCGGTCTTCGGGTGCCGGCCGCTCAACAGGGCAGCGAGGTCCGTGATTTCCATCTCCATGAGCTGGCATATCTGATCGAGCCGGTTAAGCGACAGATTGTTGCCGGCGAACAGTCGCTTCACGCTGGCTTCCGAGAGTCCGAGCGCCGCGGCGACATCGCGGTAGGTAAGACCATGCGCCTTCAGCGCCTGCTTCAGGGTGTCGACCAACAGTACGGTTTGTGCCATTAAATCTGTCCTTGCTAAGCTGCCGGCGCGCTGACAGGTGGCGCGCCGCTCAGGCTTCTGGACGATCGCGCAACGAGCGAAGTATTACATAAATATACTCTTCGGCGCTTTCTTCGATTCCGGACGGCAATCAGTTGCTGAATATGCGACCGAATGACGTAATGACAGCATTCCACCCATTACGGAGCAGGACACCACCATGCTGGAATTAATTCGGACCCGCGGCTTCGGCGCCTTTATTGCCGTCGTCTTTCTGAACGCTTTCGTCGATCTCGGGCACAAGATCATCGTGCAGAACACGGTGTTCAAGGCCTACGACGGACAGGCTCAAATTGTCCTGACCGCCATCGTCAATGCCCTGATCCTGTTGCCGTTCGTGTTGTTGTTTTCGCCCTCCGGCCATATCTCCGACCGCTTCGCGAAAACCCGGGTGATGCGGGTGAGCGCGTGGCTGGCCGTGTTGCTCACGCTCGTTATCACGTACAGCTACTACCACGGCAATTTCCATCTCGCGTTCGCCATGACGTTCCTGCTTGCGGTGCAGAGCGCGATCTACTCGCCGTCGAAATATGGCTACATTCGCGACCTTGTCGGTGCAGCCAAGCTTGCGGAAGCAAACGGCTTCGTCCAGGTGGCAACGACACTCGCGATTCTGCTCGGCACGTTCGCGTTCTCGATTGGATTCGAGCATTACCTCAGCGGCACGACGCTGTGGAACGAGGCGGCGATTCTCACTGATATCGCCCCGCTCGGCTGGTTTCTCGTTGCCGGTTCCCTGCTCGAACTCGCGCTTGCCTACCGCCTGCCCGTGTTCAAACCCGTCGCTGCGGCGTTGCAGTTCGACTGGCGCGCCTATGCGCGCGGCAAATACCTGCGGGATAACCTGCAACTCATCTGGCGCCAGGACATTATCTGGTTGTCGATCGTCGGACTGTCGATCTTCTGGGCCATTGCGCAGGTTGTGCTCGCGAGCTTCCCGGCTTTCGTGAAGGCCGAGACGGGGATCACGAACACGATCGTGATCCAGGGACTGATGGCCTGCGCCGGCATCGGTATCGTGTTCGGTTCATCGATGGCGAGCCGGGCATCGGAAAATCACATCGAAACGGGCCTGATTCCGATTGGCGCGGTCGGGGTCGCGGCCTGCATCATCACGATGCCCTTGCTCAGCGCACCGTTCGCGCTCGGCCTCAATTTCGTTGCGCTGGGTTTTCTGGGCGGGCTGTTCATCGTGCCCCTGAACGCTTTGATCCAGTTTCATGCCAGAGAGGCTGAACGCGGCCGCGTCCTGGCCGGTAACAATCTCATTCAGAACACCACCATGCTCACGTTCCTGGGGATAACCGTGGGTCTCGCCGCGATTGGTGCCGGTACCGATATCCTGTTCGCGATCCTCGCCGTCACCGCCGCCGCCGGTGCGGCGTACACGCTGTACAAAGTGCCGCAGTCACTCGTGCGCTTTATCGTCAATGAAATTTTCTCGAGCAAGTACCGGCTCGCCGTCGTCGGCTTCGAAAATTTTCCGCAAACCGGCGGCGTGCTCCTGCTCGGCAACCACATCAGCTGGATCGACTGGGCAATTATTCAGATGGCGAGTCCGCGTCCGGTGCGCTTCATCATGGAACGCAGTATCTACGAGCGCTGGTATCTGAAATGGTTTCTCGATTTCTTTGGCTGCATTCCGATTTCCGCGGGCCAGTACCAGCAGGCGCTCGCCGAGGTCAGTGCGTGTCTCAATCGCGGCGAAGTGGTGTGCCTGTTTCCCGAGGGCACGATCAGCCGCCACGGGCAGTTGTCCGAGTTCAAACACGGCTATGAGAAAGCGGCCGCCGAGGCCAGCGGCGTAATCATCCCGTTCTACCTGCGCGGTTTGTGGGGCAGCAGTTTTTCGCGTTCGAATACGGGACTCAAGATCCTGCGCAAAAGCGGCCGTAAACGCGAAATCGTCGTCGCCTTCGGTGAACCCCTGCCGATGCAGACCACGGCGGATGCGCTGAAACAAAAAGTGTTCGAACTGTCGATATCCGCCTGGGAGACGTACACCGACGAATTGCCCGATGTCGCCGCCGCATGGCTTACCACGGCCCGGCGCCAGGGATCGCGCACGGCGATCACGGACACGACGGGTAAACCGGTGTCCTATCGTCGCTTCGCCACCGGCACGCTGCTGCTGACCCGACTCTTGCGGCGCCGGTGTCGCCGCCAGAACATCGGTGTGCTGCTGCCGACAACCAGTGCTGGCGCGCTGACGAATCTCGCGATTCTGAACTGCGGCAAAACGGTCGTTAACCTCAATTACACCGCGAGTCTCGAAGCGCTCGGCAGCGCCGTGCGTAAAGCCGGGATCGCACACATCGTTACCTCGCGACGATTCCTTGACAAGCTCGCAGGGCGTGGCATCGATATCGCGGTACTCGGCGACCAGGCTGAGCTGATCTACCTCGAAGACATCATGGCGACGCCGTCAAAGCTCGGCCGGTTCGCGACGCTGGTGGCGTTCAGTGTCCTGCCGACTTCGCTCCTGCTGAAACTGTTTCACCGTCGGGTAGACATCAATCAGCCGGCGGCCATTCTGTTCTCGAGTGGTAGCGAGGGGGAACCGAAGGGTGTGGTGTTGTCGCACAAGAACATCATGTCGAACATTCGCCAGGTTTCCGACGTTCTGAACACGGAAGCCGAAGATGTGGTGATGGCGACGCTGCCGCTGTTTCATGCTTTCGGTCTGACCGTGAGCACACTGATGCCGCTCGTCGAAGGCATACCGGTGGTAACCCACCCCGATCCGACGGATGCCGCGAATATCGGCAAGGCGGTTGCGCGCCATAAAGCGACAATCCTGTTCGGTACGTCGACGTTTTTCCGTTTGTATACGAAGTCGGGCCGCGTGTTGCCGCTCATGTTCAATTCTTTGAGAATCGTCGTCGCGGGCGCGGAAAAGCTCTCGCCCGCAGTACGTGAGGCGTTCAAACTGAAGTTCAACAAGGATATTTTCGAAGGTTACGGCGCGACGGAAACAACGCCGGTAGCGAGCGTCAATGTGCCGGATGAACTCGACGTCGGTAGCTGGAAAGTTCAGCGTGGTGCAAAAACCGGCACGGTCGGCATGCCGCTGCCTGGTACGAGCTTCCGCATCGTCGATCCGGACACGCTCGCGACGCTGCCGCCAAATGAAGACGGTCTGATCCTGATCGGGGGTAACCAGGTCATGCTTGGCTATCTCGACGACCCGGCACGTACCGACGCCGCCGTCGTCGTACTCGACGGCAGACGCTGGTACAAGACCGGCGATAAGGGGCACATCGATGAAGACGGCTTTCTCAGCATCGTCGACCGCTATTCGCGCTTCGCGAAAATCGGCGGTGAAATGGTCAGCCTCGGCGCGGTAGAAGAAGCCGTGCGTGCGGCGCTCGAAACACCCGATCTCGCCTGTGTCGCCGTCGCCCTGCCTGATCCGAAGAAAGGCGAAGCCATAAGCCTGCTCGTCGCGGCGGACCCCACCGGGCCCGATCCGGATACGCTGCGTGCCCAACTCAGTGCGGCCGGCATGAACCCGCTGATGATCCCGGCGCATATCCGCGGCGTGGAAGCGATTCCGGTACTCGCGAGCGGCAAAACCGATTTCGTCGCCGCGCGCAATCTCGCGGCCGCGTGCTGAGGCTGCGCGGTGTTGATCATCGGTCATCGTGGCGCCGCGGGCACGCATCCCGAGAACACGCTCGGTTCGATCGAAGCGGCGATTCGGGCAGGCGCCGACTGGATCGAGATCGACATCCGGCGCGTCGACGGCGAACTGATCGTATTGCACGACGAGCGACTGGAGCGCACCACGAACGGTCGCGGATCCGTCTACGGCTTGTCGCTCGGCGAATTGCGCCTGCTCGATGCCGGCGCCGGCGAATGCATTCCCCTGCTCACAGAGGTACTCGATTGCATCGCCGCACGTTGCGGTCTCAATATCGAAATCAAGCAGGCGGATATTGCGCCGGCATTGGCCGCCGTGCTGGACGAGGTGCTGCACGCGCGGCCGGCATGGCGCGGGAAGATCATGGTGTCGTCGTTTCTGCGTGAGCCCATGCAGGCGTTTGCACAGCTGAAACCCGCCGGGGTCGAGCTTGCCGCACTGAGCGATCGCAAAGCCGGGGAAGCACAGGCATTCGCACTCACGATTGGTGCCAGTGCCTTGAACGTATCACTCGCGGAACTCACTGGCCTGGTTGTCGCCTCCGCGCACGAGCACGGATTGCGTCTGCTCGTCTATACGGTGAACGACACGCACGACATCGCACGCTGCCACGCGCTCGGGGTTGACGGCATCTTCACGGATTATCCGGCGCGCGCGATTGCGTTTCTCCGTGATCAACCTAGAATCTGATCGGTCTCCACACTAGCGACGGACCTCCCCGTGGGCTGCATATTGGCGATCGATCAGGGCACGACGAGTTCCCGTACGCTCATCTTCGACGAACAGCGACGCGTTGTCGGCTTCGCGCAGCAGCCTTTCGAGCAGCACTTTCCCGCACCCGGTCGCGTTGAGCACGATGCCACCGAGATCTGGCGCACTCAACGCGCGACGATCAACGCGGCGCTTGCCGACGCAACGCTCAAGGCTGCCGATATCGCAGCGATCGGCATTACGAACCAGCGCGAAACGACCGTCGTGTGGGATCGTCGCACCGGCGAACCGATCTACAACGCGATCGTGTGGCAGGACGGACGCACCGCGGCCGCGTGTGAAGAAAAACGCGCCGCCGGCTGCGAACCGCAAGTACAGCGCGCGAGCGGACTCCTTCTCGACCCCTACTTCTCGGCCAGCAAGATCCGCTGGATCCTCGATCACTGCGACGGTGCCGCCGCCGCGGCCGCCGCTGGCCATCTCGCGTTTGGCACGATCGACAGCTGGCTGATCTGGAATCTCACCGGCGGTCGCGCGCATATGACCGATCCGAGTAACGCCTCACGCACCGCGCTGTTCAACCTCCGGCGTCTGGAATGGGACGACGAGTTGCTTGAACTGTGGCAAGTGCCACGCTCGCTGCTGGCGGATATCACACCGTCGAGCGGGATCGCGGCGCAGTGCACCCTGCCCGAGCTGCAAGCCGTACCCATAGCCGGAATCGCCGGCGACCAGCACGCGGCACTGTTCGGTCAGGCCTGTTACGACCGCGGCGATGCGAAGTGCACGTACGGTACTGGTTGTTTTCTGTTGCAGAACTGCGGCACCGAGCCGATCGCGTCGCGGCAAAGATTGTTGTCCACCGTGGCCTGGCAGATCGCCGGTGAGCCCACGGAGTACGCACTCGAGGGCAGCGTGTTCATGGGCGGCGCGGTGATCGCCTGGCTGCGTGACGGCCTCGGACTGATCGAACATGCGGCCGACGTCGAGGCACTTGCCGCGAGTGTCGCGACGAGCGAGGATGTTGTTTTCGTGCCGGCGTTCACCGGCCTAGGCGCGCCGTACTGGGATCCGCGTGCGCGCGCATCGATCCAGGGCATGACCCGTGGCACGACGGCGGCGCACATCGCCCGCGCGGCGCTCGAAGGGGTCGCGTTTCAGGTTGCGGATATGCTTGGTGCGATGCAGGCGGATACGGGAGCGAACCTGGCGAGCCTGAAAGTTGACGGCGGTGCGAGTGCAAACGGCTTGCTGATGCAGCTGCAGGCCGACCTCCTCGGCGTCCCCCTGAGTCGACCCCAAAACCTCGAAAGCACCGCGGCAGGATGCGCATCACTCGCGGGCCTCGCAGTGAACGTCTGGCGCAATCGGGAAGAACTCGCAGCGCTCACGCAAGCGGCAGCGGAATTCACGCCGCGAGCGGATGACGGCACCCTGGTCCGGCGCGCGCGGCAATGGGCCCGGGCGGTCGAACGATCGCGCGACTGGACCGAGGCCGATATCACGCCGTGAATCGCGATCGTGCACTCGACGCCGTGCGCTCACGACGGCGTCCCTATGACATCGTTGTAATCGGCGGCGGTGCAACGGGCGCCGGCATCGCGCTGGATGCCGCGAGCCGCAAGCTCGATGTGCTGTTACTCGAATCCCGCGATTTCGGCTCCGGCACCTCCAGCCGGAGTACGAAGATTATCCATGGGGGTGTGCGTTATCTCGCGCAAGGCCGGATTGGACTCGTGCGCGAGGCGCTGCGCGAGCGCGCAATCCTGCTGCGTAACGCCGCGCATCTCGTGAAACCGCTGGCGTTTGTCGTACCGGTAGAAAACACCTGGGAGCAGCTGAAATATTTTGTCGGCCTGCACGCCTACGACGCGCTCGCGGGTGTGCGGCGGATGCACGCGTGCGCGTGGCTCGGGCCGCGGCAACTCGCGCGCGAAATCGACGGCCTCAGAACGGCCGGACTGCGCGGCGGGATGCGTTATTTCGATGGCCAGTTCGACGATGCGCGCCTGCTCATCAACATCCTCGACACGGCCGTGGCACTGGGAGCGAGTGTCATCAATTACGCCGAGGTGGCCGAACTTGGCAAGGATGCTGCCGGGCAACTCCGCGCCGTTACGTTCCGCGATACCGAAACGCAGCTCATGCATGAAGTTGAAGCACGGGTAGTGATCAATGCGACCGGCGCCGCGAGCGATACCGTGTTGTCACTCGATGACAGTACGCACGCGCCGATGATTATGCCGAGCCAGGGCGCGCACATTGTCGTTGCAGCCGGATTTCTGCCTGGTGACAGCGCGCTGTTACTGCCGCGCACGCCGGACGGACGGATCATGTTCGCGATCCCGTGGCTCGACCATGTTCTGATCGGCACGACCGACACGCCCCTGCCGGGCAACGCGACGGAGCCACGTCCCCTGCCGCAGGAAATCGACATGATTCTCGATGTCGCCGGACGCTACCTCACCCGGGCGCCGACCCGCGCTGACGTTCTCGCCACATTTGCCGGTATCCGCCCGCTCGTGCGTTCGCACGCGAAGGCGAGTACCGCGCAGGCATCGCGGGAGCATCGCATCGATGTTATGCCGTCCGGCCTGATCAGCATCAGCGGCGGCAAATGGACAACGTACCGTCTCATGGCCGAGCAATGCGTCGACCTCGCGGCATCGCGCTCGGGTTGGCAGCTTGCGGCCTCAACGACCGCGAACTTGCGTCTGCGTGCCTGTCCGGAAGACGGCGCCGTGTCCACCCATGGCAGTGCCTACGGGCGCGATGCGAACGAAGTCGCAGCGCTCGCTGACGAGCGTCTGCACGCGGCCCTGCCTTACCGCACGGGCGAGTGCCTGTGGGCCATTCGCCATGAAATGGCGCGCCGGATCGACGATGTGCTTGCCCGACGCACGCGTGCCCTGTTCCTCAACGCAGACGCCGCCCTGGCAATGGCGCCGCGGGTCGCGGCGTTGTTACACAGCGAATTGAAACTCGACGAGTCACTGGTAAAACAGCAACTCGACGAATTTACCGCGCTGGCAGCCGGCTATCAGTGCAAACAAGCAGTTCAATGATCAGCGGCAACGCCGCTTGAAATTCGCGTAACGCGCGTTGCGTTGCCCGCGGCGCGAGTCAGCCGCATAATCATGCTTCAAGGTTCCGGCCACTCGCGGGTTACAGCCCCCGGAGCCGGCTCCGTTCGAATCCTCCAATCGCTAGTTGATACGATGGCGAAAAAACGATTAAGCGCGTCTGCACGACCCGGGTTTGCGGGCTTCCCGATCGAAATGCTCGATTTCCTGCACGAACTCGCACTGAACAACAATCGCGACTGGTTTGCCGCGAACAAACACCGCTACGAGGAGTTTGTCGTCGCGCCATCACTCGATTTCATCGCCGCGGTCGGTGAGCGTATGCCAAAACTGTCGGATCACATTACGTGTATTCCGAAACGGGTTGGCGGATCACTGTTCAGGATCTACCGCGATGTACGCTTCGCGCGCGACAAGCGCCCTTATAAAACGAACATCGGCATACACTTCCGTCACGAACAGGCACGCAATGCACACGCGCCGGGCTACTATTTCCACGTTGGTCTCGATGAGTGTTTTCTTGGCGCCGGGATGTGGCGTCCGGACGGACCGGCCCTGCAGCGGATCCGCGAGCGTATTGTTGAAAAGCCTGCCGAATGGCAGAAGCTGCTGCGCAGCCGTAAATTCACGCACAGCTTCGAGCTGGGCGGGGAATCACTGAAGCGGCCGCCGAACGGATTTCCCGCCGATCACAAATTCGTCGAGCATCTGAAGCGCAAGGATTTCATCGCACTGTGTAATTTCGATGCCAGCCTGATCGTGGAGCCCGATATCGTCGATTACGCGCTGGAAACGTACGCCAACGCGCAACCGCTGATGAAATTTCTCTGCGCGAGCCAGGCGCTACAGTACTAGGCTGTCCGCGGACGCTGCGCCGCGCGCATTACCGCGTTCATTCCCATTCAAGTTCGCGATACGCGCGCGACACATTACGTGGATGACGCGCATTCACAAGCCACTGCGCAGCGGCATCCCGGCTCATCGATTCCATCGCATCTTCGAGAAAAACCCCGGCTGCGATTGCAGCGCGCGCGTCCGTGAGTAATGCCTGCAGATAATTGCTCTCGGCGGCAACGGCATCTGGCCAGTCCGCGACTACAGGCCCGTGTCCGGGCACGATACGTTCATAGGGCAGCGTCACCGCTTCGCTGATCCACGCTAACCAGCCTTTCAGCTTGCCGTCGATGATCGGCAGGCGTTCCATAAAAACGAGATCGCCCGTCCACAAGGTATTCGTCGCGCGATCGAGCACCGTAAGGTCCGTGTTCGAATGCGCGACGGGATGTGCCTCGATCTCGATGCTGCGTCGTCCGAGATCCAGGGTTTGTTTTGCCGCCACTGTGGCGTTCGGAGCGATGACGCGATGCGCGTGTGGGCCGCCAAGTTCGGCGGCGAACTCCGCGGCGAAGAAGTCACGGTTCGCGACCATTGCCTGCGCCAGGTTCTCGTGGCCAATGAACTGCACATCATCATCGGCGAAAGCCGCGTTGCCGAGCACGTGATCGAAATGCACGTGTGTGTTGATGACGTAGCAAACGGGCGTCGCCGTCGTCGCGCTGATCGTGGCGCGCAGGGCACGACCCGTTGCGAGCGATCCGCCGGTATCGATCACGGCGACACAATTCTCACCCACGATGAAACCGATGTTCGCGCTGTCGCCGCGTGCGGGATCGTCGATATCTGCGTGCGCCCCGCGATGAACGTAAATCCCGTCGGCTACCGCTGTTACGGGCAAAGCGGGCTCCTCGGCTTGCGAAGCGAACACCTTGCCCGCGCACGTCGCGGACGCGAGCAGCACTGCGAGCGCGATCAGGCGGCGACGGTAATCTGGCATGGGTAGCGTCCGTTGTGACAATAACGGACAGGAAGTGTAACCGGAACGATTGCTCAGACGTTACCGGCGGCGATAAGGAGTTCCGGTCGGCGCGCGCAATTGAGATTCTGGTAGAGGTTGTCGATTATCGCGCGTCCGGCGACGGTGGTTTCGAGAAGGCTGAGTGAATCGCTGATGTAAGGATCGACACTCCGTTCGAAAAAAACCGGGTACGCTTCAAGCAGGTCGCCCGGCATGCTGTAGCCCATGCCCTCGTTGAATCCGACTTCTTCAAACTCGTAGAAAATCGCGGACAGCTTGTTCAGATAACGGGGATCGCTGAGCTGGCCGATCAGATCCGCGCCGCGTACGAGACCCGGGTAGTCGCCGTTCTGCTGGTACCAGGGATCGAGTGGTACCGGAAAGCGTGTACGCTCGATACATGCCTGCACGGCGAGCGGGTCGATCAAATCATGCGCGGCGAAGTGCTCTTCGACATAGCACTTTCCGCGGTCGACATGGATCGGCATCAGTGCCGCGTCGCTGCGTTCGATGGCAATCCGGGTGGATTGTGATCCGATGCCGTTGGCGAGACGTTCGCCATCATCCGATTCACAGATCCCGCGCACATAGCCGATGTCGTGACACAGCATGGCGACGACAGTGTTGAGCCAGTCACCGGGACTGACGCTGAGTTCCTTTGCCTGCTTCGCGCTGAGTATTTCGAGCCCTACAATCGTGACATGAACCGTGTGCTCGACGTTGTGATACAGGGCATCGCTCGTCGCGATATGGCCGAGCGCGGCGGCCGCGGCATCCTTCGCGGGTTGCATGTAGTCGCGATCCGAATCGCCGAACATCGAATTGAAGGCCACATCGATGCGATTGGCGACCTCGTCGGTCAACAGTTGCGTTACGTTGAGCATCTCAAGCCCTGTCGGAGTGAGAAACTGCTCGCGATCCCGTACATACGTTGCGGATCTCCCGTGTCTGGACGTAATTTATCGACCGCTTACGAGCAAAGTATAGGGTCGCGGTACAGTGAATTCTCAACAATTGGGTCCGTTTTGTGACAAGGTTGCGTTCACGACCGACGGCGTCGGTTGTGCCGGTTCGCTGGCGGCGCGATCGGAACTACCGGGAGACCCGCACTGCCGACCCCGGTTTGCTGCAGCGCGGGGCTATCAGCATGCTACGTAACGGCGCAATCCTGCATCGTCCTGCGGCATTGCGGGCCCCGCGTTCAACGCTTCCGGCAGCCTAAAGCCCGCTCGTAAATGCACCGCTAAAGTATCGCAAATACCTGTCACGTCCCGGATCTGGAACCGCGTGTATGCTTGAACAACTCGTCGAATACGAACATGAGGGCGTCACGTTCGAAGCTTATCTTGCCCTCGACGGCGGCAACGCGCGACCACGATCGGCGGTAATGATTGCCCATACCTGGCAGGGCCGTGGCGAGTTCGTCTGTGACAAGGCGCGGATCCTCGCCGCTCAGGGGTACGCCGGGTTCGCAATCGACCTGTACGGAAACGGCATTGTCGGCAAGACCCCGGAAGAAAGCGCGGATCTGATGCAAGCATTGCTCGACGACCGCGCCCTGTTGCATGGACGCCTGTTAGCGGCGCTCGCCGCGTTGCAGCAAGTGGACGCAGTGGACAGCGACAAAATCGCGGCAATCGGCTATTGCTTCGGTGGTTTATGCGTTCTCGACCTCGCGCGCATCGACGCGCCGGTTCGCGGCGTCGTGAGTTTGCACGGACTGCTGCAGCCCCCGCCAATGTCCTGCGCGACCCGGATTGGCCCGCGCGTCCTCGTCTTGCATGGCAATGATGATCCGATGGCGCCCATCGAAGATGTGGTTGCGCTTGAACGTGAACTCACGGCAGCCGGTGCCGACTGGCAGCTGCATACCTACGGCCACACCATGCATTCATTTACGAATCCCAATGCGAACGACAGCGCGCGAGGCACTGTCTACAACGCCAGCGCCGATCGCCGCTCCTGGACCAGCTTGATCAATTTCCTCGGTGAAGTTCTGAGATAGCCGGGGCGCTGTCGCCCTGCTCTGAATCCAGACCCAGAACCCTGCGGGTTCGATCAAAGACCGCCGCCGGCACCCCTATCGCCCGTTTCAACGCGACATCACGATCCCATTGATTGCTGATCCTGCCGATCGCGCGCAGTTCGGAGAACGAAACCCGGCCCAGCTGATACCAGGGTGAGACGAGCGGAAAAAACTGCAGCGGCCAATCGCTGCCGTAGATCATACGATCGCTGATGCCGTCAGCTGCCAGCGCGCGCTGCAGGTAGCCGAGCTTGTTGATCTGGGTAAGGCTGGAAATATCCGTGTACAGGTTCGGGTAGCGCGCGAACAGCGGCAGCAGGCGCTCGAAATTGCCCTCGCCATCGTTCGATCCGGTCGTCGCTATGTGTGCAGCGATCACGGTGACCCCGAGTTCCAGCGGCAGTTCGAGCCGTACCGGGTCACCGAGTTCATCCACGGCGTTACTGAATGAACGTTCCTGGCCGACGTGGATCAGCATCGGAATACCGAGCTCGGCTGCGACCCTGTAGAACGGGCCGATAGCCGGGTCCGCGGGGTCGATGCCCATGATCGCCGGGATCCATTTTACGAGTACCGCGCCGGCCGCTCGCGCGGCGCGCAAGCGCTCGATCGCGTCGTGACGGTAAGGGTTGATACTTGCACCGAACAACAGGTTTGGATAGCGACTCGTTTCGCGACGAATGAATTCGTTCGGTACATACACTTCGGTGCGCGCCCGATCGAGTTCGCCGTTGACGTCGACGACGCCATCCATGGCGAGAATTACGGCCTTGTCGACCGTCGTGGAGGCCGCTATCCGCGCAGCGACTCCCGCAATCACGATCGCATCGCCGTCGCGTTCCAGTGCCTCCCGCGTTACGCCGAACGCGCGCAGGTACCAGTCGAATTTGTAGCTGTCGGCCAGCGCGGGAGTGACAAAGCAACCGCTGTCGCCGGCGCCGATGCCCGCCGTGTGAACGTGCATGTCAATGATTGCTTTTGCTACCGGGGCGCCGGCGGATTCTGCCGCGACTTGCGCGACGAAGAGCGAGCCGAACAGTACGATTGCAAAGAAATCCGGCTTTCCCCGCGGACAATATTTCACGCTTGCCTCCGGACTCCGGTTGCGACTGTGGGTGTGGTAGCGCAGCGTAACGCAATCTGCGAGCAGTTGCCGCACCGGAGCATCACCCCGGGCCGGGACATGACTGCACGTCGCGCGCTAAGCTACTCTGAACAGACAGTCGCAAATCTGAGATCCTGCGGTTGCGCGAGTGAATTTGATTGCTCCACCGCAGCGAGGTCGTTTCCGCTCAATCTGGTTGAGGGATGCGTATCGGGCCATTGAGGTCGGTGTTGCACAGTTGCAAGCACGTTTTCAGATGACGCCATTTTTGCAGTTCGCGACAACGCTGAGGTGTTCGATGTTTGCGCGCAGTTACCGTTTCATTATCTTGCTCGGCCTCGCGGGTGTGATTGCCGCACCGGCATTCGGCGACAACGCAATGCCGGTCAGCGTCGTGCGTATCGTCCGCGCCCCGGTCACCGAAGAACTGCGCCTCACCGGCACCCTGCAGGCGCGACGCATATCG
The DNA here is from genome assembly GCA_965216305.1 of Gammaproteobacteria bacterium. GTDB lineage: Bacteria > Pseudomonadota > Gammaproteobacteria > UBA11873. The sequence continues at coordinate 134,106 of OZ244144.1, read as the reverse complement.
CGCCTGTCTACGGAAGTGGACGGTATCGTCGCGGAACTGCTTGTCGATGACGGCGACCGCGTGAGCGCAGGACAAATCATCGTGAAGTTGAACAGCGATCTGGCGGAAATCGAAGAATCCGCCACCGCCGCCGCGGTTGCCGAAGCCGTGGCCCGCCTCGCCGATGCCGAACGGCGTTATCGTGAACTTCTCGCACTGTCGAAAAAGCAACATGTGCCGGCGACGAACGTTGAATCCGCGAAGACCGAGATCAGCATCACTCGCGCGGCGCTCGCGCAGAGCCGCGCGCGCGAACGGCAGGCGCAGGCAATGCTGGAGCGGCATGTTGTCAGTGCGCCGTTTAGTGGTCTCGTCCGGGCGAAACTCGTCGAAGTTGGCGAGTGGGTGGAAACGAGCACCGCACTCGTCGAACTCGTCGAGACGGAATTCCTGCGCCTCGAAGCGCCGGTGCCCCAGTTTTACTTCTCCCGCGTACGCGAAGGCACCCGCGTGGAACTCCGCTTCGACGCGATCCCGCAAGAGTCGTTCGCCGCAACCATCACGACGACGATCCCGGTAAGCGATACCGGCGCGCGCACGTTCCCGGTGCGCATTGATCTGCCGAACGACAGCGGGCGTCTGGCACCCGGTATGTCGGCGCGGGTCGTTGTGCATATCGAAGCGGACGATGCTGCCGCGGCATTGATCGTGCCACAGGACGCCATCGTGCGGCAGCCGGATGGCAGCACGACAGTCTGGACCGTGACGAAGGAAGACGGCGTCGTCGAGGCTCACCCGCGTGTCGTCACCACCGGCAGGGTCTCGCGTAACAATATTGAAATTGTCACGGGCGATCTCGCCGCCGGCGATCAGGTTATTGTGCGAGGCAATGAGATTCTGCAGCCGGGCCAGAGTGTCTCCGTGGCGACAGAAAGCGCGATGGACATTTAGCGTGTTCGAGTTCGCGGTCCACAAGCCCGTCGTTCTCACCGTCGCAATACTGATCGTGTGCCTTTTCGGCGTCAACGCGGTCTATGAAGTCCCTAAGCAGATGATTCCGGACCTCGACCCCCGCGTTGTTTCCGTGCGCACAAGCTGGCCGGGAGCGACCCCGCAGGATGTCGAAAAAGAGATCATCATCGAACAGGAGGACTACCTCAGAAACATCCCGAATCTCGACCGCATGATCTCGACCGCGAGCACCGGCTCGGCGCGGGTTGAACTCGAATTCGTCCACGGCACGGATCTGACCGACGTTTTGATCCGCGTGAACAATGCCCTGGCACAGGTACCGGATTACCCGGAGAACGTCGACGAACCGCGCATCGTGACGACGTCAACCTCGAACAATCCGTTCATGTTTTTCCGCGTCGTGCCCGTCCCGGGCAATCCGCACAATGTGAACGTCGGCGCCATGCGCGATTTCATCATCGATCATGTCGGCACCCAGGTCGAGCGCGTACAAGGCGTTGCGGAAGTCGAGGTGTGGGGCGGCGCGGATCGCCAGATCCAGATTTACGTCGATCCGGCACGCCTCGCCGAACGCGAGATAACGTTGCTCGAGCTGCGTAACGCGATCCGCGGTCGCAATCGCGACGTTTCCGGCGGCGATCTGGACGCCGGGAAGCGCCGTTACATCGTGCGTACGGTCGGACGTTTCGCAAGCCTCGCGGACATCGAGGATCTGATCATTGCGCGTCGCAACGGCGTGCCGGTGCGCCTGAAAGACGTTGGTTACGCGCAACTCGACAGCTTCGAGATCCGCAATGTGTCTTACGCGAACGGCGAGCCTAACGTCACCGTCGGCGTGCGCCGGATGATAGGCGCGAACGTGGTGACAACCATGGACGACGTCATGGCCGCGGTCGCCGAGTTGAATGCCGGGGTGCTGGCCGCGCAAGGATTGCAAATGTTGCTGTCTTCCGAGGACGTGCAGTACGTCAAGGATGCGGTATCGGTGGTGGCGCAGAACCTCGTCATCGGTGCGCTGCTTGCCATCGTCGTGCTTTACCTGTTTCTCGGTTCCGGCTGGGCCACCGTAATCGGCGCGATGGGGATCCCGATTTGCACCGTCGTTGCGTTTTTGGGGCTCATGGTGACGGGGCGTACGATTAACGTCATCTCGTTGGCCGGGGTCGCGTTCGCGATTGGCATGACGCTCGATAACAGCATCGTCGTACTGGAAAACATCTATCGCCACCTCGCGCAGGGAAAAGCGCGGCTCCGCGCGGCAGTCGCGGGCGTGCGTGAAGTCTGGCCCGCGGTCCTCGCGTCCACACTCACCACCGTGTTCGTATTCCTGCCCGTCGTATTCGTGGAGGAAGAAGCGGGTCAGCTGTACTCCGACATTGCGATTGCGATCGCAGCGTCGATACTGATGTCCATGATCGTCGCCATCACGCTCGTGCCGGCGGCAGCGGGACGTTTCCTGCGCGAAGCCGGCGAAGACGCGCCGCACGGCATCTCGCGGCGATTCGGCGCGAGTGCAACGCACGTGGTGCTGCGGACGGTGGACTGGATCATTTCGACGACGCCGCGACGCCTCGTCCTGATCGCGCTCGTGATCGGCCTGTCGGCTGCCATCATCTGGTTTCTCACGCCGAAAGCGGAATACCTCCCCGAAGGCGAGGAGCAGAAAATCTTCGCCTTCATGTTCTCGCCGCCCGGTTACAACATCGACAGCATGGACGAAATATTGCGCGAACTGAATCGCGACCTCGTGCCGCATATCGGCGCAGACCCCGCGCTGTATGCAAACGGCGAAGCAGCGTTTCCCGCGCTGAATTTCATGATCGGGTATGCGCGCGCGGGTAACGTCATGTTGATTCCGGAAGCGACCTCACGCCGCCAGGTGGACGATCTCGTGACAACCGTCGGCGCGCGATTCCGGGAGGTACCGGGAGTGAATTCTTTTGCCTCGCGCGGCTCGATTTTCGCGAGCAATACCGGCGGCAGCCGCAGTATCAATCTGGACATCTCCGGCACGGATCTGGTGCAACTGTTCGAAACGGGTTTCCGGACCTTTGTGAAATCGAAGCAGATTTTCGACAATCCACAGGTACGCCCGCAACCGTCGAGCCTGACCATGGGACAACCTTTGCTCGAAGTCCGGCCCGACTGGGAACGCGCAAGCGAACTTGGCTTCGACACCGCCGGGCTCGGTTACGCGATCTGGGCGTTCACCGATGGCGCCTTTGTTGACGAATTCTTTCTCGGCGACGACAAGATCGACATGTTCCTGTTTTCGACACACGGCGCGATCGAACAGCCTGGCGATTTGAAGAATGTGTTGCTGTACTCACCTGATGGCGGGGTTGTACCCCTTGAAGCGATCGCCGAGGTAACACAAACCGTCAATACGGAAACCATCCGACGTGTTGACGGCCGGCGCACGATCACCTTATCGATCATTCCTCCCCGCGATATCGCGCTCGAAACCGGCGTGGAACGCGTGCGTGAAATGATTGCGGAGTTGTCCGCCGAACCCGGTTTCAGCAATAGCGGCATCACGCTGCGCATCAGTGGCGCAAGCGATCGCCTCAACGCTACCCGGCTCGCATTGGCTGATAATTTCGTCATCGCGATCATCGTTTCATATTTACTGCTCGTCGCGATCTTTTCTCACTGGGGTTATCCCCTGTTCGTGATGCTGACCGTTCCGATCGGGATCAGCGGCGGGATCGTTGGTTTGTGGTTGATGAATTTCATCGGCGGTCGACTTGACGAGTTCGGGCTGCCGCTTGTGCAGCAACCGTTCGACGTCATCACGATGCTCGGTTTTCTCGTTCTCATCGGTACCGTTGTCAATAACCCGATACTGCTCGTTGAGAAAACGCTGTCGAGTATCCGCGCTGGCGTCGCGGTAAAACGCGCGGTGCTCGACAGCGTGCGCGCGCGGCTGCGCCCGATCGTGATGTCGACGATCACAACCGTCTTCGGCCTTTCACCGCTCGTGCTCAACCCGGGCGCCGGCACGGAGCTGTATCGAGGCCTCGGCGTCATCGTACTGTTTGGTCTGCTGTTCTCGTCGATCGTGACGATCACGTTCATGCCGGCATTACTGTCACTCGTACTCGATTCGCGTTCCCGTCTGCCCGGTGCAGCTGCGGACCGCGACGAGGCATCTGCACGCGTCCCGTGAATGGCGCCTGCATCACAAGCGAGCGGTGATCGCGCCGCGCGTCCCCGTTGCGCTCACGCGCCGCCAACAGCAAGACCGCGCCCGCGCGCACGCCAGTACAGGCGCGCGAAATCGTTCTGGATAACGACGAGGGCGGGCACGAGCAACAGCACGACGAACGTTGTTACGAGCAGTCCGAACACGAGTGTCAGCGCCATCGGGATCAGAAACTGCGCCTGCAGACTCGTTTCGAACAGCAGCGGCGTGAGGCCACCGATCGTTGTTGCGGATGTCAGCATTACGGCACGCAAACGGTCGCAGGCGCCGTTTACCGCAGCGTCCTCAACGGACTCGGCTTCACGTCGCGCGTCGATCGTTGTTACGAGCACGATGGAGTCGTTGATCACGATTCCGGCGAGACCCAGAATCGCAAAAACACTCAGGATCGTGATGTCCATGCCCCAGGCGAAATGCCCGAGTACCGCGCCGACAAAGCCAAGTGGAATGATCGACATGACAACCAGGGGTCGTGCGTAACTCGAAAACACCCAGGCGAGGATGATGTAGATCATCGCAAGCCCGAGCATGCCACCGTAGAGCATGTCCGCCGAGGTTTCTGCCTGCTCCTCAGCGCGTCCCGCGAATTCGTAGCTGATGCCGTATTCATCGGCGATCGCGTTCAGTCCGTCGGGCTGCAGGGATCGGATCACGCTCGCGGGCCGGGTCACGGCGGGATCAACCTCGGCCGTTACCGCAACCTCGCGCTTGCCGTCTTCGCGCCGAATCCGGGCGAAGCCAAGCTCGCGGCGCATACTCACGATTTCACTGACCGGCACCTGTATTCCGTCCGGTGAACGCAGGTACAGGTTTTGCAGCGCGGCGCTGTCGAGTGTTTCGCGTGTGAGCTGCACCCGGATCCACACCTCCTCGTCGCCGCGCGGGAAACGTTTTGCGACAGCACCGTCAATTGCATTGCGCACCTGCCGACCGACATCCTCGGTGGTAAACCCCATCGCGCGCCCGGGAGACGTTACTTCGAGTATCACTTCCGGCTTCCCGACCGGAAGATCGTCATCGATATCGCTCACGCCGGGATACCGCGCGAGGAGTTCCGCGAGCTTCGCCGACGCGCTTTTCAGATCCTGGATCGAACCGCCGCGCAGACGGATGTCGAGGTCACGGCCGGGCGGCCCTGTTTGCTGGGCGGTAACGACGAACGATTCGAGACCAGGCCGCGGCCCCATTGCGTCGCGCCACGCAGCCATCAGTTCGGCCGCACGAATATCACGCTGGTCGGACGTTTTCAGTTCAACGATCAGACCGCCGATCGTATCGCTCGATGCTTCTACGCTACCGCCCGACTCCGTGCCAACCGTGGTACCGAGTTTACCGATGCTCATCGTCACGAGATCGGAGTCGTCGCCATCGAGCGCTGCGACGGCGGTATATAAAGCGCGTTCAACCTCGAGCAGCATGTCGCGGGTGCGATCACGTGGCGTACCCGAGACCATTTCGATGTTCGCGTAAACCGTGTCGGCCTCGGGCGATGGAAAGAATGCATACCCGACCCGACCGCCGATAACAGCGGCGACCGCAATGGTCAACGCCGCCAGCGAACAGGCCAGGGTCGAGTAACGGTGGCGCACAGCCGTGTCTACGGTGCGTTTGAACAACCCTGCGCGAAAGCGCTCGAAACCCGCATCGAAGCGCGCCTTGAAGCGGCCGAGACGGCCATGCTCGTGCAACTCCGGACGCAGGGCGTGGCTCAAGTGTCCGGGCAGAACGAAGAAACACTCGAGCAGGCTTGCGAGCAATACGGCGACGACGACGAAAGGGATGGCCGAGATGATCTGCCCCATGATCCCGGAGATCATGAACAGCGGCATGAATGCGGCGATCGTCGTCAGCGTCGCACTCGTCACCGGCGCCGCCATCCGCCGCGCACCCGCGATCGCCGCATCGAGCGGTCCGAGGCCATCGCGAAAGCGCGCCTCGGCATGCTCGCCGACGACAATCGCATCGTCGACGACGATACCGATCGCCATGATCATGCCGAACAGGCTGATCATGTTGATGGTTTGACCACTCACCAGCATCAGGCCCACTGCGGCAAGCATTGCCGCGGGGATGCCCGCGGCGATCCAGAATGCAACCCGCACGTTCAGGAACAGGAACAGGACCACCACCACGAGCAGCAGGCCGCTGAGTCCGTTGCGTACGAGCAGACCAATTCGCTGTTCGATCGATCGCGCGCGCACATCGTACTGCTCAAGCGTCAGGGTTGGGGGCAGAGTGGGAGTTACTTCCGCGATCGTCGCGGCCACGATCTTCGCCGCATCGAGCGCATCGGTATTCGTTGCGCGGCGGATATCGAGTTCGATCGCCGGCTCACCGCGCCGAAACGCGAGACGACTCGTATCCTCGAACGCCTCGTGCACGGAAGCGATATCGCGCAACAGTACTTTTCGACCGTCAGGAAACGCCTTCAGCTCGATCTCCTCGACTTCAGCCGCCGTACGTTTGAGCCCGAGACTGCGCACCTGTTGCTCCCCGCCGGCGAGCTCTCCGGACGGCAGGTCGATCGACGACGCGCCGATTCGCATCGCGATGTCGGCGAGCTTGAGGTCGTATCGGCGCAATACCGAAGGTTCGACGTCCACCCAGATTTCCTCGTCGCGGGCGCCGAACAGATCGACGCGATCGATACCGCGATTGAGCAGCGTGTCACGCAGGTTTTTCGCGATCGTTTTGAGTGAGCTTTCGGGGAACGGCCCGGAAATTACGAGCTTCGAGATCGTTTCGTAACGCACGATGCGTTTAACTTCCGGTTCTTCGGCGTCTTCGGGCAGCGTGCGCAGTTGGGTTATCGCCGATTCAACGTCGGACAAAGCCTCCTGCATGTTGTGGCCGGCCTCGAACTCAATGGCCACGCTGGCAACGCCTTCGAACGATGACGAGATGACTTTCTTCACGCCGTTGAGAAACCGGATCTCCGGCTCGATCGACTGCACGATGTTGCTGTCCACGTCCTCGGCCGCAGCGCCCGGCCACGGCACCGTGACGGTGACGAAATCGATGCCGAAATCGGGGAAAAACTGGCGATTAATCTGTTTGAGCGAGAACAGACCGCAGACGATCATGAGTGCGATCAGGAGGTTCGCCGCCGTACGATGTTCAGCGAACAGCGTGATTAATCCGCGTGAGGCCGGGGCAGCTTGAGTCACGATTACATCGGTCGCACAGCGACGCCAGGGCCGATCGTGGGAAACTGCTCGGCAACGATCGACGCCGACGGCGGAATATCGCCGGTGACGATGAACTCATCACCGAACTCGCGCAAGACCTGTACCGGAACCGGAACCAGCCGCTCGTCACGCACGATGTAGACGAGCTTGTCGTCCGACACCGCCGCTTCCGGCAGTACGAGCACGGATTCGTACGCGATTCCGGGCAAGCTGATTTCGACGAACGCCCCGGGTCTCAGGATTCCTACGGGCCCATGCGTGATGCGAGCGAACAGCACCACGCCACCACTCGCTGAATCAATTTCCGCGCCGGCGCGTTCCACCCGGCCCCGGTATTCGTAAGCCGTGGCGCCAAGCCGCCAGGCAATATCGATTTGTCTGTCGCTGAGCGGATTGCGTGCGGCACTGATGTCCGCATCGATGGCACCAACGAGGCGCGCGTAGTCCGCGTTCGCAAGTTCGAACCGCGCTTCGAGATTCGCGGCATCAATCAAACGGCCAAGATTCTCGCCGACGGCAATGCGTTTCCCGATGGCGACGTTGACGTCTTGCAGATAACCTGAGAACGGCGCCTTAACCGTGGTATCGGCGAGGTTACGCTCGGCCTGGGCGAGACGCGCTTCGGTGCGCGCGACTGCGGCCTGCTGCTGGCGTACGCGCGCGGTCAGTGAGTCGATCTGCTGGCGTCCCTGAACCCGCTGCTGGGCGGCGTTATTCAATGCAATCCGCGCATCGTCGTAAGCCTTTTCGCTGGATTGATTTTTCTTCGTGAGCTTGTCGAGACGCGCAAGATCACGTTCCCGTAAACCGATCTGTTCGGCTACCAGCTGCAGCGTGTTGCGCGCCGCGTCGAGGTCCGACTCAAGCTCCACAAGCCGGGCGCGCGCTTCATCGCGATCGGCCGAGAGTTCGCGCACGGCAACTTCGTAATCGAAACGATCGATCTGCACGAGCATCTGCCCCGCCTGAACATAGGCACCGCTGCGAAACGTTTCGTCGAGTGCCGTAATACGGCCGGCGACCACAGGACGAATTTCCGCTTCCCGGCCCGCCGTGATCTCGCCGTAGACTTGCAGTTCGGGCCGGAACGTCGTGTATTGAGCCGGTATTACGGTAACCGGGGTAACTTTCTCTGCCGGCGGATTCGGCAGCGCCTGTGGACGCGAGACAATCAGGTAACGACCAAGCAACACGCCGAGCGCAACCACCACAAGCGGCAGGGCCACACGGTACGCGAACGCGTTGGTGCGTTTCATCCGGGCGTGAGTAGATGAGCGGAACGGGCTGATGATTTGACGGCGGGGCATCGCCACAGTTCGGGCGCGACTGCAACGCTCATACCGCGGCTCCGGCTGAGGCTGTGGTCACCGCGGGAGCGGGCTCCCGGGTGCCGACAGCTTGAACTCGCTTATTCGCCGAGGCCGTGCAGCGGGCTCGGTTTGGACGCAAAATAAGCCGCGAGCTGGTCGATATCGCTGTCTGTGAGTTCGAGCACCTGGAGTTGCAGCGCCATGATCTGGTTCGTGCGTTGTCCGTCGCGGTATTGGCGCAATGAATTCGCGAGGTAACTCTCGTATTGACCTGCAAGGATTGGGTACTCGGGCAAAATCGGCGCTGCGCCGTTCTCCCCATGGCATGCCGCGCATGCCGCCACTTTCTCGTCGAACGGGATGCCGGAATCCGCCGTCTCCTGTGCTGACGTGGCACCGGCATTGAACAACAGGGCCAGGATGGTTACCGCATAGATGATAGTCGTTCTCATGCCGTGTGATCGCTCCGCAACTTCAATTACTTGCATCGTCCGAAAATTACTTGCCGTGGCTTTCAAGGTACGCGCCGATATCGGCCATGTCCTGATCGCTCAGGTTCGTCGCGTTAGCCTGCATGGTGCCGTGGATACGTCCGCCGGTCTTGTACGCCTTCAGCGCGCTTTCGATGTATTTCGCGTTCTGCCCGCCGAGCCGCGGCACGTGGTAGGTCGGGTAAACATTGTAGTAGCCGTTAACGGCATGGCAGCCGAGGCATGTCTCAGCCAGTATCTCTCCGCGCGCCGGATCGCCGTCGGCGACAGCCACACAAGCCCAGCCCAGCAGAGTAACGGCGACCAGGACCGTGATCTTCGGCAAATTCATCAAGCAACTCCTCACAGCTACGGCACCCGGCCTGCCGCCGAATCAACGCTTCATGCAGAAACGTCCCGGGAATTTGTGGATTGCCGCTGCCATCCCCCGTGCAGCGCACCGCGCAGTCTACTAAACCCACCACGATAGGGGAAGTAAAACGGCCCGACAGCCGGGCTTCGTACCCGCTCAACAAGGCCGCGACATTACTGAATTGTAATGTAACGAATAGGCCTCGCGCGGGTCGCAATGGGGGTCGATTGAGATACTACGGAGACTTAAGATGCACCTGCCTGAATATTTACCGACCCGCGGTTCTGTCGCGAGTCCACTAATCCTCGCACTCGTATTGTTGCTCGCGGCAACGCCGGTGTTTGCCGCCCCGGGACAACTGCCGGACTTCGAACAACTCGTCGAGTCGCAGAGCCGCGCGGTCGTCAACATCCGCACCGAACGCGCCACGGCAAAAGCCCCGGCGAGCACGCAAGCGGTGCCGGGTATCCCGGAATTCCTGCGGCGTTTCCGCGATTTCCAGGATCCGCGCAGTCAACGCGAACCTGCGCAAGGGCTCGGCTCCGGCGTGATCGCGTCGCGCGACGGTTATGTGCTCACGAATGCGCACGTAATCGATGGCGCAACGAAAATCGTCGTCCAATTGCACGACCGGCGTGAGCTTGAAGCGACGCTCGTCGGCAGCGACCCGGAAACCGATATCGCGTTGCTGAAAATTACAGCAACGGATCTGCCGGCGGCGAAGTTCGGCGATTCCGACGCGTTGAAAGTGGGTCAGTGGGTGTTGGCCATCGGGGCGCCGTTCGGTCTCAATCAAACCGCGACACAGGGCATTGTCAGCGCGGTTTCCCGTAGCCTGCCGCACGACAACTACGTGCCGTTCATTCAGACCGACGTTGCGGTCAATCCGGGCAACTCCGGCGGTCCGCTGTTCAACCTCGACGGCGAAGTGATCGGGATCAATTCGCAGATTTTCAGCCGCACCGGCGGCTACATGGGGCTGTCGTTCGCGATTCCGATCAATCTCGCGACGCATATCGCCGATGAACTGAAAACCGAAGGCCGGATTACCCGTGGATGGCTCGGCATCTCGATCCAGGACCTCGACCAGGCGCTCGCTGATTCATTCGGCCTCGCAAGCCCGAATGGCGCGCTGATCAGCGCGGTGACACCGGACAGCCCGGCTGCCGCGGCAAAACTGCGCGCCGGTGATGTGATCATCGCCTACAACGATCATCCGATCGCGCGGTCCGCCACGTTACCGCCGCTGGTCGCCTCGAGTTCGGCGCGTTCGAGTTCCGTGTTGACGATCTGGCGCGACGGCAAGGCGCGTGACGTGACGGTCGAGATTGGGGTGCTGCCGGGTAAATCCGTGGCCATGGCACAACCGGCGAGCGGCCCGCTTGGGGTCGTCGTCTCGGATCTCACGCCCGGTGACAAGGCCTCGGTTGGCGTCGGGAACGGGGTGCACGTCGATGAGGTGGAGCCGGGGAAACCGGCGGCCGATGCCGGCGTGCGCGCGGACGACATTATCGTCGCGTTCAATCACCAGCCGGTGGATAACGTAGCCGAACTTGTCGAGTTGTCGCAAAGCGCCGCGCCGGGTTCCATCGTACCCGTGCTCGTGCAGCGCGATCGCCAGGTTCGCTTTCTCGCGATGAAAGTACCGCCACGCGCCACTGGTTAGCAACAGGCAATTGCCGCCGCCGGGCGCGCGGTACCGGCGGCGGCTCACCGACTCCAAATCGTCTTCCGGCGGCGATATGATGGCGTCGCATGTTCGAACATTTCGCCACTATTCATAAGCGCCAATGCGCGGCCGCAGCCGCGTTGATGTTCACGCTTGGCGCCTGTGAGCCGGTGCCCGTGAGTTATTTTCCGCTCGACCCCAATCGTTACTGGCAATACGACGTTGTGCGCACAACGATGGATGGCACGACGAACCAGAAGTACCTGATCGAAACGCAGACCCCACGGGAGTTCAATGGCGCCACCGTAAAAGTCAGGCAAACGGTCGACGGCCATCAGTTTTTCTATCGCGAGCGTGCCGACGGGACGAACCGGGTCGCGCGAAAATTGAGCACCGAGGCGGCAGCCACGGCGACTCAACCCGAGGTACTCGTGTTGCCGCGCTCACCGGCCGTTGGCGATAGCTGGCGCCAGCTATCACACACGGCAGTACTCGAAAACACCGGCCCGCCCTGGGAAACGCTGTTTCGGATCACACAAGCCGTGGAACTCGATTTCACCATCGCGAGTACGTCCGACACCGTGCGTGTTTCCGCCGGTGATTTCAGCAATTGCCTGCGGGTAGTGGGCCACGGCCGTTTCAGCGCGGAGGTTGGCAATTACATCGGGCACGCGGAAATTTCCGTCAACGTTACCGAGTGGTACGCACCGAACGTCGGTCTCGTGCGCTCGGAGCGGATCGAAACAACGGACGCAAAGGCCCTGAACCGCGGCTCGATCGTCATGGAACTGGCCTCGTACCGGTGAACATCGCGCGCTCAAGGCCCGGCAGCACGTACGGGCGACGCGCAGCGGGCACCGTTGTGGCGCTGGTATGCAGCGTATTACTGGGCGTTCCGGGCGATATCAGCGCACAGACGATCTCCGGCGCGGGCACGCGTGACTGCCGCGCATTCAATGTCGCGGTGGAGCGCGAATCGACGGCTGCGATAGACAGTTATGTGTCGTGGGCGCAGGGTTTCGTCAGCGGGGTCAACGCCGCCAATAATCAGGGGATCAACATCTCGATCGATCACGCCGGTTTGTTCCATTGGATGGCCCGCTATTGCACGGCCCATCGCGACGCGGCACTGTATGCTGCACTCGCCGAACTCGCCGGTTTGCGGCAGCCCTGAACATTCGCGACCAGACGGTGTAAATCGTTGCGTTCACAGTGGAAAATGATTAATGTGCGCGTTTCTTTGCGGGGCGGGTACAGCTGCACTCGGTAGAAATACCAGCTGGATTCGCTTTCAATCTCCCGGCCAGCGAGAGGTATCAAGCGTGGCAAAGGCGAAGACGAAAGTGTCGAAGAAAAAGACAACAAAGAAAGCGCCCGTGAAAAAGAAGGCGGCGGCGAAGGTCGCCAAGAAAAAAGTATCGAAAAAGAAGGCTCCCGCTAAAAAAACCGTGACGAAGAAAACACCGGCCAGGAAAAAAGCCTCGGCAAAGAAAACTGCGGCGAAGAAAACACCCGCAAAAAAAGCACCTGTGAAGAAGGCACCCGCGAAAAAGGCGCCCGCGAAAAAAGCACCCGCAAAGAAAGCGCCGGCGAAAAAAGCCGCGGCAAAGAAAACAACCGCGAAGAAAAAAGCCGCGGCGGCGAAAACGCCGGTCAGAAAGAAAACATCGACGAAAGCGAAGAGTCCGGCCAAGCCCGCGGCGACGAAAGGCAAGATAACGAAAGCGGCGGCGAAAAAACCAATGGCCAATTCCGGTGGCGGTGCGGACAATGGTTTCGCGGACGATGCACCGGCTACCGCACCCAAGCGGGTTCCGGTCCGCAAGCGCATCAACCTCGATGAAATCAAGATCGCGGACGACTTCAAGCCGTCAGATAAAGAAGAGTACATGTGCCCGCAACACCTCGTGTACTTCAAGCGCAAGCTTGAAAACTGGCGGGATGAGCTGATTCTCGAATCACAGGAAACACTCGAACACCTGCGCACGGAAACCCGTGATGTCGGCGACGAAGCCGAAAGGGCAAGTCGTGAAAGCGACAACATACTCGAACTCCGCACCCGCGATCGCTACCGCAAACTCTTGCGCAAGATCGAGGAAGCACTGAAACGTGTTGAAGACGGCGCTTACGGATATTGCGAGGAAACAGGCGAAGAAATCGGACTCGGGCGCCTCGAAGCGCGACCGATTGCAACGCTCACGGTCGACGCACAGGAGCGTCGTGAAATGTTCCAGAAGCAATTCCGCGACGATCGCTGAAACGATTAGCGCGGCCTCAGCGCCGCCTGCCGCAACTCTGATAACTGTCAAAGTTCTGACACAGAACTTCACAGGAAATCATTACGTTCCACTCGCGATCTCTAGTATAGTGTCCACATGGTAGGCGATCGCTGGGGGGTTAGCATCGGTCGCACTACGCTGGGCATCTGAAAGCGCTGCAAAGCGACGGGTAATGAGATGGCAGGCGAGCAAATCCTCGTAGTCGAAGATCAACGTGCGGTTGCGGGTGCCCTGCAAATGCGACTTCGCGGGCTCGGTTATGCGGTCATGGCGATCGCAAAAGACGGGCGCGAAGCGATCGAAAAAGCAACCGAGCTGCATCCCGATCTGATCCTGATGGACATCAAGCTCGGCGACGGCATGGACGGGATCGAGGCGGCGGAGCAAATCCGCGCCCTGCTCGATATCCCCGTCGTCTACGTCTCCGCTTACGTCGATCAGAAGTTGTTGGAGCGGGCGCGCGAAACTCACCCGGCCGGTTTTATCAACAAGCCATTCACGACGAAGGATCTCCTCACGACGATCGATCTCGCCTTGTTCCGGCGCGGCGAGCGACGCAGCGAACCGCACACAGCTGGCGCCGCCCCGAACGCCGTCGCCGACGAACCCAGCAAGGAAGCAATCGTCACATCGGACATCGAGGGTCGGGTGAACTTTGTCAGCGACCCCGCCAAGCAGCTACTTGGGTGGCGCCGCAAGCAGATTGTCGGCCGCTCGCTCGGCGAACTCATCGCCGAGGTCTATCGCATCGATTCCGACGCGGCCGCAAAAATCGTCGATCGGACATTGCATCTCGGCGGCGAAGAACGTCTCACGCGACCCGACGACAGTGGCTCAGGCAGCGACAAGAACAAGATAGACGTGCTGACGCCCTTGCGCGACGCCCAAGGACAGAGTTTCGGTGTCGCGCTGAAACTGAGCTCGAGTTTGATCACCGTGCCAAGCGGCGCCCTCACGCGCGCGATCTCGCGTGCGATCGATGCGCTTCCTGTCGGGATGGCGATCGTGAGCGAAGATATGAGCGTTATTCATATGAACACTTACGCCCGCGATATCCTCAATCACAATCGCGGCCTCGATTGCACGAACAACCGGCTGTCGGCGCGCGATCGCAACCTCGACGAGAAACTACGCCAGCTTGTGGTTGCCGCAGCGGCGAAAGCACGCGCGGGAATCGAAGACGGCAGCGATGCAATGTTCATTAAAGCGCCCATGATTCGCGACCAGGTTGAGGTGATCGCAACGCCGGTCGCGGCGCGCGAGAACGACGGTGAACCAACCTGTGTCATCCTTTATCTGTTTGATGCGAGTCTCGAACGGCACGTTTCCCACGACGTACTCACCCGCCTGTACGGACTGACGCAAACAGAAGGCAAGCTCGTGCAACTGCTGGTTGGCGGCGCGACGCTCGATGATGCTGCACAGCGGCTCGAAATTTCCGTGAACACCGCGCGCACGCACCTGAAGCACGTGTTTCACAAAACCGGCATCAACCGGCAGGCTGAACTCGTCCACCGGATCGAAACCGGCCCGGCCGGGCTCATGATCAACTTCAACGACGGGCACTAGCAGTCTGTCGGTTACGGCGATAAGCGGGACTGATTAACGCCCGGGCTCGCGCCGCACAAGGCGCGGGGCTACGCAACCGCCGGGGCGAAACATCGATCACCGCGAGGACCGCGGCCCCGTCCACACCGACGACAGCCTCACCGCAAGGTAATGCCTACAAGCGCCCGGGTGCGCGCCCGACTTCGGTGGCGAATTTCTGCATCGTGCGCTGATATTCCTCGCGTACGCGCCGCAGTTGCGTCTGCGAGGCAACACCCGTCGTACCCTTGTTCCACACCGGTCGCTGGCCAGCGCTGCCGACACTGTTCGCCTTCACCGGTACGTAATCGTAGAGCGACAGCGACGCGGCGTAAGAAAACACGCCAGAAGCGGAATTCAGATTCGCGCGGAAGCGAACGAGGAACAGTCGCGTGTGCTTCGAACGGTTCGCTTCATGGTGCAACACCGTGCGATAACCCAGCGAATTCAGCCGCGACTCGACATCGGCACGAACTTCCGCACGTTTCAGGCCGTAGTATTCGAGCTGATCGTCGAAACCGTCGAATTCAACCACGAGCGTCGATTTTTCCAGCGCCACCTCGGCCGCCTCGGTCTGCTGCGTTTCAAGCTGGCGCTGCTTGTTTTGCTCGAGCTCGAACAGGCGTTTCGCTTCGGCTTCCTGACGCCGCCGCTTCTCGAGCGCAGCTGCCTCGCGCGCCGCTTCGAGTTCCATACGTAACGTCGCCTCCGCTTCGCGCTGGCGGGCTTCCGCGGCGAGACGCGCGCGTTCCTGCTCGAGCGTACGCGTGGCCTTCTCTTCGACGACGGCGGTTTCCGCCGCGGCCACCTGCTTACTCAGTTGCTGTAGTGTCGCGTCCGCGACACCCAGCGAGCCAGCACGCGAGATATAGTCACGCGCCTTGCTCAGCGTACGTTTCTTAATCGCACCTTGCGCCAGCGAGACGTAACGGGCGCCGACTTTTTCGAGGCCGGCGCGCGCCTCGGCGTTGTTCGGTTCGAGCGCGAGAACTTCCTGGTAGCGGTCCGTTGCGTTCTCGCCGGCCGGGGTCGAGAGGCGGTTTGCGTTCAGATCCGCGGCCGCGGCGGCAAGCAATTCGGCGATCGTTTGCGCCTGCCGGGATTGCGCCTCGGATTCCTCTACGGCCGCGTTGAGCGCTTGTTCGAGTGCTGCGTAGCGCTCCGGATCGGCATGCAGCGGCTCAAGCTCCCGCAGACGCCGCCGGGCGAGCGTAAAGTCTCCGGCCGCTACCGCGGCTTCGTGTTCCTCGACAAGCCGGTTGACGATAGCCGCGATGCCGCGTTTCGCCTCGGCGTTGTCCGGGTCGAGCATCTGGATCGCGCGATAACGCACGAGTGCGTTATTGCCGCTCGGCGCGAGAATCCGGTTCTCGGCAATATCCGTTGCAGCTTCGTTGAGGAATTCCTGGATCCGGCTCTGTTGCACGAAATCGGCGTCGTTGCGCGCCTTCGCGTCGCGAAATTCTTCTTCCAGTGTCTGGTTGGCCTGAAACTGCCCGGGCAGTTTCCGCAGTGTTTCAAGGTAGGCCGAAGCCTTGTCCACATCGTTCTCCGCGAGCGCACGCTCTGCGGCCTTGCGCATGCGCCCCGCGATCAGTGCGATGCCTTGCTGCGCGCCCGCATTTTGCGGGTCGAGTTCCGCCGCGCGACGATAGTAGTCGATGGCGCTACCTGCGAGTGGTTCGTAAACCTGGCCCGCCGCGAGCGCCCGATCCCCATGCGCGATGAGGCTGTCGACATCATTGCCGCCGCCGGGCGCAAGCGACGCCACCGCCTCCACCAGATGGTCGAGCGAAACGTCATCGTCGCCACCGAACTGCGTCCAGGCGCCGAACGCCAGCGCGATGCTCACGATTGCCGCTGCGCTGATCCATGGCCAGCGCGCCTTGCGCGGCGCCGGCGGTTGCGGTTTTACCGCGGGGAAAACCTGGGCGCGGGGCATCTTGTCCACCGCATCGTCGTTGCGCACGCTGGGAATGGTTGGCGTCGCGACTTGCGTGGCAATCTCGTCCTGCGGCGAGGAGGTGGCGTCGAAACGTGTTTTGCTGTCGAGCGGCGGCGTGGTACGCGATACGAGGCCGGAGTTACGCTTCTCGATACCGAGTTCGGCGCGCCATTCGGCCACCGTTTGCGGCCGCTTCTTTTCATTGAAGTGCAGGGCATGGTCAAGCGCCGCCATGAATTCGGGCGTATAACGACCCTCACCGATTTCCCCGGCGGAGACGAAAATATCGCGTTCCGCTTTCAGGATCGCCTCACTGCGATCAATCGCATCCATCGGCATGACCCCGGAGATCGCCCGGTACATCGTTGCCGCGAGCGAATAGATATCCGTCCACGGGCCTTGTCGGTCGCTCTTGCTGTAGTACTGCTCGAACGGCGCGTAGCCCGGCGACACGATGCTCGTGAGCGATTTTGTCTGCTCACCCAGCGCCTGCCGCGCCGAGCCGAAATCAAGCAATACGGGGCTCTGATCCTTGCGGATGTAGATGTTGGCCGGTTTGATGTCGCGATGAATGAAACCGCTCGCATGGATTAACTCGAGCCCGTCGAGCAACGGTGCGAGGATCGGGATTAATTCCTCTTCGCTCAGGGTTTTCCGCCGATCGAGCACCTGTTGCAGGCTTTCGCCCTGCTCATATTCCATCACCATGTAGGCGGTGTTGTTCTCTTCGAACACGCTGAGCACGCGCACGATCGCGGGATGTTTGAACTTCGCCAGCGTGCGCGCTTCCGCGATGAAACGGTCGAGCCCCCACTGGTAGCGCTCGCCGTTCGCGGACGACGCCGGGTACACGGAGTTATCGCCGTCACGCACGGCGAGCTCCATTGGCAGGTATTCCTTGATCGCGACGAGCTGATCAAGATTCGGATCGTGGGCGAGATAGGTGATCCCGAAACCGCCCTGACCCAGTACCTTGTCGATGCGGTACCAGTGCAGGGCGTGATCGGTTTTGAGGGAATTACGGAGTTCTTGTTGTGCCATCACAATCCACGAAACGGGCGTGCTCGATGCTCGGAATATCGGCGGTTTCCGTGCCAGGCGTGTAGTTTAGTCTTTTCTTGTAATAAATATCGTGGTGCCTTACAAGCACAGGGACGGGATGGCCGCACGCGGTCGCCCCGACAATCCTATCGACTCATGGAAGAGGAGGTACACGAAATGGTCACAGGGATACTCCCGCGCAAGGGACTTCGCGCCGCTGTATGCGGCATTTGCCTCGGGATCGCGCAAACCGCGGTCGCGGACAGCGTACTCACCAGTTTTGCTTTCGACGATGAAACGGGTGATTTCACTAACATGGCGGACATTGTCGCCGCCGGTCTCGATGTGTCTGCATGGTACACCGCAACCGGCAGCGTGGCGGATTTCGCCGGGGTCGAGGGTCGTGCGCTGGCGGCGCGAAATTTCGCCAGCGGCAACGCGCTCGTGCTCGATATCACCGTCGCGCACGGCTTCAGCCTCGACCTGGGTGCCGTTGCCTTTGATCATGTCGCTTCCACCAGCGGCCCGACGCAGTGGATGCTGCACATCGACGGTGCAGACATCCTCGGCGGCGCGACACCTTCATCGTTTGAACGCATTGACGACACGTTTGCCCTCGGCCCCTTCAGCGGCGCGCTGCGGATCGAATTGCGTGGCCTCGGTGCGAGTTCAAACAGCGGGACTTATCGGGTCGATAATTTCACGCTCAGCGGTAACGTCGCGCCGGTGCCATTGCCGGGCGCGCTCGTGCTTGCCGCGTCCGCCGCGGGCCTACTGCCGCTCGTGGGGCGGCGGGCCGTTCGTTCCCGGATCCGCCGCCGGCGCATCGCCGTAAGCCCATTCCCGCCACTCGTCGAGTAGCGGGAAAAACAGCCCGAGGCGAATCGGACACGCTTCGCGTCGGCGCATCAGCGCGGCGTAACGTTCGAGCTGCGGCCGATAGCGTTCAACTTCCGAGGCGATGAACGCCTCGGGAGATCCACCGGTGTGAATCCCGGTCTTGAAGTCGATGATCCAGCGCTGGCCCTCGGCGTCGATGAACGTGCGATCGATGACAACATTGACCGCGTGCCCGTGACTGAGCGAAGTCAGTGCGTACTCACTGCGGCAATCCGTGTGCTCATCGCTGAGGATCCAGCGCCCGCGTGCGGACGCCAACGCGCTGCTGACCGCATCGAGGATGCGCTGGCGGGCCGGTTCGATCGCATCGGACGCAACCCCGACCGCGTACAGACGGCGCTCGACCACCGGGGCGAGCGCGGCGACGCGCGCGGGCGGCCACGCCGCGGGTCCCTCGGCGCTGATCCGCTGCAGCACCGCGTGGGTGACGGTACCAATATGCTTCGCCACCGGACTGGCCCAGGAAAATTCAAGATCGAGGCGTCCGGACAGCTGCGCCGTATCCTCCGCCGCGGTACCCGCAGTTGGCGGCTGCGGATTCGCGATCCGGCGCAGCTGCTGAGATGCCGGCGCGGCGGGTACGCGCGCGACCACGGCATCATCGGCAAGCGCGATCTGATCCCGCACGGATGGCCACAACATGCGATAGAACGATCCCGACGGCGGCGGCGCCAGTGCGCCATCGTCGTCGCTTGTGACCGTTCCAACGAGGTGCAGGGCTTCACGGGCCCGGGTCATCGCAACGTATAGCAGTCGGTACGCTTCCGCGTTCGCTTCGCGTTGTTCGGCCGCGCGCAGGAAAGCGTTGATCGGCGCGCCCGCCGCACCGGTCGCTTCGATTGGCGCAAACAGCAACTCCGTTCCCGCCGGGGTGTGGTGCGCACGCCATTCCAGCAGCCGGCGCGCCTCGGCGCGCGGGCGTCGACTCAAACCCGGCATGATTACAACGTCGAACTCGAGGCCTTTCGCCGCATGGATGGTCATGATTTCGACCATCGCCGCGGCCTGTGCCGGCGCCGAAACGTATTCGCGGTCGAGCAGTGCGGCAAGGCGTTGCGCGCTCAATACGTCAATCCGCTCGGCATTCAGACACAGCAGATCGAAGTAGCGCGCGGCATGGCGCAATTCCGCTGCCGGGTAGCACGACGGACCGTCGAGCGCGAGCCAGGCCGCTTCGACGAGCCCGGCAATGGGTTCACGTCCGGCGCGCGGCAGGTAACGCTCGATCGTCGCTGCGAAACTGACGAGGCGATGTCCGCGCGCAACCGCGCAGTCGCCGGTGCGCACCGCGTCGCGCAGGCGATCCGGCACCGACACCTCGCGCGCGTCTTCGAACAAGCTGCTCAACTCGAGCAGCGTAAGACCGCACCATGGCGCGCGCAGAATCGCGAGCCACGCCGTGCGATCTTCAACGTGCAACAGCGCCCGCGTGAGCGCCACGAGATCGAGCACGACGCTCTGCGCACCCAATGCGTCAATGTCACTCGCGGCAACCGCAACGCCGGCGTTCATGAGTTTCTCGCCGAGGCGACCGAGATGCGAGCGACTGCGCACGAGGATCCCGATCCGGCTCGAGGGCGCCGCGGCAAGACTCGTCTTGACAAGTTCAACCACGGTATCCATTTCGTCCACGGCGTCGTCGGCAAGGACGCCGTGGACAGTGACCGCGTTGCGCTCAGCGGGCGTACGCGCGGCGACCAGCGCCGGCAGTCCGGCGAACGGTCCGCCACTGGCTTCGCGCAAATTCGCGACCGTCGTGTTGAGCCATTCGATCAATCCCGCCTGCGCGCGGAAATTCGTGGTCAGTTGCAAGCTTTCGAGCGGCACGGCACCCAAGTGTCCTGCCGCTGCCGTATCGACGAACAGGCTCACATCAGCTTCGCGGAAACGGTAGATCGACTGCATCGGATCGCCGACGAGAAACAGGGTGCGGCCGTCATCCGCGCCCCAGCCGTCAACGAGACGTTCGATCAACTCGAACTGCGCGATCGAGGTGTCCTGGAATTCGTCCACCAGCAAGTGTTGCACCTGGTAGTCGAGCACGAGTTGCAATTCGCTCGGCGCCTGCAGGCCACCGAGCGCGGCCGCGGCCGCCTGCCCGACCTGGGCAAAATCAACCGCGCCGGCGTGCTGAAACTCCAGCTGTAGTTCGGCGGCGGCAAGTTTCAGTACGCTGAACAGCGCGTCCAGGCAGTCCCAGTCGAGTTCCGTGTAGCCCGGATCCGGTAGTCCCCGTATCCGCTGCAGGGCTTCGAGCACGCCCGGCATGCCTTGCAACTCGTCAACGAGCGCGAAGAACAAGGCCTTGTGTTCAGCGAAACCATCCGCCTTGTTGGAAAAGCCTTCGTTGACGGTAACGCGCCGGCGCCACTTGCCATCACCGGTGAGAAACATCTGCGTCAGCGCGCGCCACCGCGGCAGATCCGCGATGTCGCAGCCGGGCAGCGTCTCGATCCCGGCGAGCACTGCGCGCTCGTCATCGGCGCGATGCAGCTGCATGTTCGCACCCGCGAATGCCGCAAGTTGCACGATATCGCCGGCACAATGGCTCGGCAGTGCGGCAGCGAAGTCGCGCAGTTCGGCGGTGACGGCGCGTGCGAGTGCACGCTCGAAGGTGCGTCTGGCGGGCGTGTCGATGACGAAGCGCAGCCACTGATCACGGCGACCGAGCATTTCCGCAAGCAGACGTTCGAGTCGTTCCCAATTGTTGTCGAGATGCGCGAGCAGGGTCGCGACCGCCGTCGTCCACACATCCGCCGTGCCGAGCTCCGCGATCGCAGCACGTGCGGCCTGTTCGTACACCGGTGTCGCATCGTCGAGCATCGCAACATCGCCGGCGAAACCTGACAGCAGCGGACCGCGACGTGCGATCGCGGCCGCGAGCGAATCGATCGTCTGCATACGCAGGCGTCGCGGATTGTCGAGCAGACGCCAACCACCGGCCTCACTTGCCGCGAGCGCGGCGGTCGCCCAGGTGCGGGTGACCGCGTCGAGTTCGGGATCACCATCACGCGCAGCGCGCAACGCAGCGAGAACACGACCGCGCATTTCCTCGGCGGCTTTGCGCGTAAACGTGATCGCGACAATTGATTCCGGCTGTTCGACCAGAGATAACAAACGCAAGAAGCGCTGCGTGAGCAAGGTCGTCTTGCCGGAACCCGCAGGCGCGCCGACGATGAACGACTGCATGGGATCGAGGGCGCGTTCACGCTCCGCGGCGTCGGCGATTTCAGTCATCGGCAGTGTCCGCCCGGTCATCACGCTTGCCGGGCGCTTCGTTGACGCGGCACAACGGATGCAGATCGCAATAACGGCACGTCGCCACGCCGCGCTTTGGATCGACACGCGCCCAGCCGGCGGCGAACTCATCGCCAAGGTTCGCGAGTTCTGTCACCCACTCCCCGCTTCGCTGTTGCCATTGCTCGGCAGCATCGTCGCCCGCGCCGCGTCCGCTACGGCGCGGCGGGAAATCAACGATGCGGCAATCACGCGTACGCAACTGCGCATAGGCGATGGCGACAACCGGATCCGCGTGCGCCGCGAGCGCGTACAGCGGCAACTGCGGCTGATCGGGTCGTGGCGGATCCCAGTCGCGCGGTGAGACGCTGCCGGTTTTGTAGTCGATGATTGCGAGACCGCCCTGTGCCAGGCGATCGATGCGATCGATACGCGTGTTCAGGGTCATCGCGCCGACCTGCACGCTGCCGGCCTGTTCACAGGCGATGACATCAAAGTCGCCGCGCTCGCGTTCACGCTCAA
Source organism: Gammaproteobacteria bacterium (assembly GCA_965216305.1). Classification (GTDB taxonomy): domain Bacteria; phylum Pseudomonadota; class Gammaproteobacteria; genus UBA11873. The sequence goes on along the minus strand of OZ244144.1, from coordinate 111,429 downwards.
GCCACTCGCGTCCGAGACCCACGAGCCGTCGCTGTTCGAGCGCCCAATAGGCCGCGGGGAGACGATAACGTCCTTGCGCCCGCTTCACCGCGCCCGCCGCGGCGTTCTCGAGCAAGGCCTCGATGTCCGCATCGCTGCTCGTCGCAAGCCGCGCCGAGCTGCGCATTTCGGTCCAGAAAGTTGCCATCACGGCGTGCACAAGCGTCCCGCGCTGCAATGCGTTCAGGCCCGGGCCCGGGTCCTCGGGCGCGCTCGCGTGCAGACGGTAGCGCGCGAGCGCGCGAAACGGACACGCCGCCTGGTCGGCCAACAGGGCAACGCCACCGCGCAGCGGCTCGCCCAGGGAAGGCGGTGACGCCGTGTCATCATCAAGGCACTCGAATGCGAGTTCACGCCGCGGCCATGGTTGGGGCGCGACGGCAACGAGGCTGGCCGCGGCGAGCGCGGCGAATGGTCGCCGCGGCGTTTCTCGTTCGCTGAGCGAGAAACTGAAAACCGTGCCGTCAGGATTGCCGCCAAGCGTATCGAGTACGGTTTCCGCCGCACGCAGATCGTCGCCAGGGTCCGTGCCGGGCACGGCGTGTTCGCGCAGCAGCGTGAGCGGGAGTAAAGGGTTCGTGTCCATCGGTGGTGGCCACGCGTGATCGTTCAGACCGAGCACCCAAATCCGCTCGGGGCGGGTGAACGCGGCCTCGTCCGGCGTGATGATATGCACCGCGTTGTGGGGCGCATGCCCCGTTTGGCGACGTTGGCGCAGTAACGCGCGCCACTTTGCGAATGCCTGTGGCCAGGTACACGGCGCGGCGACCGCATCGAGCGCGGCGACACTGTCCATCACCCGCCCCCATTCGAGTAACGCCGCCTGCTCTGCCGCGCCGAGTGCCTGATCCCCCGGCCAGCCGGCGGCGGCCAGTACCTCTTCGGCATAGGCCATCCAGTCGTGTCGCCGGCTGCGGCCCGACGGTAACTTCGCGGCCGCCAGCAGAGCCTCTGTACGCGCGGCGAGATCCGGGCAGGCAATATCGGGGCGCAACGCCAGCGTAACGACGTCGCGCCAGGTTGTTTCGATATCGCCATTGCGGCGCAATTCACGATCGAGTCGCGCGCGGCACGCGCGCTCCTCATGCGCACCGCCGACGTACGGGCTCAGGAGCAGACGGCTGAAATCCTGCCACGGCCGTTCACGACGCGGGTCGAGCAACAGCAGCGCAGTGGCAATGATCGGCGCGTCGGCAAGCGCAGTCGCTTGCGGACAATCAAGCGCGAAGTCGGCAGCATCAGGTTCCGTGCGCTCGAATGCGCGCAGCAACTGCGCGCGGCTCAGGGGATCGAGGCGGCGGCCGCCTGCCACCGCGACGCTGACGGCGGCGGTGGGGTTGGCGGATTTTTCCGCCCGCGCCCACGTCATTGCGGCACGAATTTCCGCCTCCGCATTATCGAACGCCTGCGTGGCAACCGCTGCGGCAGCGCCCGCGTCGTGGTCCAGCGCGTACACGCCGCCTGCGCGGCAACATTGCGTCAATTGCCGCAGCAATGGCGGTACCCGGATAAACCCGAACAGGCGAAACGGTGGCACCGTAGCAATGATCGCGGTGTCTATCCGCGTAACTGCCGCCGCGAAGCGCGCATGGTCGATCGCGCCGAGTTCCCGGCAACGCCGCTCGAACCGCTCGCGCCAACGCGCGAACGCACGCACCTCCGCGCGCGAGCGAAACGCTTCGAGTTGCGACGCCGACAGCTCCCAGTACACCGCCGTCGCAAACGCGTCGGCAGCGAGGCGCGCAAGCGAGTCCACCGCCAACGACGCGGTCGTATCGGCCTGGTCGACGGATTGCTCCCAGATCACGAGCTCCTGATCCGCACTCAACAGGATCCCGGGGATTGAAACACCAGGCGTATCGCTGAGCTGTTCGTGCAGTTGCAGCAGCCAGGCACCGAGGGGCAGTACCGGCGGCGCCTCCCAGGTGCCGTGCGCGGCATCGGCCATGCGCAGGCCGTAACGGTCGGCGACAAGACCGGCAAGCCGGCGGGTCGGGGTGACGAGCGTGACCCCGTCATGCAGTAATTGCAGGTAATCGGGTGGCATGAATGCGTCGCGATCGCGCTGCTATACTTGATGTACCGGTGCTGCAATGCAGACCGGATGAATAAAAAAGTTGCCCATGTCCATGCGAACTATTGTCACTATCAGCGCGTGTGTCATTGCCCTGGCATACGCGAACGCGCACGCCAGGATGTATCAATGGTCGCATCCATCGTCCGGGACCGTACAGCTTTCGGGCGCCCCGCCCGCCTGGTACCGCAGCACGATCAAGGGTCCGCGGGTACTGGTCTTCGACAACGGCCAGCTTGTCGACGATACCGCGGTTGATGTCGGCGAACCCCTGCGCGCGTCGCTGCGCGCAGCCGCGTTCACGGATGCCGACGCGGCGTCGGCATTCGCCGCATCAAGCGCGTCATCGCAGGCCCGCGGGCATGACCTCGCGACCCGCGCCGCGGAAGCCCCCGCCGAGCTTCAATCGATCGCCGAACCCGCAACCGGCGAACCGGAAGACGCAACACCCCCTGAAGGCACGGTGGAACAGACCGTTGCGGAACTCAAGTCCCTGCTCGATGCCTGGGATTCGCGCCGCCGCGACGAGGCGCGCTCGCTGTTATTCAACAACGACGCGGGCACGGACGCCGGGCAGCCGTAGCGCCATTACCGCTTAGCGGAACAGCTTGCGCAAGGAATTCCACCAGCCGCCGTCACCCGGAACCGCGAGGTCACGCAGTACCAACAGAGCCTCGTTGTCCGGATCAACCTGCAGGCCAATCGAAACATAACTGCGCGCGCGTTCATAATTGCCTTCGGCTATTTCGCGTTCCGCCAACAATGCGTATCGCGCCGAAATTTCCGCGAGACCCTGGCGCGCCGCATCGCTGTGCGGATCCATCTGCAGCAGGCGCGAGAAATAATAATACGCGTTGTCCTGCGGCGGCGCCGTCAGGCGGTACTCGTTGAGGCTGTGGGTACCGAGCCAGGTGAGCGCGCCGGTAACTTTCTCTCTTTCCACCGAATTCGGTTTGCCGGCGCTAGCCGCACCGGCCAGGGGCGCCGCGTCGATGCGTTCGATCGTCGTCGACAGCGGCGCGATCCGCGGCACTTCCGATGCCGTCATCCGCTGCTCGACAAGCATCAACACCCCGTAAGCTACCGCGCACAAAGCCGCAAGCACCGCGAGCAAGGCTCGCAGACGTCCGGGTCCCGGATCGTCGTCCAGCGCAACCCGTCGCACGGACGTCGCGGGTACCTGTTCGAACGTTACCGTCTCATCCGATCCCGAAATTCCGGGCAAGGGTTCGACCGGCTGGCCCAGGATGCGCGCGCGCAATTGCTCGATGTAGTGGATCACGCTGTCCGCGTTACGAAACCGTTCGTTGCGGTCTTTTGCCATCATCAGATCGAGCAGTTCCTGGTACTCCTCGAGCCCCGGGGGTAACTCCGGCACCGGATCCTTCTTGTGTTTCAGGATAATGTCGATCACGGATTCCGAAGGGTAAGGTTTGCGGCCCGTGAGCATCTCGTAAAAAATCACGCCGAGCGCGTAGATGTCTGCGCGGCCATCGATCGGCCCCGAGTCTGACTGCTCCGGCGCCATGTAATTAGGCGACCCGACGAACATGCCGGTACTCGTCAGATCCGCATCCCCGCTGAGACGTTTGGCGATACCGAAATCACTGAGCAACGGCGTACCGTCTGTGCGGAACAGGATATTTCCGGGTTTTACATCACGATGCACGATCCCTTTCGCGTGCGCCGCGGCAAGGCTCGATGCAATCTTCTGGATGAGGTCGACCGCTTCGGCGGGCTGAACGGGTCCGCGCTTCAGGCGTTGTTTCAAATCGCCGCCATCGACGAACTCCATCGAGATGAAGACATCCGAACCGGCCTGCCCGATGTCGTAAGTTGTGATGATGTGCGGATGGTGCAGCGAAGCGACGATCCGGCCCTCGTTGAGGAAACGTTCGATCGTGACCGGCGAATCGGTAATCGAGGTATCGAGAATCTTCAGGACAACCTTGCGATCGAGTGAGGTCTGACGCGCCAGATAAGCCGAAGCCATACCGCCCTGCCCGATGCAGCGTTCGATTTCATACCCCGGGATCTCCATCGGCGTAGTATACCGACGAGGGTGTGCAAAAGCGCGGCGGCGCTAACGATTGTTTTCCATTTGCCGCGCCGGCCTGACGTGCTTTTGACCACGTCTGCAGGTAGCATACGAGCGTGCGTGAACGCACGCTCAGCCAACACCGGTATCGCCTCAGAAAATGAATGACCATACATCAGCCGACGGGAACCCCAGACCGCGCACGCGCAAGCTGATCGACGCCTTGCTGCATCAACGTCAGGAAATGCTCGTACTGTTGTGGGAGTTATCGAAGCTCGATGCAAAAGACGTCGATGGTCCGTACAAGGATCTGCTCGAGGATTTCCTCGAAATACTCGTCGACTACATCGCCTCGGGCCATTTCGGTTTGTACCGACGCATCGCCGAGGGCAAGGAGCGCCGCGCACCGGTGGTGGAAACGGCAAAAGAAATCTATCCGCGGATATCAAAGACCACGGATATCGCCATTGATTTCAGCGATCGCTACGAGGCCGCAAACGGTGAGCGGGTGCAACAGCATCTGGCTGAGGATCTGTCCACACTCGGCGAAGAAGTTACCACGCGAATCGAACTCGAAGATCAGCTCATCATCGCCATGCTCGGCCCGGATTATGCGATCCCGGCCGCGCGCCCGCATTGAGCGCCGGCAAACCGGCGAGGCCTAGCCGGGCATTACCTTGAGTTTTGTACGGATGTAATCGCCGTGCGAGATGTACAGTAGATCCGCGATCTTGCGCACGTAGTATTCCTCGTAGTGATCGAGGTCGCTGTCGGCATAAGCGACTGCCCACAGCATTTCCAGTAGCTGGATTTTCTGTTCCGGCGAAAACCGCTGATTGATCACGGCGGTAAAATCAAACAAGGACACCGCTTCGTCGACCGCGCTCTGTGCCGCGGCGACGATATCCGCAACTTCATCCGCCGAGAGATGAAAAACCTCCGCCATCGCGGTTTTGATCGTGTCCTGCTCGATCGTGGCGACATCGTGGTCGGCGCGACTGATTTCCATCAACAGGGCGGCGCTCGCAAGCTCCAGCGAATGCGCCGCTTCCGGTTCCGTGGCGAACTTCGCGACATGTTGTTCGAATAGTGATCGCAGGGTCTTGAACATTTTTCTACGGTCTCAGTTTATCGGCTCGCGCGCGACATACGCCGTGCCGTCGAATTCGGTGAACAAATCATCAAGCAAGGGATGCTCGATCGGAAGACACGAACCATCCGCATCAAGATTGCGTTCGGCAACATAGGTTGTATGTTGTGAACCACTCGGTAGCACGTGATACCACGGCGCATTCTTCGGTGGCCGCGAACGCGCCACCTGCTCATACCACTCGGCGTCACCGCTGAATTGCGGATCGACATTGAAGACAACGCCACGGTAATCAAACAGACAATGGCGCACGAGTTGACCAACATGGAAGCGGGCGAATTTTTCTGTTGTCATGGCACTCTGGCTATACTGAAGTGGTGAAACATTGTATCGACGGCCGCAGCCGATAGCGAATCACCTCCCGCCGGATCACAGCACCACATGACGCGAATTTACCTCGATCAGGACCTTGCCACCGGCGAGAACATCGACCTGCCGCATGATGCGGTTCGCCATGTCGCAAGCGTATTGCGCTTGCGTCGCGGTGACGATCTGATCGTGTTCAACGGGCGCGGTGGTGAATTCGCCGCAACGATCGCGAGCGTTGATCGACGCCGGGTGGCTGTCGTGATCGGCACGCACGATCCGATCGAACGCGAATCGCCGCTCGACGTGACCCTGGCGCAGGGCTTGTCGCGCGGTGAACGCATGGACTTCAGCATCCAGAAGGCGGTGGAACTCGGGGCCAGGCGCATCATCCCGTTCGAGGCGCAGCGTTCGAATGTTAGATTGCCGGCCGCAAGGACCAGCCGACGGCTGGAACACTGGCGTGCGATCGCGCGTCACGCGTGTGAACAATGCGGCCGCAATACGGTACCGGTGATCGAGCCCTTGTGTGCGTTCGATGCGATCACGGAACCGACGGAATACGCGCTGCAAGTGACGCTCGACCCGGCCGGCCAGGATCGCTTGCCAAACGTGGTCTCCGTGGCCGGCCCGGTGTTGCTGGTCATCGGACCCGAAGGCGGCCTCGATGCAGCGGAACTCGATCGACTCGGCAACAACGGCTGCCTGCGGCTACCGCTCGGGCCGCGGATTCTGCGCACGGAAACGGCCACCGTGGCCGGCCTCACGATGTTGCAAACCTGCTTTGGTGATTTTCGCGTGCAGTCCTGAACTGCCCGCAGAAACACCGGGGGAACCGCGCTTTAAGGAGCGGTAAACGGACAAATAAATTCCGCCGCCGGCCTGCTCCTTATCGGAACGCACCCGGCATGAACGCCGCTCAGGCGCCGGGGGACGGTTGGCGCAGGCGGATCTTCACCTGGTGCAGCAAGCGCCGGGACACTGGTAATTCTGTCGCGCAGCCGCGCAGCGCGACAAAATGATTACCGGCGTCGTCGCGTCGCAGGCCCGTGACGTGGGCGACGGCAACGAGCGCATTGCGGTGCACGCGCAGAAAGCGCTGCGCAAACTCCTGTTCGAGTGACCGCAGCGACTCCTCGATCAACATCGACCCATCGGCCCAGACGACATCGACATAGCCCTGGTCGGCCTGAAAATAGAGAATGTCGGTGACGGCCACGAGTGATAAATCGCCATGCACGTGCCCACTCACGTGCGAACGCTCCGCGGGATCCGCGAGTTCGCCAAGCACCTCACCCTGCGCGCCCGTCAGCGCCCGCGCCTTGTCGAGCGCCTGACGCAGGCGTTGCGCACGGATCGGTTTCAGCAGGTAGTCGATCGCATTCGCTTCAAATGCCGCCAGCGCGTGCTCGTCGTAAGCGGTGGTGAAAATAACCGCAGGCGGGTGCGACAGTTTCATCAGATGACGCGCGGCTTCGAGGCCATCCATGCCCGGCATGCGAATATCGAGCAAGACCACGTCCGGCGCCGAGCCGGCGACAATTGCGAGCGCTTCGTTGCCGTTCCCGCCCTCGGCGACGACCTCACCGAGACCATCGTCCTCGAGCTGCGCGCGCAGACGTGCGCGCGCGAGGGGTTCGTCGTCAACAATCGCGATACGCACCTTAATGCTCCAGTGGAATCGTCACCGTGGCGCGATAACAACCGTCGTCGAGCGCGGTGTCGAGACCGCCACGACGGCCGAATTGCGCCAGCAGCCGTTCGCGAACGTTGTCCTGCGCGAGCCGGTTGCCGCGCTGGTGCGGGGTGGTCTGCGCCGCGACCGGATTACTCACGGTGATCGTGACCCGGTCGTCGAACCGCTCAGCAGCGATCGTAATCACGCCACCCTCGGCACGCGGTTCGATCCCGTGGTAGATCGCGTTCTCGACCAGGGGCTGCAACGTGAGCAGGGGTACTTTCGTCTCCGGCGGCGCCGCGTCGACATCCCACTCGAGGCGCAGTCGCTCGCCGAGGCGCAAGGCCTCAATGTTGAGATAGCCGCGCACGAGATCGAATTCCTCCGCGAACGTCGCGAGTGTGCGCGCCTCGGCCATGCTCGCGCGGAACAAATCCGCAAGGTCTTCTATCGCCCGCTCGGCGGCGGCGGGCTCGGTGCGCGTCAGGCTTGCGATCGTATTCATGCAGTTGAACAGAAAATGTGGCCGGATTCGCGCCTGCAGCGCATCGAGGCGCGCCTCGGCCTCCGATACCATCCGCTGTTTCCAGTGATGCTGGACGAAAAAATAGCGCAGCGCGAGCGCGGCGACGATGGCGCTGATGCCGAGCACCCGGATGAGGAAGTCCGTGCGGCTCAGGCTGACGAGCGGCGCGCCGACGGACAGCGGGTTGATGACCCACCAGACGATCTCCGCGATCAGGTAGACGACAATCAAAATGAGCGAATAGCTCACCACCGCGGCTACATTCTCCGCCAGGCGTCCGATGAAGCCGCGCGACAGGCACAGCACCGCTGCTGCAGAAAGCCCGATCCACTGGATGAACAGAGACATCATCGACAAGCGCTCGAGCGCACCGGGATTCGTACCGCTACCGCTCAAGGTGAGGATAATCGCCAGCAGCTCGCCGATGATGACAACCCCGAAGAGCGCCCGCACACCGCACATATCGGGCAGGAACGTCCCTCGCTGCACGCCATCGCTAGTCGTCATTCGATGCACCCGTAATCCATCGTGTTAGCGGCCGCGTCCAGGGGACACACCGTGACGGCCGGACCTCGCCCGCTGCCCTTGGGATATACTGTCGCGTGACAGTAACGGAATCAATCATGAGCGAGTCAGCGAACGCAGAAAAACCCTGGGGTGGTCGTTTCACCGCGCCCACAGACGCCTTTGTGGAACGATTTACCGCATCCGTCGCCTTCGATCAGCGACTGTATGCCCACGATATCGACGGTTCGATCGCACACGCCCGCATGCTCGCGGAAACCGGCATCCTCCAGGCCGGCGAATGCACGCAAATCGTCGAGGGTCTGAACGCGATCCGCGACGATATCGCCGCGGGACGCTTTGAATGGTCGGTGGCGCTCGAGGATGTTCACATGAATATCGAACGCGCGCTCGTCGAACGTATCGGCGATACCGGCAAGAAACTGCACACCGCACGCTCCCGCAACGACCAGGTTGCGACCGACATCCGCCTGTATGTGCGCGAGCAAATTGACGCAATCGTCGCTGGCCTCGGCCGCCTCATGCACGCACTCGTCGATCTCGCGGAACGCGAGGCGGCCACCGTGATGCCGGGTTATACGCACTTGCAAACGGCGCAACCGGTTTCGTTCGGCCACCATATGCTCGCCTGGTACGAAATGCTCGTGCGCGATCGCGAACGCTTTATCGACTGCCGCAAACGTGTCAATACCCTGCCACTGGGCGCCGGCGCGCTTGCCGGCACGACGTTCCCGATCGACCGCGAGTTGAGCGCAGGCGCGCTTGGCTTCGAACGTATCGCGGAGAATTCGCTCGATGCGGTGAGCGATCGCGATTTCGCGATCGAATTCAGCGCCGCGGCGAGCATATTAATGATGCATTTTTCGCGCATGTCCGAAGAACTCGTCTTGTGGAACTCCCAGCAATTCTCGTTTGTCGAAATTGGCGATGCGTTCTGTACCGGCTCGTCGATGATGCCGCAGAAGAAAAACCCGGACGTGCCGGAACTCATACGGGGAAAGTCAGGGCGCGTCATCGGCCATCTCGTGAGTCTGCTGACACTGATGAAATCCCAACCGCTCGCCTATAACAAAGACAACCAGGAAGACAAGGAACCGCTGTTCGATACCGTCGATACACTGATAGATTGCATCAAGGCATTCGGCGACCTCGTCCCCGATCTGCGCGTCAATGCACCGAACATGCGCGCTGCGGCGGAGCGCGGCTTCGCCACCGCAACGGACCTCGCGGACTACCTGGTGCGGTCCGGCGTGCCGTTTCGCGACGCCCATGCCGTGGTGGGCACCGCGGTACGCACGGCGATCGAGAAGAACTGCGATTTGAAAGACCTGACGCTGGCCGAGTTCCGCGGCTTCCACCCCGACATCACTGACGCGGTATTCGAAGTGCTCGATATCGATAATTCGCTCAATGCGCGCGATCACATCGGCGGCACCGCACCGGCCCAGGTGCGCGCCGCGTGCGTGCGCGCCCGGCAACGCCTGGAAGCGGACCCCTCACCATGACGGCAACCGATCGCGGTCGCCGAGGATGAATCAAAGGAGATGCCATGAAGGCCCTTAAACTGCTCGTCGTACTCGTCGTTGTGCTCGTACTCGTCGTCGTCGGCGGCATCGCGGCATTCATATCATTCGCTGATCCGAACGACTTCAAGGACCGGATCGCGGCGAGCGTTTTTGAACAAACCGGCCGTACGCTCACCCTGGATGGCGATCTCGAGTGGGCGTTCTGGCCCAAGCTGAAACTGAAAGCCGGGCCGCTGGCCCTGAGTAACGCGCCGGGTTTCGGCGACGCACCGTTCGTCGCGGCCGAGGAAATCCAGGTTGCCGTCGCCACCCTGCCACTGTTGAAGCGGCAGATCGAAATGGACACGGTAAAACTGTACGGGCTGCGCGTGAATCTCGCCGCGAACGAAGACGGTGTGACGAACTGGGCTGATCTCACCGGTGAGCCGGGCGACGACAAGGACCCGGGGGATATGGCCGCGATCGCACTCGGCGGGGTTGATATACGCGATGCCGAGATTTCCTGGCGCGACGCAGCCAGCGGCCAGAACGTTGATATTCGCAAACTGAACGTTGGCACCGGTGCGTTGACGTTTGGCGATCCGATCGCATTCGACCTGTCATTCGCGGCGCAGGCGAACAAGCCGGCGCTCGACAGCGATGTCGCCCTTGTCGGCACCGTGGCCTACGACCTCGGCGACGAGCGCTACCAGATCGCACCGCTGAACCTCGATATCGTGATGCGCGGCAAACACCTGCCGGGAGGCGAGGCGACGGTGACATCAAGCGCGGCCGTCGATATCGACCTCGACGCCGGCACCGCGACGATCGGCGAGTTGTCGATCACCGGGCTCGGTTCATCGCTGAACGGGACGGTCACGGCCACCGATATCGAGTCTGAACACCCCGGCGCGCGCGGCACGCTGCAGCTCGGCGGCGAGGATCTTGCGGCCATTTTCGCCGCGCTCGAGCTGCCGGTAGCAAAGCAGATTGCGCGCCTGGACAAGCGCGGCTTCGACCTTACGACGGAATTCGACGCGAACATGGCAAGCGGCGACGTGAACGTTCCGAACCTCAGCGGCAACATGCTCGGCGCGACGCTCGACGCGACGCTCGCGGCGACGCGCGCGAACACAGACAAGCCGGTCGCGAAAGGCCAGCTCAATGCCGCAGGGCCGGATTTACCGGCCTTGCTCGCCGTATTCGGCCAGCTGCAGGGTATGGAAGCGAAAACACTCGACAACCTCGTGACGGTGTTGCGAGGCACGAAGGACAAGTCGTTTTCCGTGCAAACGAATTTTGATGCGGATATGCAATCCGGCGTGATCAACGTGCCACAACTCGAAGCAAAATTGCTCGGCAATACGATCTCCGGCAACGTTACATCCGGCGGTGACGAAACCGCGCTGACCGGTTCGGTCACGGCGTCCGGACCGGATCTGCCCTCGCTGCTCGCGATTGCGGCGACGTTTCAGGGACCGGACAGCGGCTTGCACGACATGTCGAAATCCCTTGCCGGGGCGCCGAACAAGGCGTTCTCACTCGACAGCAAGTTCTCCACCGACAGTGGCGCGGGCAGGATCGATCTGCCACAGCTCAGCGCAACAGGGCTTGGATTGACCATCGATGGCCGCATGAAAGGTCAGAATCTCGACGACGACAATGGCACGCTCGATGGGCAACTCAGCGTAAAGGGTAGCAATGTTGCTCCCTTGCTCACCGCGCTCGGGCAGAAAGATCTCGCGCAATCCGTCAGCGCGATCGACGTTGAAGCCGGCATCAAGGGGACGATGAGTGATATGACGTTCAGTCCGCTCAAACTCGTTGCCGACATCAAGGGCAGCGGCCAGAAAAAGGCCGTTCCCGTCACGTTGACTGCGGGCAGTGCGCGGGCAAACCTGGCGAAGGAAACGCTGAGCGTCAAGGACCTCACGCTGAAAGGCCTCGGCATGAACATCAGCGGCGCGGTTGAAGCGACGAAAATCATGGGTGACGCCGAGTTTGCCGGTGATCTGAACGTGCCGAACTTCAATTTGCGCAAGGTTCTGAACAGACTGAATACGAAACTGCCGCCGATGCAAAACCGCCAGGCGCTGTCGAGCTTCGGCCTGAAAACTGCGTTCTCCGGCTCGAAGAAACACCTCGCGCTCAAGGACCTCACGATGAAGCTCGACAGCTCGACCCTGAAGGGCGATATCGCGATCAATGATTTCGACGGCCCGGATGTCGTGTTTGGTCTCGGTATCGATCAAATCAACGCGGATAATTACATGGCGCCGGCGGCAAAGGGCAAGGCGCCGCCGGTGACGCCGGAATCCGCGGCAGCCGGCGCGGCCCAGCTGCCGGTAAAAACCTTGCGCAAGCTGAAACTGAAAGGCGATTTACTCGTTGGCTCACTGCAGATCTCGGGCGCGAAAATGCAGAACGCGAAGTTGAGCATTACCGCCAATGGCGGCTCGATTGTCGCCAAGCCCGTATCGGCGTCCTTGTACGGCGGCAAATACGATGGCGCTGTCAGCATCAATGCGAAACAGAAAAAGCCCGTGCTAAACATCAACACAAACCTGACCGGGGTGAACATCGAGCCGCTGTTGTTCGACATGACCGGTGATCGATCGCTTGCCGGCGTGGCGAATCTCGATCTGAAACTGGTACTCAAAGGCAGAAAGGTACCGGCGATGAAACGCAGCGTGACCGGGCCACTGAAATTTTCCGTGCGCGACGGGGTCTACCGCGGTATCGATGTGGCCAGCATGCTGCATCAGATCGAATTGATGATCGAAAGCAAGCGTCCGAGCAGCTTGAACAAAGGCGGCGAAACGCGCTTTGAGTCCTTGTCCGGCACCGTGCGGTTCACAAACGGCGTTGGCTCGAACAACGACTTGCTGCTGGATGGCTCGGGATTCAGGATTACCGGCAAGGGCGTGGTTGCGAATCTGCACAACGACACGATGAAGTACGACGCCGAAGTAGCGGTGGACAAGGGCGCGGCGCAACGCGGCGAAAGTAATTACAACCTCGGCGGTTATACGGTTCCGATCCGCTGTCGCGGCAAGCTCGGTGCGGATGCCTGCAAGCCCGATGCGGGCAATATCCTCGCCGAGATCGGCAAGAATGCGGTGCAGAAGGAAGTGGGCAAGCAGATCGAAAAGGCGATTGGCGGTGATGCGGGAAAGGCATTAAAGAATCTGCTGAATTTCTGATCGCCGGTGCCGGGCTCGCCTGATACCTCACCGGGGGCAGCTGCGCGTATACGCAATGCTCCACGCCCCGGGCTCACTGGCGGATGGCTGCCCGGCATCGTGGTCTTCGCGCTGGCGATTACCGCGAGTTTCCCTGCGTTCGCGAGCGAAGTTCACGAAAGTTCCATCTACTTCGAAGGACGCACCTACCACTACCGTTTCGCGGTGGACATCGAGGCGCCGCTCGAAGCGGTGCGCGCCGTCGTTACGGACTATGACAACCTGCAGCGGATCAATAACGACGTCGTCCAGAGTATCGTGCTCGAACGCTACGACGAGCACCGCCTGAAGCGGCGAATGTGGATCAACCATTGTCTGCTCGTGTTCTGCTTCGATTTGTACTTTGTCGAGAACGTCGACCTGCTCGATGACGGGCGCATTCGCACCACCATCATTCCCGCCGAGAGCAATTTTCTGCACGGGCAGTCCGTGTGGCGTCTGGAACCACTCAGCGACACCACCACCCGCCTATCCGTCGAGGCAAACCAGACCCCGGATTTCTGGATTCCGCCGGTGATTGGACCGCTCGTGTTCAAGCGCGCATTCGTGCGTGAAGTGCGCGAGACCGGCCGTAACATCGAACGTGAGGCGCGCGGTGTCGTCGCTGAGTGAACGGTTGCTCGCATGGTTCGAACGGCACGGGCGTCATGATCTGCCGTGGCAACACGATGTAAGTGCCTATCGCGTATGGTTGTCGGAAATCATGTTGCAACAGACCCAGGTTGCAACGGTAATTCCCTACTTCGAACGCTTCACCGAGCGCTTTGGTGAGGTAGGGCAACTCGCGGCGGCCCCGCTCGACGAAGTGCTGCACCTGTGGTCCGGGCTCGGTTATTACGCGCGAGCGCGCAATCTGCATCGCACGGCAAAGCGCGTTGTGGCAGCGCACGGCGGAGAATTTCCACGCGACATCGATGCGCTGCTCGACTTGCCCGGCATTGGGCGCTCCACGGCGGGCGCGATCCTGTCGCTCACCCACGGCGATCGACACCCGATTCTCGACGGCAACGTGAAGCGCGTGCTCGCGCGCTACCACGGCGTCGCCGGCTGGCCGGGCGAATCGCAGGTGGCGAAACAACTGTGGGCTCATGCCGAGCAGCACACGCCGACAACGCGGGTTGGCGCATACACCCAGGCCATCATGGATCTCGGTGCAACCGTGTGCACGCGCGCGCGGCCGCAGTGTGATGCGTGCCCGCTGCGCGAGGATTGCGTTGGCTTCGCCGCGGGCACCCCGACGGACTTTCCCGGGCGCAAACCACGCAAGACCTTGCCGGAACGCAGCACGCGGTTCGTTATTGCGCGCTGCGACGACAAGTACTTCTTGCTGTTGCGACGACCACCGCACGGAATCTGGGGCGGACTGTGGAGTTTTCCAGAACTCGCTCCGGACGAATCACTCGAGGGCTGGTGTGCGTTGCATGGCTTGCGCGCCGCAGGGGTCGCCACGGAGCACCCCGCACTGCGCCACACGTTCACGCATTTCCGTCTCACGATCGCACCGCTCGAGATTGCCGTCGAACAATCCGCTTCGGTCATGGATTCGGACCAGTGGCTTTGGTATAACGTCGACGAGCCGAACGAAGTCGGTCTCGCGAAACCGGTGGCGGCGCTGTTACAGCGCATGCAAGCCACCCAACGAATGAAAAGGAACCGCCTGTGACCCGTACCGTCAACTGCATCAAGCTCGGCCACGAAGCCGAGGGACTGAAAATGGCGCCGTATCCGGGCGAACTCGGTCAGCGAATTTTCGAGAGCGTCTCGAAGCAGGCATGGCAGCAGTGGTTACAACATCAGACGATGCTCATCAACGAGTATCGACTCACGCCGATTGAGCCCAAGGATCGGAAATTTCTCGAAGACGAAATGGAAAAATTCTTTTTCGGCGACGGCTCGAAAGTGCCGGACGACTTCGTCGCACCGGAGTAGCTTGCGTCAGCTCATCGCGAGCACGACGCCCCACCCGATCAACAGCAGTCCCGGGATCCGCGCCACCCACGGGCCGGCCGGCAACACGCGTTCGGCGACAATAAAGACGGTGAGTAAACCCATCGTCAGTACGCTCATGGTCCCGCCGACGAACATGATCAGCATGAGCACCCAGCAGCAGCCGATGCAAAACCAGCCATGGCGCAGACCCATCGCGATCGCACCGAGGCGGCCGTCGCGCCAGTTCGCGAGGAAATAGCCCATTGGACTACGGCATTTCTCGAGGCAGCTGTTCTTCAGCGGCGTGAGTTGGTAAACCCCGGCAAAAACGAGGATGACGGCTGCGGCGAGCGGGCGTAGTGACAACAGCGAGCCGCCCAGCCAGCCCGCACCGTGCAGCAGCCACTGCAAGAGAGCGGCAACGATGGAAAACGACGTCCACGCGAGCAGGTAACCCAGCGCGAACAACAAGGGATCGGCGCCGCTCGCCGGGCCGCGGTTGAGTCCGCGGAAGACGATGAGCATGGGCATGACCGCGGGCACCATCATCGCGATCATCATCACCACCCACATGAGCGCGGTTGCGCCGAGATAGGGGCCGGCGGCGCTCGGGCGCATCATCATCCACATCAGTTCCATGAACACGCCGTCGCCGCGCATCACGCGCATGGCCTGTTCGGTGGCGACGAGGAAATACCAGCCGGCCGCGGCGGTTGCCACGAGCGCGAGGAACGTGAGGACTAGCTGGACTTTATGCCGGAACGCAAATTCCGGCGAAACGGACGGCGGGGAAACGGGCGCCGACGGTGCGGCGCCATGAGTATTCAACTAAGCCAGGGCGGCCGGGAGTGCGATCAGGCCGCTTCTCCGGCCCAGTCGAACGGGGCGAAATGACCGTTCGTGCGTTGCTCCTTGTCTTCCCATTCAATACCGAAGCAGCGGATCACGTTCTTCACCGCGGTGGCAAAATTGAGCCGCGGGTTCACCGGATGGAAGGAATTATCAATACACACGAACTCGCCGGGTTTCGACAGGCTTTCCACCCCGACGACGCTCTGCTCAACCATGCCATCAACCACGACCTTACAGCCCGTGTCTGTTTTGTCGAACTTGATGTCGGCGCGCTCAACCCCGCGGAAATCGCTGATGAGGGGCGCGAACTTGCTGAGCGGCCCGTTGCCTTCGGCGCCGGCGATCGCCGCGACCGCGGCAAGCTGCTCATCAGAAGCAGAATTATCGATGATCAGCCCCCCAATCCACTCACCATGCGACATGATCGCCTTCGATTGCGCAACCATGAGGAAACGCACGCCGGCCATGTTCGTCCCCCCGTAGGTGCCCTTGGAGATTTCAAATGCGAGCGCGACCTTGCAGAAATCGTGGGTAGCGGGAGTGGTCGAGTTCTTCGGGATACACGGACACAGAAAATCGCAGCTGCAGGCTTCCATATATTCGCCGGATACGGACCAGGGCGTGGGCATAGGGGCTACTCCGAATTGGGACTCGAACGGTGATATTGGTCGCTTGCGCGATCAAGGTCAACCGGAAACCACGCGTTGTGCATCAACGCGGGTTGACTCCCCGGGACGTAGGCTATTAAATAGCGCGCTGCGTTGCACCACGCACGCATCTGCTGGATCCGCCGGGAGTTCCATCCCGGAGAAATTCACAGCACGGCCGGGTAGCTCAGTTGGTAGAGCAGAGGACTGAAAATCCTTGTGTCG
The DNA here is from genome assembly GCA_965216305.1 of Gammaproteobacteria bacterium. Classification (GTDB taxonomy): domain Bacteria; phylum Pseudomonadota; class Gammaproteobacteria; genus UBA11873. Next base: position 94,693 of record OZ244144.1, on the reverse strand, counting down.
ACAGTTCGATTCTGTCCCCGGCCACCATTTAAATTAACGACTTACGACCAAGCGTAAACCGCGCCGCTGCCGTCCGTGTGGCAGGTTTGAGTCTTCGATACGTTGCGCCGCCGATTAAAAAGATCGGCCGCTAAATGCGCGTAGCGCAACACCATCTCAAACGTTGCCCCAGCCGCGAAGATCTTGCAGGCTCACACGCCGTAAAAAGGGAAGGAAGGATTAAGTTTTGACCACCAAACCGCACTTCCGGCTTTTCGCCGGATCACCCCACGTGCAATATCCCATCGGCAATCCAAATGGGGTCGTTTCGCCTTTAACAAGGCCTCGCCGCCGAGAGTTCGGGAATCATTCGCGGCCCACCGAATTCGCTCAATGTCACCGGCGGCAAAGCCAATATTAACCGTTGCGCGACGAACGCGCGCTCGCAATGCACGATCGCGACATAGCGCCTCGGTACCGGTGATATCTCGCGCGCGTGTACGCAGGTCCGCATGATCGGTACTAAAAGGCCGGCAATCCGTTTGCACTAGGGCACTACAAGTCCTTTTGTGATGATCGATAGTCAGAGTTCACTAAAAATGTGATACCAGTGTTACGTCATACGCTAGGCGGCCGTATAATAAGCTCACGGCTGCCACTACTGGGAACCAGCACAGTGATTTCACGCGTTGCCTCACAATTCCTATTGTTCGTGATAATCACTTCACCCGCTTCGGTGCATGCGGCGGGCGTCGTTCTTGACGGACGGGAATGGCGTCAGCTGACGGAAACCGTTAATTTCACGTGGAACGAGGTTGCAACTGTTTGTCCTGCCAATGGTGGCGCTTGCAACGGTTCGCTTGGCAGTGTGGACTTCTCCGGCTGGAATTGGGCGACGGCATTGGAAGTCGGGGATCACCTATTCAGGTCGTACATTCCAGCCTTCCCATCAAGCTTCACAGAAGAGTTTACAGAAATTGGAAGTAGTTGGGGGCCCGCTTTCTTCAGCGACTTCGAGCCGACGTTATCAGCAACAGGAACCGATTTTGCTTTTCAAAATGTGCTGGGCTTGAGTGCGACAATACGGTCAGCGCCGGATTTCGCATACGCGCCTACGATCCTCAATCGTGAAGAAGATACTCTCCAGGATTTTGATCCATTGATTTTCCCCGATATCGCGAACATTGGAATGGGACGCAATACAGACGAGCCCAGCGCTTATTTCGGAGTATGGCTATACCGCCCTGTCCCAATCCCGCCGGCCATCGTATTACTCGGCTCAGTCATCTTTGCACTATTTTTGAGACGCAGGGCCTATTAACCCATAATCGGATTTTTGGTAGACCGCTTACTTGCGGGTTTTGCTTCCTGCCTCCCTTGTGCATCCCCCCCTCTTCTTATGCGCCTCCGCATTCCATACCGTAAAAAGGGACGGAGGGATTAAGTTTTGACCACTAAGCCGCAGTTCCGGCTTTTCGCCGCACCACCTCACATAAAATATCCCATCGGGAATCCCCGTCTTCCAGGGCATTACAAATCTTTTTGTAATGATTGGGATTGAGAGGGCCATTCAGTTGCGGAAAGCTGGCCGAAGTGGCGATTTTTTAATCCCTCCGTCACCTTTCTTCTTGGATGTCTCGCGTGCTCATGCCGCGCGCGTACAGCGCGATGATTTTTTCATCGAACCCCGGGAAACGCCGGGCGTACTTTGGAATGAGCGCCGGGTCGAACTGCCCCTGCCGGTCACGCGGGACGTCCAGCACGACCCGGTCGTCGTCCATCGTCACGGTCTTCGATGAGCGGCCGTTACGGTGATTCCCCGCGGCTTGTTGCTCCGGATCGTCGAGATGGGCGTCCATCTCGGTCTCGAGCATCCGCTCGGCCAGGCGTTTCTTCAGCTCGCCGACCAGGCCGTCATTGCCCAGAAGATGGACGCCGTGTTCACGCCCTTCCAGCAGTTCGTCGATCAGTTCGTCTGAGAACGGAGATTCGGTTTTCTTGCGTCTTGCCATGCTTCCCTCCTATGGGAATGATGGCTCAAAACACAGAATTCGTTACACTCCCTATAGAAAGTGACCTTTGAAGAGCCAATGAAACCAAGGAGAACAAATTCCGATGATTAAAGCGAACCAATTCAAGCGATCGACCAGACCTTATGACGTAATAATAGTCGGGGCGGGTGCCAGCGGACTCAACGCACTCCATCAATTTCGAAAGCGGGGTTTCAATACGATGATAATCGAGGCCGGCGATGGGGTCGCCGGCACTTGGTTTTGGAATAGATATCCAGGCCTTGTTGTCGACATCGAGAGTGTCGAGTACAGCTATGCATTCGACGACGCTTTGCAGCAGGAGTGGCAATGGTCGCAGCGTTACGCGCCGCAAGAAGAACTTGAACGCTATTTTAATCACGTAGCGGATCGCTTTGGTTTACGCGAACACATCCTTTTGAACAATCTCGTCGAGCATGCGAATTTCGACGAGGCCGCCGAGGAATGGGTTTTTCGAACCGACAAAGGAGGAGAATATCGTGCTCCGGTGGCTGTTATGGCTACTGGTTTGGTATCGGCTCCCCACATCGCGAAATTTGATGGGATGGAATCTTTTGAGGGCGAAAGCTTGCACACCGCGTATTGGCCGAGAGAAGGGGTCGATTTGAAGGGCAAACGTGTCGCGGTTATTGGTACAGGATCTTCTGGCGTGCAAGTGATTTCGACCATCGCATCCGAAGTGGATCAACTTACGGTATTCCAGCGGACGCCTTCTTTTTGCGTGCCTCTACGAAACTGCGAGATGCCCCCGGACTATTTCGATGATGTAAGACGCAATTATTCAACTTGGCGCCATCGCGAGCGGTACCATAGTTTCGCAGGTTGGGTGTCGGTGAATTTCGAGATGACCGATCCAGTATTGGAATCTGCGCTTGATCAAACACCCGAACAACGTGAGGCTTTGTACGAAAATCGATATCAGTCTGGTGGTCTGGCGCTCTACAATGTATATCCCGACGTATTTACTGACCAATCAGCAAACGACACTCTTGCCGAATTTCTTCGGCGAAAAATCGCCGAACGCATCAAAGATCCGGAACTAGAGAAGAAGCTGATCCCCACCGGGTACCCAGTTCTAACACGTCGGCTTGTAGCTGAGACAAACTACTACGAAGTCTACAGTCAAGACAATGTGACACTCCATGATTGTCGCGAAGACCCAATAGAGCGGCTTACTGCGAAAGGTATCAAAACCGGCCGCGAATCCTACGAATTTGATGTCATTGTGTTTGCGACCGGATTTGATGCGCTAACGGGTGCGCTCAAACGGATAGATATTCGCGGCCGAGATAATGTTTCTATAAAGAGTAAATTTGAAGGAGAATCCCGCACCGTCCTGGGCATGATGTCTGCTGGTTTCCCCAACATGTTTTACTTGAACGGCCCGGGTACCCCTTCAAGTTTGTTCCAACCCATCCTTTTGTGCGATGAGCAAGTCGAGTGGATTGCGGAGTTATTAGAAAGTGCGGATCGCATGGGGCGAACGGTAATTGAACCTACGAATGCGCTGGAAGATAAATGGGTCAGTCATTGTGATGACATGCTTAACGAAACATTGTTCACGAAGGCTAATAGTTGGTATGTAGGTGCGAATATCGACGGTAAATCGCCACGAGGACTCTTGTATTTTGGAGGCATAGGACGTTACCGACAGGCGCTCGAGAAGTGCGCCGAGAGTAACTATGAAGGTTTTCTATTTTCCGGAGAACAGCGCGTGAAAACGACAGCGGCAAAAAATCCGTAAATCTTGGCGAACCATCACTTGATGATCGATAGAAGAGCACAAATAGGCCGGGTTACCGATAAACCGCGATGCCGCGAAACATCACGGATGAGAACGGATTTGTGAAAAAGTACTTTTTCGAATCATTCCTACCAGAAATTTTGAGGAGAGTGACATGCATTTTTTTATCCGAGTCAAAGTAACGAAACCTAGGGAACTTTCAAATAACGAGTTCTTTGGGGTCTGGCAGCGCGAGAGCATCGCCGGCCGAGAGCTTGCCTCACAAGGAGTACCAATCTATAAAGTTGCGGGGAAGTACGAGATCGTATTTTTTATTGAGGTTGGTTCAGAGGCTGAGCTCGATGAAGCGATTCATAATTTGCCAATATGGAAGGAAGGATATCAAGATCTTACCGAGATGGAGGTAGAAGCTGTGCACCCGTACGCAGAATGGGGTGCGCAATTAGATGTTCTCGCCGGGGTGTGAAGAAAAATCGGAGTAGATCGAAGGGGTATACAAACTCAAAGGCTGCCCAGCCTTGCGCTATACTCATTAAGAGAGCGTAAATATGGTCGCGTAAAAAGGGACGGAGGGATTAAGTTTTGACCACCAAACCGCACTTCCGGCTTTTCGCCGGATCACCCCACGTGCAATATCCCATCGGCAATCCAAATGGGGTCGTTTCGCTTTTAACAAGGCCTCGCCGCCGAGAGTTCGGGAATCATTCGCGGCCCACCGAATTCGCTCAATGTCACCGGCAGCTAAGCCAATATTAACCGTTGCGCGACGAACGCCCGCTCGCAATGCGTAAAAAGGGACGGAGGGATTAAGTTTTGACCACTAAGCCGCAGTTCCGGCTTTTCGCCGCACCACCTCACATAAAATATCCCATCGGGAATCCCCGTCTTCCAGGGCATTACAAATCTTTTTGTAATGATTGGGATTGAGAGGGCCATTCAGTTGCGGAAAGCTGGCCGAAGTGGCGATTTTTTAATCCCTCCGTCACCTTTCTTCTTCTGTGCGGTCAGCGCCGGATTTCGCATACGCGCCTACGATCCTCAATCGTGAAGAAGATACTCTCCAGGATTTTGATCCATTGATTTTCCCCGATATCGCGAACATTGGAATGGGACGCAATACAGACGAGCCCAGCGCTTATTTCGGAGTATGGCTATACCGCCCTGTCCCAATCCCGCCGGCCATCGTATTACTCGGCTCAGTCATCTTTGCACTATTTTTCAGACGCAGGGCCTATTAACCCATAATCGGATTTTTGGTAGACCGCTTACTTGCGGGTTTTGCTTCCTGCCTCCCTTGTGCATCCCCCCCTCTTCTTATGCGCCTCCGCATCCCATACCGTAAAAAGGGACGGAGGGATTAAGTTTTGACCACTAAGCCGCAGTTCCGGCTTTTCGCCGCACCACCTCACATAAAATATCCCATCGGGAATCCCCGTCTTCCAGGGCATTACAAATCTTTTTGTAATGATTGGGATTGAGAGGGCCATTCAGTTGCGGAAAGCTGGCCGAAGTGGCGATTTTTTAATCCCTCCGTCACCTTTCTTCTTCGTATTTTCATTGGTTCCGCGCTGCCATGGAGAGCGGGGATCACAAAAGTAAACGTCAATTTCGATCGCCATAGAGAACGTTTTGTGGTCGGCCAATTCCATCCCCCGGTCCCACGTCAAGGTTTGACGAACGATGTCGGGTAGTTTCCGCATTTGCAGAATTAGTGTGGTTATCACGCTTTTAGTATCTTTTCCCTCGACTTTCACGAGCACGGTGAAGCGCGTTGCTCGTTCCACCACAGTCGCTATATGGCTGTTGTTTGATCCGCTAATCAAATCTCCTTCCCAGTGACCAGGAAGCGCCCGGTCCTCTATTTCTGCCGACCGCTCTCGGATCGAAATTCCGTCAATTATCTGCCCTCGGTTGCCGCCTCGATTTCCCGCGCGTGATTGCCGAAATTTTCGACCGCGACGCAAATGCTTTTGTAGTTCCTTTTTTTCAGTACCCCACGCGACTGAATAAACAGGCTCTTGTAGATCGTCTCATGCGACACCTGCATCGAATCTTTCTCTGGATAGGCGAGTTTCAGCCATCCCGCGATTTGCTCGGGAGACCAGTCCAACTTCAGTTTTGTTATAACCCTTTGGCGGAGCCTGCCAAGCGTTGCCAACCTGCATAGTTTAGGACGGGTGCCACGTCGCCAAGCTGCCACATCTGCTGAAATCGCTCGATAGCTTCGCACAGTGCCATCGCTTCCATATTAACGCTTTGTCTGGGGTAGTCATGTGCGGTCGCTTGATCATGGATCCATCTCCATCTTAAATATAATTTATTTAAGATGGTGTTGCGTTGACCCGTTGAATTCGTCATAACCTTATTTCTTCCGCGCAAAACTGCTTACGAATATCCTGCAGTTCTTTCGCGACACCTGCGAGGATCGTCCCCAAAGAAGCGTCAACGCAGACACGAACAACACCATCGCAGGCGGCAGCGGAACGACTGCGCTGGCGCTGAACGGTACCCCATCCGGAAAATCCGCGATCACCGGTGTTTCAATGATCAATGAGTAATCGCCGAGTGGTGTTGGATTATAGTTCTGGGTAGCGGGCGCGATTTGATAGAGCACACCCGGAAGCGCGTTAAAGATAAATCCGACGGTTGTACCCGGAGTGCCGTTGGAATCGATGATTGTCGCCGCCGTGTAGACATCGACCCCGTTTTCCCACTCAAGCCTCGGGAGCACCTCGGAGTCCCAGGCACCAACCCAGGGAGCAAAATCGATACCAGTCAGCGAAACGCTGACTGGCGTCGGTGCGGTAACGGTCAGGTTATAGACGTCATAATAAAACTGGCCAACCGAATCCTGCGCCAGGTGATCGAGTGTTGTCAGACGTACATCGAACTGAAACAGCGCTGCGTGAGCCGTCGAGGTCGCCACGCACAGGACTCCGGCTAAAAGGAATCGGACTAAGGTCCCGGATCGATGCATTTTTTCGTCTCCAAAAGCAGTGAGTATCCCAACCGAAGCAAGTATCGAACCAATTCATTAACAGCGGGAAAACCGGCAAGTTACGCCCTCCCTGCGGCGCCCGTGTAAAGAATCCAAGAATTTCCCGCTTTTTCTGCGCCTGTATTTGTAAAAAATCCTGACAGTGCGATCGCTATATCACCGGGATCTCGCGCTCGCGGCTCTATGACGCGCACAGCTGCGCAATCAGCATCCGGCCCTCGCTGGTTGTGATTTGCTGCCCCGTGTAGCATCACGGGCACGAAACCCAATTCAGGCGAGGTGATGAATGAGTGACCATGAATCCCCATTCCAGGCGGCGGCCGCGGGTGACTCCCCGTTTCAATTCTCACGCGTAGACGGCGGCATGCAGATTTCTTTTGAGGTGCTCACGAAAAAGGGTGAACGGCAGACGAAGAAAGCCCGCTTCGATCAGTTCGAGATGATCTGCGATGAGGGCGAGAGCCTCGGGGGAGATAACACGGCACCACCACCGCTGGCGTACTTCGCGGCATCTATCGCGTTTTGAATGCTTACCCAACTTTCTCGGTCGAGTGAGGCAAGAAAGATAGAACTCCGCGATGTATCGATGACCGTTAAACCGGTATTCGAACAGACGGGATCAATCGGGGCGGACACGGTGCAGAGTCGCCTCGTGGATATCGAAACGTCACTGCAAATCGATTCCCCGGCCTCGCCAGAGGAAATCACGAAGCTTGTGGCGACCGCGGAACGCATGTGCTTTCTGATGGATACGATTCGAAACCCGCACGAGGTGTGTAATTCGACGTCGCTGAACGGCAAGCCGCTCGATGATTGATGCGTATCGGCGTTTGCTGATCGCAGCAGCCTGGATGCGTAACGCATAACGTCTACAAGTGCCGGAGTTCGCGCGCCGGCACGCCATGGAAGTTATCCTGCCGCGCGGTATTCCGCGGCGGGCGCGACCGCCCGTTCAGACGCAGATCAGCTCGACTTCACCGCCAGCACATCAATCTGTCGCACCTCGGGCGGCCGGCTGAGCAGGCTGGATGTGAGCTTGCCCAGCGATTCCGTTACCTTGCCGTTGATATGCGCGTGGCGGCCGATCTCGTCGTAGAACGTATCAAAGATGCCGAACGTCGTTTCGTCGACACGGTACGCATACCACGTAATCGTGCCGGGTTCATTCATCACATTGTCGAGCGAATCGCGGAGCCACGCGATCAATTCATCCTGCTTGCCCGGCTTTACCGTCAGCGTTACAAGCAAGCCGATCTTGCGCGGCCGCGCCTCAAAAGTGATTGGCATTTGGGTGCGTACCGACGTCAAGCCACGGCGATGCCCTGCGCCAGGGTGATCGGGCGACAAGCGGCGCGCACCACCGAAGCGTTCGCGCATCGTCATCGCGCCGGGCGGGTTCTGCGGAATGTGTCCGCGCCGGCGCAGCACCGGCACGACGAGTTCGATGAAGTCGTTCATGGAGCCAGGGGCGACGGTACGGGCAAGATTAAAGCCATCGACATCGGCAACTTCCATCCAGTGTTCCATTTCATCGACGATGGCTTCCGGATCACCCGTCGTTGCCGCACTCATGCCGCCGAGGCACAGCCAATCCGCGAGCCGTTCGGTGGTCCATACGAGTTCGCTGTCAACCCGGGTCAACATATCGAGCATCGCGCGCACGTTGTCGCCTTCGAATTTCTGCAACGGCAAATCGCGCGGGGCGTTGGCCAGATCGACTCCGGTCCAGCCGCCGTACAGCGCGAGCGCGGTGTCGTGATTGCCGTGGGAGAGGATTTTCGCGAGCTTCGCCTTCGCGTCGCGTTCCGTCGGTGCAGTGATCGGGGCAAGCATCATGATGAACTTGACGCTGCGCGGGTCGCGTCCCTGTTCGGCGATTTGCATGCGTAACAAATCGACGATGGGCCGCATGTCTTCAGCATTCGTGCCCGTGAGGAACACCGCTTCCGCGTGCCGCGCGGCAAACAGCCGTCCGCGTGCGGACGCGCCGGCCTGGAACAGGAATGGCGTTCGCTGCGGCGACGGTTCGCTCAGGTGCGGCCCCGGTACGGTGTAGTACTTGCCTGCATGTTCGATGTCGTGAACTTTCGCCGGATCGGTATAAACACCGCGCGTGCGGTCATGCACGACCGCGTCGTCTTCCCACGATGCTTCCCACAGCTTGTAGCAAACCTCGAGGAACTCCTCGCCAATGTCGTAACGTTCGTCATGCGGGATCTGGCGCTGAAGACCGAGATTCACCGCCGCGCTTTGCTGATAGGACGTGACGATATTCCAGGCGATGCGGCCGTTCGTGATGTGGTCCAGCGTCGACATTTTCCGCGCAAACGCGTACGGCAGCTCGTAGGTCAGCGAGACCGTGACGCCGAAACACAGGCGTTCCGTTACCGCCGCCATCGCCGGAATGATCAGCATCGGATCGTTGACCGGAATCTGCGCCGCGCCGCGGACTGCCGCATCGCGCGAACCGTCATACACGTCGTAAGCGCCCAGCACGTCGGCCATAAACAAACAGTCGAAGCCGCCGCGCTCCAGCCGTTGTGCGAGCTCGGTCCAGTAGTCCAGATCCTTGTAGCGATGGGACTGGTCGTCAGGGTGGGTCCACAGGCCGGGAGCCTGATGGCCGGCCGTATTCATGTCGAACGCGCTGAGGATCATGCGCGGTTTCTGATTGCTGCTTTTGCTGCTCATTCGTCCCGCCTTTCAAGACGCCTGTGTCGATCGTGAAGGAAAATCCGGCTGCTTTCGATGCCGGTAACAACGCACAGACGATGCAAACCGCGGATGGGCCGAACCAACGCTCGGATGTTGTTTCATGACTTCGATGCGAGCACGTCGAGGCGCTGCACTTCGGGCGGACCCACAAGCAAATCATCCGCGATATCCGCGAGTGCTTGCGCCAGCGGTCCGGACAGGTGGTCGTCGCGCGCCTCTGCGTCAAGGAACGTATCGTAGATCCCGAAACTCGACTCGGTGATCCGGAACGCGTACCAGCTGCGGGTGCCGGGTTCGCGCGCGGCCATCGCCAGGCCAGTGTTGAGAAACTCGGCCAGCGCCGCCTGTTTGCCGGGCTTCGCCTCAAGAATCGCCAACAAACCGGGATTTGATCCAAGCATTCTTTCTTACCTCTGTTACTTCGGAGTTGCAGCCGATTGTGCCGCCGATGGCGAGCCGCGCGGCTGATGCCCTGAGCGCGGGAGCTTAACGCAGAATGCAAACGCGCAGCACCTGCACCGCGGGAACCGCCGGCAAGGATGCGACGGCCTGTCGCCGATGCTTAGCCCCACCGCGGATGATCGTTGCGCCGGGACGGCCGGTTTCGGTGCAAGCGGAGCCGGGGTTTAAGCGCGAGGCAGATCGTGCCGACAATTCGGGTAACGCCGCGGACTGAAGGCGTCGATGATGATTATCGTTGTCCGGCCCGGGGCCATGCCAATCGCGCGGCCGCATCGGGTTGCGAAGAACAAATCACGCGCCCCGACAGAACCGCTAAAATAGATGCCAGGAGTCCGCTACGACTCTGTCAGCGCAAAGCGACCGATGACTGAATTTTTATGAAGACAGCGTTACAGGAATTAATCACTTCCCTTTTCGAACGCGGGCTCGGCGAGTTGCTCGTGCTCAGTGTATCGAAGGAAAGCGTATCACTCGGCCAGCTTATGCGAGACAAGGGGCGACTCGTACTGAAAGACCGGGGAATTCTCAAAGGCAAGACCCTGCCGCAGCAGGTCGAACCGTGTTGGGACATCGGCGTCATGGGTGCGGTGTGCCATCAGTCCGGGCGTGAATGGGAAAGTCTGACGTTCGTCGGTGCGGATTACTGCGTTTCGACGGAAGATCTGTCGTCATCGCGCATGGGCATGATGAAAGCCGCGCGCAACCAGTTTGACGAGAATCTTCTCGACTTCTGCGGCAGTTTCTACCGCGGCTATCAGCTGATGCTCGACAGCCATTTCCTGCCGGTAGTGCTACCCCATGTAATTGAACTCAAAGACGGCAACTCGGGACTCGCGGTAAGCAATCTACGCGTTGCCGGCGTGCCCATGGAAGCGTTATATGCGGTGCACGACTATCTGCAGAATGTTATCGAACCGCACCTCAGCCTCGAAGCCGAGGATGTGTTCGTTGATGAAGACGAATTCTCTTCCTTGTTCGGCAAATATCAGTAAGCCCGCGGCACGGTCGCGCGGATCGATCCGTCAAGCGGCGATCGGGCCCTTCCCGTCGATCCGCTTGTACGCTCCACCTGCGTGGAGACCGGCATTCGTGGCGCTTACTTCGGTCGCCTGAATTCGTCCATCAGCGTGTGGTCTCTCGAACTCGATTCCGAACTCGTGTGTGTCGGTGACGCCGGCACCACGGATCCCGAGATCAGTTACTTTTACGCGTCCTGCCTGCCCGGGGATCCCGCGATATCGTGTGGTGCCGGGTTGCCGGTGCGCGCAGGGGTAGACCACGTGCATCTGCATCCGGTGGAACCGCGCGCGCTTCGCGCCACGCTGCGCTACCGGTTCTGGCGCAAAGCAGCAGCGGCCTGATGTGCGGGCAGGCGTGCCCAGCCGCTTGACGTGCCGGGGGAATAACGCAGCGATAGCGTCAATCGCTGTCGGGCCGCGTTACGGCAGGCGCTGGAACTCCGGATCGCAAGCGCAAGGGGCCAACAGTGCACGGAGCATTTACGGCTCGGGGCATTGGGGCGGAAGTCGCAAGCTCAACGGTCAAGACTCGCGCGCGTTGCGGGCGGGATTTCGATGTCGATCGTGGTGCGTACGGAGTTCGCGATAAAGCACAGTTCATGTGAGCGATGATGGATCCGTTCAAGGTCGCTGATCGCTGGCTGTCGTGGGCCGGAAAACGCGATCTCGGGGCGCAGGATCACGCGCGTCATCGCATCCCGGCCGGCGCTGTCGGGCGCGAGCACGCCTACCGCGTGATCGACGTAGCGATCGACGATGTAGCACTGCCTGGCCGCGATCGACAGGAAGAACAGCATATGACAACTCGACAGCGCGGCGACAAACGCTTCCTCCGGATCCACCGCGGCGGCCACTGACAAGGGCAAGGGCACGATGTGAGGCGATGCGGATGCCGGCACACACGTGCCGCCATCGAAACGCCATTCGTGCAGGCGGCTGTAATTGTTGTCGATGTAAGTTTCGGTGCTGGCCCGAACCCAGCTTACCGTTGCACTGTATTCAGACACGGCACGGGCGCTCCATGTTAGCGACCGCTGCTCGCATCACACGCCGGCGCTGCCACCAGCGGTCTAGCGGTCCGCAGCAGCGCGCGGATCGAAATCACCGGGACTCACGTCCGGCGGGGTGTTGTCCATATCGAACAGCAGCAACCAGCGATTGCCACGCGTGCGCCGGTAAACGAGGGCAACCCGGCCGGTAGCATTCTCCGTTGCTGCCCCGCCGCCGGGCGGCGGCGCGAAGTAATACTTCCCCACGAGCAAGGCCATGCTGTCTTCCTCGATCAGAAATTCTTCCTTGAAATGCAAGGTGCCGGCGACCATCGCGAATGCCTGCTCGTACCACCCCATGATCGCATCAACACCGTGGTACATCGGCGCCGCCGCGTTCGCATAGCGGGACTCCGGGTCGTAGTACGATTTCAGCCCGTCGAGGTCTTTCGCGTTGAAGGCGGCGAGCCATCCGGCGATATTTTCGCGGACACTGAGTGGGCCCGTCATGATTGGGCCCCCGTGCGAGCGAAACGGGGCCGCGGAAACCGCTGCATTGCACTCAAAGCCGTCCTCCGGTGACGCGCAAGTAAGGCTGCGCGCGGCCAATATAGCAAATTGGCGCGACGATTCGGGCCACGAGTGTCAGCGCACGCGGCCCTGCGACGGATAAGCTTCAGGCAGCGGATTTGCCTTTTACATAATCGAACAAGTCGCCACTTTGTGTTGCGATCTGTTGCTTGACGTGTTCGAGGATTTGCGCCGGCGCCTGCTGCGGAGATCCGGTAGCGAACGGCGGTTGCGGCCGGTACTCAAAAATCAGCTGGATCGCCTGGGCCACGTGCGGGGCGACGACTTCCGCGATCACGGTGAGCGCGAAATCGAGGCCGGCGGTAATGCCACCGCCGGTTATCCGTGTGCGATCAATCGCAACCCGTTCGTCGACAACCTCAATCTGCGGGTATGCCGTGAGCGTTTCGATCCAGCCCCAGTGCGTGGTCGCGCGGAAACCGTCGAGCAACCCGGCTTCGGCGAGGATCAGCGCCCCGGTGCACACCGACGTCACGTAACTCGCCGTGGCCCCGCGTTCCTTGAGAAACGCCTGGGTCGCGGGGTCGATCATTTGCGGCAAGACGTTGCCACCGCCGGGAACCACAAGCACATCGATCGGCGGACAATCCCCGAAGCCGTAATCCGGGGTCAGCATCGCGCCGCAGTCCGAGCGCAGCGGGTGCTTCTCGCGGGCGTACGTGAACGTGTTGAACTGTTCGACGAACGCGAACATCTGCAATGGCGCGTAGCCATCGAGCATGGTCATGTCTTCGAAAATCAGGATCCCGACGTTCATTTGCGTGGTCACTGCGCTGACTCCTTATCTTGTGGTGGCGAACCGATGAATCCCAGGGCCGGGCTGCGGGATTACGCGGCCGCGGCTCTGCTTGCGTTGCGAATGCCGCGTCCGATTAGATTCTCGACGAATGCTTTCATGCGAAAGCCGTAATGGAACAGGCGGTTGTGCGTGAACACGCCTTCGCGAAATCCCGGTCGCGCAGCGACGCGCTCGTACCAGGCGGCGAGCAACGGAAAGTTGCGTTTCAGCGGATACCCGCATTCAAGCAGGCGCAATACCTTGAGCGACCAGATAATGTCCGCCATCGTGAATTGCTCGCCCGTGAGGTAAGGTCGAGCGTCGCTCGCGAGGCGTTGCTGCTGTGTTGCGTACGCACTTTCAAGCGTCTGCAGGTGCGCACGGAATGTGGCTTCGTCGATCGCGTCGTGGTTGAATTTTGCGTAAAACTCGGCGAGTTGCTCCGGCGAACCGTTGCGCTGCAAACGCGCGGTTTCGGCCTGGGTTGCCGCATCCGTCTTGCCGATGCGGCCAAGACTCCAGTGAAACGAGACATAACGGATCGCGACGTGCAGGGCCTTGCCCTGGTCGACGAGTTCGCGACACAACGCGGCCGCCATGGGCTCGGTGGGAAACAACGGGTTCTGCGGCCACATCTCATCGAGGTATTCGATGATATCCATTGATTCAATCACGAGGCGGCCGTCATGGACGAGCGCCGGGATCACCATATTCGGCTGAATCTGCGCGAACGCGGCGGTCATGTTTTCGTGTTTGATCAACGACACCTGACGCAACAAATAATGTCCCGGCGGTGTGTTCAGGGAGGCTGGCCTGGTGTCGGCCCAATGCACCCGCCCACAGCGTTTGAGCCCTTTCTCCGCGAGCGCGAAGCTCACCCGTTGCGAGCACGGCGCGCCGTCGAAGCCGAACAAATGTACCCCGGCCAGGCGCGACACGAGCGGGCTCTGTGGCTGTTCGATGATTCCCATGCGACCGCTCCCGCGTTTATCACGTTAGTCCCGGATAAATATTGTACTGTTTCGTATATTAATACAAGGGTCGACTTTGCGGTCCCACGCGGAACGCTCGACGGAAACGATGCAACAGCGGGGACTGCGCACGTGCGGGCGCGTAACGCACGTTAAGCTGATTGAGAATGGCGCAGGCCGGGTATTGATGCCTGTGCCCCCGGATGCGTCGCCGTCAGCGACCCACAGAGACGATCGGCGTTGGTACCGCGGCCACCTTTACCCTGAAATCCGTGTTGCCGATCCGCACGATCGCGCCGTTCGTAATACGCGCCTGCGATTGCTCGAGAAATTTCGAGATGTCGGCATCACCTTCGCGGCGGTACCGCACCCACGTACCATTGCGACTCATCAGATCCATGAGATAGAGCTCGAGTCCGAATTTCGGATCGCGCTCGGCGAGGAGACCGGCATGACGGCGCGATGCGCGCTCGTCGTCGATGCGAACGTCCGCTTCGGATCCGCGGCCGAAGACGATCCGGTTCCCCTCGCTCAGGCGTGCGGAAAGTTTGCCCGACATCTTGCCGCGCAAACACTCCAACTGGACGATGAAGCTTTCGATGCGGGGTGCGGCGGCGGCAACCGGTGGTTCCGGGACGCTTTCGCCGGTGGTATTCGTTTCAATCTCGACGAGTTTCCGCCACGCGGCATCAAGATCCTCGTCGCTCGGCGGATCGGCCACCCGCATTTCGTGCGCCGTCTCGAGCAAAGCCGCGAGCTCGCGATTCTTCTCCACGTTTCTCGCGCGCAGCACGAGGATCGTGCGCCCGGCGGCGCGCGCTTCGTTAATCTCGGGGATGATGGCCGCTGACGCTACCGCGCGCTGCGACAGCAAGAGCACGAAGAACTTCGCGCTTTCGATCGCTTCGATAACGCATTGCGGCCATACGCGGTCGCTCGTCATATCGCGATCGGTAAACCAGCACGGGGTGCCGTGCGATTCAAAAATCAGCGCGCAGGCGCGGGCCGCGTTTATATCGTCCGGGGCGTAGCACAAATACACGGCCGCGCGTTGCGCGGATCGCGACGTGAACGCGCGGGTTGCTTCAAGTGATTCGGGTGGCGAATTTCTGGCTCTGTCCATGATTAAAATCCGGCTCTGTTGTGGCGTCGTCCCGGTCGAGCGACTCCCTGTTGCTCTGCCCACGAAGTATAGCGCCGAGTGGTCCGTCGCGCCGCGTCCCGCAGTCGCATATTCACGGCAACGGTTCTGAATAGGTGTGCGTAAACCTGAGACCCGACGACTTCGGGACCGGGATCGCTCTCTACACCCCATCCCTGTCCCTTCCCCTCCCATATCAATTAACCTGGGAGGGGAACGGCATCGGGTCCATCAAGGTCGGTGTTTCATAATTTAAAGCACGTATTTAGAATACGGGCGATGCGACTGCACCGTTTTATCGCGAACCACAACGTCACGCTGGCGGTGCTGATCGCGATCATGATGCGGGCGTCGGTCGCCACCGGCTTTATGCTCGAGATCCCGGCGGGGAACGGCTTTGCACTGCCGGTGCTCGCAGTTTGTCCGCAACAGTCGCCAGGCCTTGCCGCCTGGCTGGACGCCGGTCCGGCGGAGCATGCGCACCATCAACACCGCGACGGTGGCTCACAATCCGAGCTCTCGCTTACCGTCGCCGACCCCGCGTGCGCGCTGTGGGCCGGCAGTTCGCTGGCGAGCGCACACGGCAACATAACCGTCCCCGGCGTCGTTCCCGGATCAACCGCGCCTGCCGTCGCGCAAAAACCCGCGCCCGAGCGCGTATTCCCTTCCGCACACCGCGCCCGCGGGCCGCCGCTCCTCCTGTCAGTCTGAACCCGTCGTCCCGAGGTTAACGGGGCATTGATTTGCGCGGACGTGCAGTGGCCGTCTGCGCATGCTGTGACACTGACTGAGGATTGAATAATGAGAATTTCTGGCGCATTTATCGGCGCACTTGCCCTCTGGGCGATCACTTCCGGCGCGCTCGCCGACGGCATATTGCGTGCGGACGGGCACGCCCCGATCGGGGTTATGGGCGATCACCGACACAAGTTCGGCGAATTCATGTTGTCGTATCGCTTCATGCACATGGATATGGACGGCAACCGCATCGGTGACAACGATGTCGCTGCCGAAACGATCGCGACGACGGTCCCGAACCGCTTCTTCGGACAACCAATGCAACCGCCAACCTTGCGGGTGGTGCCGACCCGCATGACGATGCAGATGCACATGGTCGGTGTTATGTATGCACCGGCCGACTGGGTGACGCTGATGGCGATGCTGAACCACACGGAAAAAGAGATGGACCACATCACGTTCATGGGCCCGGCCGGCACAACCCGGCTCGGCACGTTTACAACGAAGTCGTCCGGTATTGGCGACACGAAACTGTCCGGCCTGTTCCGGCTGTACGAGTCCGGCGCGCACAAGACGCACGTGAAGTTCGGTTTCAGTATTCCGACCGGTTCGACGACGGAACGCGACACAATTCTCGCCCCCACCGGTGCACGACCAAACCCGCGCATGCCTTACGCGATGCAACTCGGATCCGGCACCCTGGACTGGCTGCCGGGCCTTACCTACACCGGTCGCAATGGCGAGCGTTCCTGGGGCGCGCAATACAGCGGCACGGTGCGCCTCGAGCGCGATAATGGTTACCAGTGGGGTGACCGTCACGAGCTTAGCGGCTGGCTGGCCTATGCCGTGCGGCCGTGGCTCAGTGTCTCGAGTCGTCTCGCATTCAGCACGATGGGCACGATCGATGGTCGCGATGCCGCGATCGTCGGCCCGGTGCAAACCGCGGATCCGGACAACTACGGCGGTGAGCGACTCGATTTGATGTTCGGCCTCAACCTCGTCGGCCAATCCGGCATCTGGCACGGCCAGCGAATTGCGGTCGAAGGGGGGATACCCGTCATGCAGGACTTGAACGGTCCGCAGATGGAAACGGACTACATGCTTACCGTCGGCTGGCAGTACGCCTTCTAGCGCGGGACTCGCAGTTGCGGCCGGGCGCAGCGGGGCCCAGGATTAAACGGGCTGCAGCGATCCCGGAGATCGCCGTAACTGATGAGCTACGCACCGACCATGCGCAACCCGCCCCGCGGCCGGACTATGGCCGCGGGGCACGATTCGCGGTATCTTTTTGCCCGGCAAGAACCCTGACGTTCGGAGTTTGAAATGGATCGGATTTCCCTCGCGCTGCTGGCGCTGTGTGTCGCCATGCCCTGTATGGCCGAAGAACACCTGTTCGTGTGCGACACCGTCAGTGTCTCGGAGCTCGGCGGTGATGGTGAACTCGAATCGACGGACTTTGCCAAAGCCATTGCCATGCACCAGTCGCGCTTTGCGGTCGACCGTAAAACGGGCATCGTCGCCGGTGGCCCTTTCGCCACCGTCGATGCCACGGACGGCCGCATCCTGAGTCCGGGCACCGAGCAGGAAGCGATGAAAATCGTCTGGCTCGCGAACGCGCCCTATAACAATCTGAAATACCTGTGGGTTCGCGTCTATGCGGAAGGCCCGAAAAAGCCCTTTCTCGGCGTTACCGGCGACATGGTGATCACCGGCACCTGCGAATAGAGCGGGTTTAACCGCCTCCCGGCCGCGACGCCCGCGGCCGCTCAAGCTCTCCCGGCGCCGCCGCGCGCGCCGAATTCAGGTTAGGTTAAGCAGCCGTTTCGTACTACTATACCGGCCGCCATCGAGGGAGCAGTCGCATCAATAATAAATTCTATCGCCCTGCGGGCCCCCTTGTCGGCCTGCTGTGCCTGCTGATGTCTACCTGCCTGTACGCGGATCTGATCGACGAAACGGACGAACCCGGCGCCGCGGCAACGGCTTGCGAGGGTGGTATTGCGGAAATCCCCCTCGACAGCGAACTCGGCTCCGTCGGCTTCATGAAGAACATCGCGGAACACCCTGAATCGCTCCGCGCCATCGCGAAACGCCTGCTCGCAACCGCCGTCGAGTCCGACGCATTCAAGCTCGCGCCAGCCTGCGGCGACGGCTGCACGGCGCCACCACAAGCGCGGATAGTGTACAAGGTTGAACCCACCGTATTTCTGCCCGAAAGCGATCAGCAGGCGCTGTGCCTTAACCTTGAAGACGAAACGGCGACGAACCCCCTGAGGTTCGCGCGCCGCGAATTTCCCTCGCTGGCGAAACTGAACGAGTGGATCATGGAATTCTCGCAGGGCCGCGGCGAAGACGGCAAAGCCCTGTATGCACAGTGTGGTGGTAACTGCAGTCCGCGCTATTCGTTCTACATCGAGCAGGCCGACGGCAAACTGAGCATCAGCGCGGACGTGTTGTGCGGCCTGGCACGCGACAAGAAAAGCGACCAGTACCTCGTATCGACGGCGGTTCGCTGGCAATGCGCGAGCGGGAACTAGGGCTCGCGGCCGGCGCGGCACCACGCGGGGCAACGCCGCCCAGGACGGGCTTGCGTCACGCGATGGCGGCCACCGCATGGCCGTTCCTGCTGCTTTCTTCCGGCGCCATACTTGCACTGGGTTTTTCCCTTGGGCGCGAAGTTCTCTACTTCAATCTGTCTTACGCCTGGATCGTCTGCTGGCTGCTGCTGCTCGAGCGACGTCTGCCATATCGTGACGACTGGCGCCGCCCGGATGGTCAGCTTGGCGCCGACCTTGGCCACACGCTGTTGAACAAGGGGCTGGTGCAGCTGCTGATCGTGCAACTGATCGCACTGGGCCTGTTCGGTGACGGTCGCGGCAGTACGATCGCAACCCTGCCACTCGCGCTGCAGGTTGTGATCGGCCTCGTGGTGTCGGAGATCGGTCTGTACGCGGCCCACCGTCTGGCCCATGAATGGCCATTGTTATGGCGCTTTCACGCCGTGCACCACAGCGTGAAGAAGCTCTGGATCGTGAATACGGGACGCTTTCATTTCGTCGACTCGCTTGCCAGCGTCGCCGCAAGTGTGCCGTTCCTGTTCATCTCCGGGATCTCGATGGATGCGATTGTGTGGGTGAGCGCCATTACGGCGTATATCGGCATCCTCACCCACTGCAATGTGGATATGCGCTGCGGCTGGCTAAACTACGTGTTCAACACGCCAAACCTGCACCGCTGGCATCATTCCATGAACCCCGCCGAGGGCAACCGTAATTACGGCGAGAACCTGATGCTGTGGGATATGCTGTGCGGAACGTTTCTGTACCCGCGCGATAAACACATCGACATTATCGGCATCCGGGAATTCATGCCGTCCCGCTTTCTCCACCAGCTCGCCGCGCCTTTCGCGTGGTCACGCGTGCAGCGCCAGGAGCAATCGCGCTGAGCTGGATGAACAACGCCGCGAGCGGCGATACGTCGGTTCAGGGTGCGTACATCGAGCGCAGCATGGACGGGCAAGCGCGCGCATTGCCGTAACGCGCGCTGTCGTTTGCCGGCCGCCGGCTAGGCAGCGCCAGCGTGCTGCAGTCGCCTGATCCGAAACTGCAAAGCGCGCCAGCCAAGCCATACACTGATCTTCGCGACGCGCCCCGCCGGGTTGATGTTCGCGGCGTTCAAGATCATGTGCAGCGCCGCCCGCAAATGTTTCGGTTCGTAGAGCTCGAGCGTTCTTCGCGAATAGGCGCGCGCGCAGTCGCGACGCTCGTACTCGCGTGGTACCGGCAAGGTGGCAATGTTCGCGCTGTAATAGGCGTAGGCCAGCTCATCGTCATCGGCTTCGACAACGCGCGCATAGGCTATCCGGCAGCGTTCGAAAAAACCCAGCTTGCGCCGCGCGAGATAGCGGTCGAGATGTGTTTTAAACAGCCGATAATGGCGCGCCTCATCCTGGGCGATGAAGCCCGCAATCTGTTTCAGCACCGGTTCTGCCGTGCGATCGCGGATCGCGGAATAGAATGAGCACGTGCCGGATTCAACGACGCAACGCGCGACGAGCTCGCCGGCACACGAACCGCGCACGGACTGCTCGGCATCGACGGGGATCTGGTAGCCGGCGCGAAAACGCGCCAGTGACTGTTCGTAGCTGAACGTGGGGTCGACGGCCTCGGCCCAGCGACCCAGTGCATCGCCGTGCTGGCGCTCTTCGACGCCCCAGTACGACGCAGCCTCGCGAAACTCGGGATCGTCGGCAAACACGTTGTGCAGATAGCGCACATAATCGGCGCTGTTTGCCTCGACGAGCGCCGCGGCCTTTACCGCCTCAAGCAAATCCGGATCGACGCTGTGCGGCGCGAGCGTCGACCAGGCGATATCATCGAGCGACCAGGCCGGTTTCATTGCCGGGCGCGACGGGTGCCGCGACGGACGCACAAATGTGCCCATTCAGGCGCGGTTAACGGCAAAATCGATACCATTGCTCTCATGCATCCGCGGGGTAACCGGCGTATAGTAATCGGCGTGCGCAATTCCGGCGTGAACCCGATGGCATCGGGTGACTTCTGCGGTTTTGGGGCATGGAACTGCATCGTGACCCGGCATTGTAACAACGTTTCAGTATCACGGTCGGTATAGCCCGAGCGACTATCCGGACAGGAACCCTGCATGGCGACCAAATCTCAACGCGCTAATTTCTCCGTCGAACCTTTTCTGCCGTCGGGCCTGAAACTCGCGCGTAAACCGGTCGCGGCCACGGCCGACACCTTGCTCGGCCTGCGCCGTCTGGCCGATTTCTACTACGGCTTTTCCGCCGATCTCAGCGGCCCGGAGCTGTCGCGCGCCGTCGTCGACGGCCTCGGCGTGACATTGCGCTACGCGGACGACGAACTCGCGCACGTACCCGCCGAAGGCCCGTGCATCGTCGTCGCGAATCACCCGCACGGCATGCTCGACGGTTTGATCGTGATGCAACTGCTCGCCTGCGTCCGCCCTGATTTCAAGGTGATGGCCAATCATTTCCTCGCCCGTTTTACGCAACTCATTCCATTGTTTTTCCAGATCAACCCGTTCGGCGGCAAAGCCGCGATCCGGCACAATATCGCCACCGCACGGGCAGCAACGACGTGGCTCAACGAGGGCAAGATGCTGATGGTATTTCCCGGCGGCGAGGTGTCCAGCCTGAACCGGCGTGAATGGCATGTCAGCGACCCGGCATGGGATGAGGGCGTCGCCCGGTTCGCGGAAAAATCCGGCGCGCCGGTCGTACCCATGCATATCGGCGGCCGTAACAGTGCGTTATTTCAACTCGCCGGGCTCGTCAATCCGAACCTGCGCACGGCCCTGCTCGTACGCGAAATGATGAACAAACACGGGACCACGATCGACGTCCGCTTCGGCCGGGCGATCGCGCCGTCGCTTCTCGAGTCGCTCGGTGAACGCGCTGCGGTCACGCGCTACCTGCGCACGAAAACATACTTACTGAAGGAAAAGTCCGGTCGGGGCATTGCCCTTGGCCCGATCGACAAGCGCGCCCGACCGCGGGTGGATATCGCGCTTGGCGGTGACCCGGCGGCATTCGCTGCTGAAATCGACGGCCTGCCGCCCACCCAGCAGCTGCTGACGAGCGGCGCGAACGAGGTGTACTACGCCACCGCGGATCAGATCCCGCTGTTGCTGCAGGAACTCGGCCGCCTGCGCGAACTCTCGTTTCGCGAAGTCGGCGAAGGCACCGGCAAGTCGTCGGATCTGGATCTGTACGACAGCTACTACACGCACCTGTTCGTGTGGGACCGCCAGGCGAGCCGGATTGTCGGCGGCTACCGCCTCGGCCACACCGATCGCATTCTCGATCGTTACGGCAGCAAGGGTCTCTACGTGCACTCCCTGTTCAAGCTCGCGCCCGAATTGACAAACGATTTGCGCTCGGCGCTGGAACTCGGCCGCTCATTCGTGGCCAGCGAATACCAACGCAGCTATTCGTCGTTGATGTTGCTGTGGAAAGGGATTGCGAACTATGTGATCAAACACCCGCAATACCGCGTGTTGTTCGGTCCGGTGAGCATCAGCAATGACTACCATCCGGTGTCGCAGGAAATCCTCGTGCAGTTTCTGCGCCAGACAAATTCCGAGGTGCGGCGCGCGAGCCTGGTAAAACCGCGCACACCGTTTCGGCTGAAAACCGACCTGACGCAAAACCTCGTCGATCTCGACAGTATCGACCTGCGCATCATCGCCGACTTACTGAATACGGTTGAGTCGGAAGACAAGGGAGTGCCGGTGCTGTTACGCCAGTATCTGAAGCTCGGTGGTCAGATCCTCGGCTTCAACATCGACCCGCAGTTCAACAACTCTATCGATTGTCTGCTGTGGGTGGATCTGATGCGCACGGAGTTGCCGCATCTGAACAAGTACATGGGAACGGCAGAAGCGGCGCGTTTTCGCGCCCTGCACACGAACGACGAGGTGGCCACGGCCGGAACATCGCGTCTCGCGGGCTGACTGCGGCGCGGCGCTGAGGTGCTAGAACTCCGGCGCGAGTTCGAGCGTTAGACCATCGAGCGCGGCGCTGTAGTCAATCTGGCAGCTCAAGCGTGAACCCGCGCGGAAATGACCGGTGTCCTCAACGAGCACCTGCTCCGCATCGCTGCGCGGCGGCAGCGCGTCCGCCCAGGCCGGATCGACGTACACGTGACACGTTGAACAGATGCACTGTCCGCCACAAATTGCTTCGACGTCGAGTCCGCCGTCACGCAGGATCTCCATCAGGCTGAGTCCGTCGGCGGCGGCCAGTTCATGGCGGACACCGTCCCTGTCGGTTGCAGTTATTTTTCCCATTCAACAAACCATACTGAGTAAAAGCTGGACGCAATCAGCTGGCCCGGGGCGCAAAGCGATCCGGGGGTGCTACAGCGTGACGTAAGGATAATCGATCGCTTGATTGTTGATCCCGATCCGCGGCGCCGCCACCCACGAGGCGAACTCGCCCGGCTCCGTCACCTGTACCATCAGTGATTTCACGTATTCGCGATCGGCATCGTTCGGCAACCACTCGTCCACCCGCGACTGCCAGCTGGCGGCGTCGATAATCTGCCCGGACGGGGTGGCATCGACGTCCGCGAACTCGCCAATCTGGCGATGGAAAGCGCGGTGTGGCAGTTTAAACTCGAAGTCGATCCCGTGTTCCGCGATGATTTTGTTCCAACGATCGACACCGCGCTGGCAATCAGCGATGTAATCATCGCGCAAGCGCTCGTTCACAACCGCAAGCGCGGATTCTTCGCGTTCGACGAGACGCCCGTCTTCCACCACGGTGACGGCATAAGGTTCGTCCTGCAAGACATGGTCGTCGCTGAGACGCGATTCCTGGTAACGTCCTTTCAAGCCGGCAGTGTAATAGTTGGCAGCGTTCGTCGATCGTTCGGAGCCAAACAGGTCTTCGGAAACGCTGAAGTGGAAGTTGATGTACTTCTGCAAGGTGGGCAGATCGATGCCGCCGTGCAAACGCACATCATCGGTTTTCTTCTCGCGCATGATATCGCACGCGCGCTGAACGACCCGGCTGACCCCGGTTTCACCAACGTACATGTGGTGCGCTTCTTCTGTAAGCATGAACTGGCACGAACGCGCCAGGGGATCGAACGCGCTCTCGGCCAGTGAGGCGAGCTGATATTTCCCGTCGCGGTCGGTGAAGAACGTGAACATATAAAACGACAACCAGTCCGGAGTCTTCTCGTTGAACGCGCCGAGAATGCGCGGTTTGTCCACATCGCCGGACTGGCGGATCAGCAACTGCTCGGCTTCCTCGCGACCGTCGCGACCGAAATGCGCCATGAGCAGATACACCATGGCCCACAGGTGACGTCCTTCTTCCACGTTCACCTGAAACAGATTGCGCATGTCGATCAACGACGGCGCGGTGGCCGCCAGCAAACGCTGCTGTTCGACCGAGGCGGGCTCGGTATCACCCTGGGTGACGATCAACCGACGCAGTGCCGCGCGATACTCACCAGGCACTTCCTGCCACACGGGTTCACCGCGATGTTCGCCGAAGGTGATTTTCTTGTCATCGGTGGACTCGGCAAGAAATATTCCCCAGCGATAATCCGGCATTTTCAGCGGCTCGAAGTGTGCCCAGCCTTTCTTGTCGACACTGATCGCGGTGCGCAGATAAATGTCGCGGTCCTGAAAATACTCGGGCCCGCGCACCCGCCACCACTCCATGAACTTCGGGTGCCACGATTCAAGCGCTCGCTGCAGGCGCCGATCGGACGACAGGTTGACGTTGTTCGGAATGAGTTCGCCGTAGTTAACGCTGGTTGCCATAAGCCGTACCTTCAACGCTCAAACGCGTTGCTTCGTGTAATCGGGACGCGCACCGCTGCCGTAGAGCGTGAGCGCGCCATGTTCGCCGACCGCATTCGGCCGCTGAAATATCCAGTTTTGCCACGCGCTCAGGCGCGCGAATATTTTCGACTCGAGGGTCTCGGGGCCGGCGAAGCGCAGGTTCGCCTCCAGGCCCGTCAAGGCATCGGGCGAATAGCTCGCGCGCGCTTCGAGCACGATCCGGATCTCCTCGTCCCAGTCGATGTCGTCAGGTGTAAATGTCACCAGCCCGGCCGCTTGTGCGGCGGCGGCATCGAATCCCTCACCGATCCGCCTGGCCAGTTCGTCACACATCCGCGGTTCACCGAGGAACCGGCTTGCGAGCCGGGTGAGACCGTTCACTTGCGGGTAAGCGCCATAATTCATCGTGCTTAAGCGAATCTCCGCCGGCGGGCGCGGATCGCCTTCGTATTCGCCATCGAGCATGAACACCTGATCGCAGGCTAAGGCAATTTCCAGCAGCGTGCCGGCGAAACAACTGCCTGGACCGATCGCCGCGATCAAGGAACGCGAGCTCACATCGAGGCGCTTTAAAACACGCTTCAGGTACAAGCGCACTTCACGCACGAACCAGTCGTCGCGCAGTTCCTCGAGCAGCGCATCGGTTTGCAGCACGTAGTCGAGACTGCCTTCGGCCGTGAACAGCCACGTGCCGATCTGATCCTCATTTGCACGCAGATGGAGAATGGCATCGTCAAGTTCGCGCGCGAGCGCAAGCGCCCACCACTGATCGCCGAGCGTGACGACGGAACCCGGATCCGGCGGCGCGCCGTCCGGTGTTTTCACCGTGATCGTCGCCGTGCGCCCGCTGCGGTCGATAGCGACACTGACGTTACGATACGTAATGGCGTCCGCCGAGACCGACCGTTCGAGCGGATTCAGCACCACACCACTGGCATCGCGCGGCCGATCGGAACGCGCGGCGGCCGCCGTGGCGCGGGCCAGAACCTCATCGTCGAAGCGGGACGCCGGACAGACAGCGTCGACGAGTCCCCAGTCAACGGCACGCTGCCCGCGTATGCCCTCTTCAATCGTGCAGAAGAAATCCGCGCGGTCGCGACGCACGTAACGTTTGTCGACGAGCCGGGTGAGTCCGCCGGTTCCCGGCAACACGCCGAGCAGCGGCAGTTCCGGCAATGACACCGTCGTCGAGCCGTCGTCCACCATGATGATGTCCTCACACGCCAGCGCGAGTTCATAACCACCGCCGGCGCACGGGCCGTTAATTGCGCACAGGTAAATCTGACCGGAGTTTTCCGTCGCATCCTCGATCGAGTTTCGGGTTTCGTTCGTGAACTTGCAGAAATTCACTTTGTGCGCGTGCGTGGAGCGGCCGAGCATCTTGATGTTCGCACCGGCACAGAACACGCGCTCGTTCGCCGAAGTGATGATCACGGCGCCAACTTCCGGGTGTTCGAAGCGCAGCCGCTGCAAGGCGTCGTAGAGCTCGATATCCACACCCAGATCATAGGAATTCAGTTTCAATTCGTAACCCGGCCGCAAGGTTTCATTCTCGCTGACAGCCATCGCGAGCGTCGCGACGTTGCCAGCGATTGCGACTCGCCAGTGCCGGTAGCGGCCCGGCTCGGTCTGAAAATCAATTGGCGTGTCGCCGGACTCAGCCGCGCGTATCGGTGTGGTGCTGTTCATGACGTGGGGGTTTCCTTGTTCTTCGCGAGAGCGGCGACTTCCGCGAGCGCCAGAATTTCCTCGAGTGACGTGCTGATATCGTTGGTCGATGTATCGATTACGTAGTGCGCGCGTTCGTACAAGTCCGCACGCTCGATCAGGATCCGGCGCAGATCGTCCATCGCGCGCGAATGTCCGGCCATCGGGCGCTGATCGCCCTGGGCGATAACGCGCCGCATGTGGTCCGCCGGGTCCGCGCGGAGCCACATGGTGACGCATTGACTCAGTAAGCGGGCGTAACTTGCGGCCTCGGAGACGAGGCTGCCGCCGACGGCGATCACGGCGCCCGGCGAGTGCTCGAGTACATGATCGAGACACGCACGCTCGAGTCGTCGGTACGTTGACTGGCCCCCGAGCGAAAATATTTCGCTGACGGCCATGCCGGCGCGCTGCTCGATTTCGTCGACGAGCTCGATAAACGGCAACTGCAAACGGGTGGCGAGCGCGTTGCCGAGCGTGCTTTTGCCGGCCCCGCGCAAGCCGACCAGAGCGACGAAGCGTCGCGGTGTGCCATCGCCACCGGCGAGAGCGCGATGCAGGCGATCGAGTTCTTCCGGCGCGGCGTGACGCAGATATTGCAGGATGAACGCGTAATCGGGACTGTCATGAACCGGTTCGGATACGAGATCCTCGACTGGCACACTCATTGCGGCGGCAATATCGCGCAGCCGCAGGACCGAGATATTGCCCTTGCCGTTCTCGAGATCCGCGAGGTAGCGTTCCGACACCCGCGAGGCCTCTGCCAGCAAACGCCGGCTCATCCCGCGACGTGCGCGGATGCTGCGGACGCGCGCACCGATCTCGGCGAGATATGCGGCGTTGTCCTGGTCCGGGACAGTATCAGGGGAAGCGGACATGCCGGCATTATACTGCATATTTAACCTCATGCAATATAATGCGTTATCGGTCTGTTGTGCTGAGACCTAACGTTGCCCGGGCGGCGCCAGGCGCGACCACGGCGTGATGATGTTGCTGAGCAACTGCGCGTACACGCGATGTCCGTCGTGGTTCAGATGACCACTGCCGAGGCTGCGGCCGAACCCGTTCAATGGCTGCGTCATGCCCGCATCGCGCGCGATTCTTGCCACTCCTGCATCGCCGTCATGGACGCTGAATCCCGCCGCAGTAATGTGCCTCCGGACGTACCCGACCCATTCACGCCGCGCCGCCGTTGCCGCGGGGCAGTCAGCCACGGGCGCGCCGAGGCCCATGATTACGAGCGCAACCGGCATGTCGCGCGCGGTGGCGAATGCCTCCACCGCCTGCAACCAGACGCTGAGCACCGTCTTTGTGTGAGCCGGAGCGGGCGCTTCCCATAATTGATGCACCCGGCGGATCCGCGCTGCCGCATGCGTGCAGGACACGGGCGAACGACTCGCGACACCTGCCGGCGCAGTCGGCACACCACGATGAATCACCGCCAGATAAGCCGCACGCGCGATTCGCGAATGATCCATGAGGGCAAAAAATACCCGTCCGGCAATGCCATCACGCAAGCGCTGCGAACGGCGCTCGCGAAAGCCCGTGCCAAGCGTAAACGCGCCGTCAGCGGTGCGCACATACGCGGGCCCCAGCGTATCGTCACTCATCAAGCGCGGCCGCAGCTGATTCACGTTCACGAGCATGACGAGCGCATCCGGGGCGAATGTCTCCGCCGCGATTCGCGCGCGCACGAGTTGTTGCACCGGACCGGCGCCGCTCATGCCGAAATTCAATACCTCGAATCGCGGCCTCGCATGCCTTGTGTTCAGCAGATGTTCGGCGCGGCGCGTGAAAGTCTCGTCGTCGGCAACCTGCAGCGCTTCGGTAAACGAATCGCCGGTAACGGCTACACGCACCGATGCTGCCGGCTTCTCGATCCGGCGCTCGCGGTCGCGCATGCCCGCGCTGTTCGTGGTCACCCTCGCGCGCTGCTCGCGCACGTTGATAATCGCCTGCGACGGACGCAAGGCGTATCCCGTATCCGGATCGGGCCAGCCGGGTTCGCGTTCGACGATCGGCAATACGCGCCACGCGGGCGTCGCTTCGATCACTCGCAACACGCATTCAAGCACGACGAACGACAGCGCGATCCCGGCGATGGCGAGAAGGACACGCGATCGTTTTTGTGATTGGCCATTCATCGCCTAGAACCGAAAGTAGATGAACGGGTTCTGTGTGTACGATGGCAGCAGCACGAGCCATAGACACATGCCAGCCAGAAATCCCCAGGCGAGCGGATTGTTCCAGCGCCGCGCCCGGATGCCGGTCGCCGCGATCGGGCGCCAGGCCTCTAGCCGATGCAACAGCAACAGGGCAGCGGCGCCCGCAAACACGAGGGCGTCACCGGCAGCGGGCATCTGCGGCGCGCTGAACATGACCGCAAAGTAGGCTTTCGCGACGGTGAAATTTTCGGCACGAAAAAACACCCACAGACAAACCACAACGAACAGATGGCCGACGTAGGTTATCGCCTGCAGCGGCCAGCGCGCGAGTGATGTGGTCGTCCACGCCTGGCGTTCGATCAGTGCAATCGCCAGACGATGCAAGGCGATATAGGCACCCCACAGCAAACCCCACACCACGAACGTCGCATTCGCACCGTGCCACAAACCGGCAAGCCCCATCACGCAAAGCAGCGTGATGAGCTGGCGACTGCGGGAACCGCGGCCGCCACCGAGCGGAATATAGAGATAATCGCGGATCCAGCGCGACAAGGTGATGTGCCAGCGCTGCCAGAATTCTCGCGGTGAGGTGCTGAGATAAGGCGTGCGAAAATTGCGCGGCAGGCGGATCCCGAGCAGGTAGGCGCAACCGAGCGCGATGTCGGAGTAACCCGAAAAATCGAAGTAAATCTGGAACGTGAACAACCACGCCCCGATCCAGGCTTCAGCCGTTGTTCGCGGGCCGAGAAAAAATATATCGTCAACAATCGGCGCCAGCGAATCCGCGAACACGATCTTCTTCGTCAATCCCAGTGCACATAGACCGAGCGCGTAGGTATGCAGGCGCAAGCGCCGCCGCTCACCGCGAAACAAGCGTTGCAATTGCGGCAGCAGCTCCCGCGCGCGCACGATCGGGCCGGCGATGAGTTGGGGGAAGAACACCACGAACAGCGTGAACGGCGCAAACCGATCCTCGCGTAACGCGGGATCGCGCGCGGCATCTACCTGGTAGCCGAGGAGCTGGAACGTGTAGAACGAGATCCCGAGCGGCAATACGGTGTCGATATACGACATGTGGTCGGCGCCGAAATCGCCGAGCAGGAACACCCGGTATTTCACCGCCGCAAGCACGCCCATGTTGACGATTACCGCGGCGACTATTTGCATGTCGCCGCGCGCGATGAGCCGGATCAGCAGCCAGTTGCAGGCAACCAGGATGGCGATGAGCGCGCTGTCGAACCAGCCGGCGACAACATAGAACACGGCGCTCGCAAGCAGCAACACCGCGGCCGGCCGGCGCGAGTAGCGCGCGACCAGCCAGGTGACGAGAAAGAACGCGAAGTAACTGGGCGTGTTGAAGTACACCGGCGGCGTGCAGGCAATGGCTTAGCAGAACGTCGCCCATTCCTCGAGCGGGGCGCGTTCGGTCTGCAGGCGAAACTCCGTCGCCTGTTCATCCGCGTAACCCAGCGACATACCGCAGACTATGGTCTCGGTGTCCGGGATCCCGAGATGCGCCGAGATGATCCGGTGAAACTGGTTGAACGACACCTGGGGGCAGGTATGCAGACCACGACCGCGCGCCGCCACCATCACATTTTGCAGAAACATGCCGTAGTCGAGCCAGCTGCCTTTTTCCATGATCCGGTCGATCGTGAAAATAAAGCCTGCCGGTGCATCGAAGAAGCGATAGTTCCGTGCGTGCTGCGCGTGCATGCGCGCCTTGTCGCCCTTCTCGATGCCTAGCAGGCTGTACAAATCCCAGCCCACCTTGCGGCGCCGATCGATGTACGGCGAAACCCATTGGGTGGGGTAATAATCGTATTCCGACTTATGCGTCGCGGCCGCGTCCGGATCGTCGTAGGCGGCGACGATCGCATCCGACAACGCCGCCTGCTTTGGCCCGCGTACGACGTACACCTTCCACGGCTGCGTATTCGTGCCCGAAGGCGCGCGCGCGGCGACGTTGAGAATGTCACGGATTTGCGCGTCGGATACTTCGCGGGGCAGGAAGCTGCGCACCGAGGTGCGACTCGTAATCGCCGCGTCAACATGAGACTGAGAAACCGGATCGGCCAAAGAAACTCTCCCGTGGGTTATAGGTGGCCGGGGATTCTAGCGCGCCTGCCGGCGCCGTGCCGAACGGGTTGGCGAATTGCCAGCGCTCGCCGGCACTGCGCACAATACGCGCTGGCAAACCAGGAACACGGCATCTCATGAAAGTTGCGACGACTATCCCGCAAAACGATCTGCAGCGCGTCGGCGCTGCGGCACAGGCGATCGAACACGCCGGCTACGACGCCATCATGACGCTGGAGAACCGGCACGATCCCTTCCTGCCGCTGGCGGTGGCCGCGACCTGTACGCAACGCGTCGAACTCGTCACCGGCATTGCAATTTCATTCATCCGTTCGCCGATGTCTGCCGCGAACCTCGCCTGGGATTTGAATGAAGCCTCACGCGGGCGTTTCGTACTCGGGCTCGGCACGCAGATCCGCGCGCATAATGAGAATCGCTTCAGCGTGCCCTGGACCCCGCCGGTCCCGCGCATGCGCGAGTACGTCGAGTCATTGCGGGCGATCTGGCGCGCGTGGAAATACGGCGAGCGGCTGAATTACGTCGGCGAGCATTACCGCTTTACGCTGATGATTCCAAACTTCGTGCCCGAAGGCAGCGGCCTCGAGCTGCCGGCGGTAACCCTGGCGGCTGTGGGTCCGGCCATGTTGAAACTCGCCGGCCAGGTGGCCGACGGCGTGCGCCTGCACCCGTTTTGCACCAGCCAGTACCTCAGCGACGTGGTGATGCCGCAGATAGATGCGGGCCTTGCTTTAGCCGGGCGCAAGCGGGCACATTTCGAGATCGCCGGCGGTGGCTTCATCGCCACGGGCGCGGACGATGAAGCAGTTGCCGTCGCGAGTGCCTGGGTGCGCCAGCGGATCGCGTTCTATGGCTCCACGCCGGCGTATTGGCCGGTGCTCGAAACCCACGGCCTCGGCGACCTCGGGCGCAAACTCAATCGCATGACGAAAGACGGCTTGTGGGATCAACTCGCGGCGGAAATTTCCGACGACACCCTCCATCTGTTCGCGGCGATTGGCCGGCACGATGAAATCGCCGGTGCTATCGCGACGCGCGTCGGCGGCCATACCGATGTCGTATTGGCGAGTGCGAGTTCGGAGATAGCGGGGGATTTTCCGCCGGATCTGATCGCCGATATCCAGCGCATACCGGTGGCGTTCGAACGTTTCGATACGGCATCGTGGCCGGCACCGGTGTCGCGTGCCTAGTGTGTCGTGGCACGCTGAACGGCAACATCGCCTCGCGGGGCGCGGCCACCCCACGTAGTTAGCGCGAAATCCAGGCACGCCACGCCGCCGGCAACGACGCTGCAACGCAAGGCGGGTAGTTATTCGCCGGGTTCGCACACCGGTGCGGTTCAGTCTTCGCGTTCGTGCAAGGCCTCGTCCAGCCGGGATTCCGCCTCGATCGCGGCTGCATCGAGCTTACGGCTGACGTCATCGAGCGCATGCTGCGCATCGCTGCCACGAACGCTGTCGTTCTCGCCACTACAGGCTGCGAGCAACACGGCACACAGGAACAAAACGCTTCGGTCCATTGGCTTTTCTCCTGTTCAAGCGGGAACCGGGGTCGATCATCCCGGCGCACTCGCGTACGCCGGGCGGGTGATCGCAATCGTATCTAGCCGGGCTTCTTGACCCAGGAATTACACCAGCCTGCCGCGGCGACGGCGTGGCCGGCGAACAACGGGCACGGGCCTGATTCGCTGCCGTCAGCACCCTGGTAAAGCTGGCAGTTGGCGCACGTCTGGCCGGTTTCGTAACGCGCGAACTTCGCGGTATCCGTGGTCGTCGCATCCTCGACGTAGCCGAGCGCAACCGCCTGCGGACTGCTCGTATCAACCGGCGGCAGCTCCGCGGCCACGACGTCGATCACCGACCCCGCAAGTATCGTGGCGCCACTGGCACCGGCGGCGAACATGAAACGTCGTCGATTCATTGGCTGTGTCATTTCGAGATCCTCATAAGTGGTTAAGAATTCCAGTGGCCCCGTTGGCGCGGACAGGTTCCGCGCAGCGCCCGGACGGGATCAGTTCTTCGGCGGCGCCGGACGTTCGCGTTACTGTTCGTCCCAGCCCGGCGGTGCGCCGCCGGCCTGTGGCGGCGGTGGCGGCGGCAATTTGCGTTTCTCTCCCGGCGCCGGTGCACCCGGATCACCGGGGATAGGCTGGCCCGCCATGTACCGGATCGTGGCGTCCGGCCGGGATTCATCAGCGTAGGCCGTCGCCAGGGCTTCTTCGAGCTCGTCAACCGATTTCGCGCTCGTATCCAGGCGCCGTTCACTGATCGCCGCGGCTTGTGCCGCCGCGTACTGCGGCAAGCCTGCCGCAGTGCCACTACGCGTGCTGCCCGGCGGGATCCGGTTGCGCTGTCGCCGGGCGAGTCGCTGCAGGATATTCCAGGCGCGCTTGTTCTCATTGATCGGCATCAATTCAACGCCGCCCGCGGCCTGGAACCGACGCCAGATTTCCTCCCCTTTGGGCGTACGGATCACGACGATCGTCGCCGCATCCGTGCCGACCCCGCCGCACGCGATATCCGCCATTTCGGCCGAGAAATCACCACAATGACGACATTCGGGGCGTTGATAGTCACGCATTGCTTCCTCGAGCGGGATTGTCGCGATCGTTTTGTCGCGCTTGTAAATCAGCACCTCGCCCTTGACGTTGAACTTCGTTACGTCGGTCAGCGGGATCCCCATTTGCTGCTCTATGCGCTCGGTCATGAGTTCCGGGCGGAACACTTCGGTGCAAAACAAACCGATACTGAACGCCACCCGATCACTGTAGCCGCGCAGGAATTCACGCTGCCTTGCCAGCGGTTTCGGACGCTTCTTGCCGGTTACGAGAAATGAGGGATCCATCTCGGCCATTTTGCGCAACGGTGTGATCTGGCAAGGCACACCGACGAAACCAACCTGCTTCAAATCGCGTTGCTTCACTTCTTCCAGCGCGAGATTGTTCTCACAGTAGGTGTACCAACTGCTGGCGCTGTTGCGGATTTCGTCTTCGGTGGTGACAACTTTCGGCGTGGGGAAACACGGCTTGTCCTCGTCGCCAACCGCGGACACGACCGCGCCATCGATCTCACCGGCTGCGCGCGCCCACGACAACAGCGCCGTGACGACGCCGCCGTCCTGCGCGCGCTCCATCAATTCGGGACGAGTCGTGCGCGCGACGAAAATCTGACGATAAACCCCGAAGATATCCTCGTACGGGCGCTCGTCTTTGAAAACGGCGTCACGCAAATGCGTTTCGCGCGGCCACAGGCGCGGGCAGACGGACGCGCAGACATCGCATCCAACGCCTTCACTGATACCGCAGAAATCGAACGCCGCACTTTCCTTCGCAACCTGCTTTGGTTTGCCGTCGACATAGTCAATTACATTATGCGGGCACACGAGCACGCAACTGCCGCATTCGCAGCAGGTTCCCGCGTCGACGACGTCGTTCATCATCACCTTGAATGAATGGTGATGCAGCGCCTCGAGGTCGATCGGTCCCGGGCGCGGTTGGTCCGGTGTTGTATCGTCGTTACTCATTATTTATTTGCCGTTGCGTTCCAATGTCATGCCGAAGCCCGGCATCATAGCGGATCAACCCGCGCTATCGCTGTCCGGCGACGCCGGGCTCCGGATTCTGTAGCCGACCCGTGGCGGACAACCGTTCTTTGCCGGAGGACGCGGCAGCTTGCGGCTATGCGAGCGTGATCTCGAGCATCGCGCGACGGCCGTAACGCCCGCTCAATTTCGCCAGCGCATCGCCGATCTTCATCTTCCAGCCGTACTTTTCATGCAGCGCGGCGTAAGCGGCGGTGAGCGCCGCCGTGTCGTCGACGATACGGGCGCGACCCTCGCGCCAGGCACCGTGCCGGCGCCCGCGGAAATCACACGGCGCAAGCCGGACAGCCGGATTATTGCGCAAGCGCAACACCTTGCCGGCCCGCCCCTCGCTGAACACGTAATAACGGCCATTCGCGCCGGCGATCCACACCGGCGTTGCGACTTCCACGCCGTTGCGCCTGAACGTCGCAAGGCTGACGTACTCACACACGGCGGGATCGAACGTCGCTTCAGTCATCGTCGATGGTGCTCACCACCCGACGTCGTTACGCCGGCTCACTTGTAGTCGCCGGACGGATTGAACCCGGCATCAGCGGCAAGCACGCCCTCGCCAGGCACGAAGTTCACTTCCAGGCGGGTGCCCACGGGGTCTTCGAACAGTACGGAGTAATACCCCGGGGCCCAGCCCCCCGCTTCCGGCGCATGGACCACGGTGGCGTTGATACCGAGAAGAAATGTATGCACCTGGTCCACGTCTTCGCGGCTGCGTGCCCGCCAGCAGTGATGATGCAGGCCAACCCGGTTCTGCACAAAACGCTCGTGTTCGTATTCCGGATCGCAGCGCCCAATCGCCATCGCGGTGCGGCCGCCGACGAAGTACACGAAATCTTCACCGTCGAAAACCTGCTCCATGCCGAGAAACGGCAACAATTGCGCGTAGAAATCACGGCACACTTCCCAGTTGCTGACACTGAGATTCGTGTGCGCAACACCGTTGATGCGGATCATCGACGTTCCCCCTATGGCAAATTCTCGTGCGGCCCCGCCCGTTTGGTGCGGCCAGTGGCGACCCCAGCTTACGTCAAATCCCCGGGGTTGATAATATGATGCACGCGTCCGGCGAGTGCGCAAGGCAGGCAGCTTTCGAAACGCCGCATCACGCGACACGGGATCTCGGCGCAGCATCTCTGTACTGGGTGCAGGGCCAGGGAGCGATAATGTGAATGCCGTGAGGTCGGCCCGGTGCCGGACTGCTGGTGGATTTGGACCGCATATTTCGCAACGGAATTTCGTATGAGCAATGTCTTCGAATACGTTCTCGCCGCGATTTTCGTCGCCGCTGTGCTGTACTTCACTTACGGCTTCGCGAATCGCGTGTCGCGCAAGCGGGTGGCGAAAGATTTCCGCCGCCCTGAGGAGATCCTCACCGCGGTCGACGTGTACCTCAAGTACGGCCAGACGCAAGCAGCACGCGAGTTGCTCGAAACGGGGCTCGAACGCTACCCGGGAAACTCCTCGCTACAAGCGCGTGCGGCGGAACTCGCCGCCGGCCAGGACACGGAAAACTGAGATGAGTTGCCGCAAACCATGAACCGGCGTCAGATCACCCGGTTTCTGCTCGCGGGCGCAATCGCGCTCGCCGGTACCGCCTGCAGCGGCGAGGCGGTGAAACGCTTCGGCTACACGATGGGTGCGCAGAGCGCGTGCAGATCGGCGAACGCAGAACACGTCTACGAGTCGGCCGAAGACCTGCGCTGTACCACGCTGCAGACGCACGAAGGCCAGAGTTACGACGACTACGTCACCGCCCGCGAGCAGGCGCTCAATGACAACTAATCGCAACGCACGCGGGAAGCGGCAACGATGAGTCGCTGGATCGAACCGGTGGTCCTCAGCGGTCGCCACGTTACGCTTGAACCACTCGCGCACGCACATGCCGACGAGTTGAAGGCCGCCACGCGGGACGGCGAGTTGTGGCAGTTGTGGTACACACACATCCCGGCGCCGGAAGCCGTCGCCAGCTACATCGAGGCGGCGCTCGAAGCGCGTGTCCACGCGGGGGGAATGCCGTTCGCGGTTCGCCACAACGACAGCGGTGTCGTGGTCGGCAGTACCCGCTACCTGAACGTCGACGAAACCCACCACCGACTCGAAATCGGCTACACCTGGTATGCACGGCACGTGCAGCGCACCGCAGTGAACAGCGAATGCAAACTACTGCTGCTGGAGCATGCGTTCGAAGCGCTGGACGCGATCGCGGTTGAATTCCGTACGCACTGGCACAACCACGCCTCGCGGGCGGCAATTGCCCGCCTCGGCGCGAAATGCGATGGCGTGCTGAGACAACACCAGCGCACACCGGATGGCGCCTATCGCGACACCGTGGTGTTTTCGATCCTGAACTCCGAGTGGCCCACGGTACGCCGCTCCCTGCAGTTCGCACTGGCGCGACCCGACCGCGGCGAACGCATCGTGCCGCCGTCAAGCTGAATACGTGCTTCAAATTATGCAATACCAAGCTCGATGGACCAGGTGCCCCTCCCCTCCCAGGTTAATAGATATGGGAGGGGAAGGGACAGGGATGGGGTGCAGAGAGCGATCCCGGTCCCGAAGTCGTCGGGTCTCAAGTTTACGCACACCTGTTTAGAAGCGGTCTCAAAAATAGATGGCGTCGCGTTGCGCCCGCGAGCGACGTTGCGCTAAAGCATGAATCCCGTCGGCCGCTGTAGTAGGTGGACCGATCCGAACGCACGTCGAGAAGAACATGAACTCCGCCGCAGCCGCTGAACCGGCTAGCCCGCGCAACGGGCGCGGCCTGCAACCCGCCCCCATCCTGCGCGCGAGCAGCGCGCTAATCCGCGAACTCGGCACCCGCCGTGGCACCTCACTGGCGCATATCAAAAGCGTTGTGGAAAGTGATCCCGCGGTGGCCCTCAACCTGTTTGCGCAGGTGAATGCCGATCTGAAACGCGCCGGACATGCGCCGGTCGGCGATATCCCGCGCGCCATTCTGTTCATGGGCATGGCGGAGCTCCCGGCGCGGCTCACCCGGGCAAGCATTCTTGAGGATGACGTCAACCCGGGTCTTGGTGAGGAACTGACCGCAATGTTGTGTCGCGCGCATCACGCGTCGCGGCAAGCGCGCGCGATCGGTGCGCTGGCCGGCGGTCTTAACGGCGATGAACTGCTCGCCGCCTCGCTCACCCGCGAAGGCCTGCCCTATCTCGAGCGACTCGCCGCCGAACCCGGCAACAAACTGAACCTTACAGCGTTCCACAATTTTCTGCCCGCACCGCCGGACAGTTACGACGCCCGCGTCACAAGCACGCGCTGCCTCGATCTTGCGGCGCGATTCGCTGACGCTACCGGGCAGATCTGGGACGAACTGGCACTCGACGAACTGTACGCAGAGATCGGGGATTTCACTGGTCGCAATCCC
This sequence comes from Gammaproteobacteria bacterium, assembly GCA_965216305.1. Lineage (GTDB taxonomy): Bacteria > Pseudomonadota > Gammaproteobacteria > UBA11873. Next base: position 57,226 of record OZ244144.1, on the reverse strand, counting down.
CACGATGTCGCACGCAGCCTGCGTCGCGCCACGATCGAGGCCGCCCGGGTTGGTACCCACTACGCAAGCTATGTGCCGGCACTGCGCCTGATGTCACCGGGTGCGGCGGGGCCGAGCGTAAAAGCTATCGGAAGCGCGGCCGATGCGGCGGTCGCGGTAACCACCTCGCGAACGCCACCGGTTAAGCAGACCGCACCCGCGGCGCCAGTAGCCGCCAGTACCGCCGCGCCTGACGCAGCAGCGGCCCGGGGTGCGTTGAATAAAAGCCTGGCGCGAATCACTCGCAGTGCCGCGAGCGGCGAATCCGCCGCCGCGCTGTTGCCGCTTGCGCTGCAGGCAATCTGCGACGATGCCGGCATGGGCCTTGCGCTGCTGCTGATGCGCGACAAGACATCACCGGATCTGTGGTTGCGTGCGCATCGTGGGCTCGAGGTTCCCGCACCGTTCCGGCAACAGGCTATCGTGTTGCGCGAAAACCCCTTGCTCGAAAAATTGATGGCGAAACCCGCCGCGTTTCAGTGGCTACCGGAGAAGCACGCTCTCGCCCTCGCCGCCCTGCCTTTGAAATTACTCGGCGATAAGCCGGCGTTTTTCTACTCGCTGCATATCAACGAGAAACCACTGGGGATCCTCATTGGCTGCCGCCCGCGCGCTACCGCGGTCACGCTCGACGCCGGGTTCTCCGCGTTCAAGCAGATTGCCGTCGCGACGCGCGACGGCTTGCAGCGCCAACGTAGACCCGCGCCGGGCACGCGGCGAACACCCTAGCGTCCGCTGAGGGCCCCAATCAAGACCAGGCCGGCCATGCTGTGAATGTGCGTTTCGGGCCGCCGCCGTGATGCGCACGGAGCGTCGCCGCGAGGACACGGCATCCAAACGTGGAATCCAGCCCCCGTCGGCACGATGGCGCGGTGTTCCGGCGGTTGAACTAGGAATTTAATCCCGGGGCACTGACGAGGCGCCGTTTCGCTGCGGCCGGCAATCGCTTGATTTCGATTTCACGTCGCAGCGCGGCACCACGGTCTGCGACCACCTCACTGTAGACCAGTGTCACGGGCAGGCGCGATCGCGTGTATTTTGCCCCCGTACCGGCGTTGTGTTGTTCGATCCGCCGCGCGAGATCCTTTGCCACCCCGGTGTAAAGTGACGCGTCGTTGCAGCGAACGACATAAACAGTCCACGCTGAACTCATCGTGGACGTTTGCGCGGGCGATATCCCCGGATCAGCAAATGCCGCTGGCCTGCAGCTGCTTTATGGCATCGTCGTCGTAACCCAACTGCCGCAGTATCGCGCGTGTGTTCGCGCCGAGCGCCGGCGCACCGGCGCGAATACGGGTGGGCGTGCGCGAGAATTTTGCCGCCGGGCCCGTCAGCGGGGCGGATGAACCATCACTCAGGCTTGTCTGCTGCAACATGTCGCGGTCCGCGATATGGTCGAGCTTCGCGCACTCTTCGTAAGTATTCACGCGGGTAGCCGGGAGACCGAGATCGCTGAACGCGGCGACGACTTCAGCGGTTGTGTGCGCGGCGCAATAACCGGCAACGAGTGCGTTCATCAAATCGCGCTGCCGGATCCGTTCAGCCGCGGTAAGGTTGGCCAGATCCCGTTTTCCGAGCAGGCCGGCGAGCGATTTCCAGTGCGAATCGAGCAGGACCCCGGCGTACACATAACCGTCCGCGCACGCGAACCGGTTCGTTGGCGCAGCGAGCGAAAACTCATTGCCCATGCGCGGTATCGGCACGCCGAGCGCGCCGGCCGTGAGGTTACCGTTGCTCTGGAACACGAGGCCATCGACGAGCGCAACGTCGATGTGCTGGCCTTCGCCGGTGCGGTGACGATGATTCAGCGCGGCGAGCGCGCTCATGGCGCCGTTGAGCCCGCCCAGATCATCGCCGAGGAATGTCGGCGCCTTGACCGGGCCGCCGTCGGGTTCCCCGTTCAGCGACGTCCAGCCACAGTAGTTCTGTGCCAGCGGGTCGTAGCCCACCCGGTCGGACAATTCGCCGAACTGGCCGAAACCACTGATCGAGACGTAAATGATGTCCGGTTTCACGGCCGCGACGTCGTGGTAGCCAACACCCCATTTTTTCATCGTGCCGGGTCTGAAATTCTCGATCACGATGTCGGCGCCGGCGCACAGTTCGAGAAACACCTTTCTGCCAGGCTCCTGGCGCAGGTCAAGTGACAGGCTTTGTTTGTTGCGATTGACCGTTTCGTTGAAGATCGTCAGCTCCGAATCCGGCAGGAACGGTGGCAAACGACGGGCGACCTCGCCTTCGGGATGTTCAACCTTGATCACAGTCGCACCGAAATCCGCCAGCACGCAGCCAGCCATGGGGCCGGCCCAGGTTGTTGTCGCTTCGACGACCGTGATGCCGTCGAGCGGTCCGCTGACATCATTGCGTGCCTCGGCGTAGAAATCCTCTTTGTTCATAAACCCACCCTATGCTTGGTCTGTGCGGCGATCGCGCGGCCGAACGTTCGCCCGCGTTTACAGTGCGGCGCGAATTTCATCGTCGATTTGCTGAACGATCTCCGCGTATTGTGCGGGACTGTCGTAGCCCTGTGTATGGACGAGATGGGTGACCCCGGCATCGCGATAAGCCGCGGCGAGGTCGATCGCTGCGGCGCGGTCGTTCAATGGCAAGGTTTTCATCGCAACAACTTCGAGCGGGCCGCGCCCGGCTTCGGCGCCGCGCTGATTCAGCTCGGCGATATGCGGCGCGAGGTCGTCGGGCAGGAATCCCACGGGCATCCAGCCGTCGCCGCAGCGAACCGTGCGCGGGATGGCGATTTTCGGACTCCCGCCGATATAGATCGGCGGGCAGTCGAGTTTCGGTGACAGCAGCAAGGGTTGCCCGTTTGCTTCGATCAATTCTGATCCGGCGCAGCGACGCAGAAAGTCGATCGTGTCGTCCGTATCCCGGCCGCGCCGGTTTCGCGGCACGCCGAGCGCCCGAAATTCTTCTTCGAGATAGCCGGGACCCACGCCAAGCAGAAATCGACCGTGCGACAAGACCTGGATCGTCGCGAGCAGTTTCGAGGTAAGAATCTGTGGACGGTACGGCAGGATCAGTACCCCGGTCCCGAACCGGATCCGTTGCGTGCACGCCGCGAGATACGTCGCAAAACCGAGCGGGTCGAGTATCACTCCCATATCGGACGGGATGCCGTACTCATTGTTCTCGATTGCCGGCGGCAAGCCGATGTGATCATTGAACCAGATTGCATCCAGCCCGGATTGATCCGCCGCTTCGGCGCAGGCACGCGCAAACTCCGGCGTCGCCGTCGAACCCCAGTTGCGGATGTTCATCGCGAGTTTCATTTTCGTGCACTCCTCGTGTTCGCGGGGTAATTTAACCCATAATTGTGCGCACTATAACGCGGTCGCGAAACCGGAGTCGTTACGTTGGCGACGATTCGAACGCGACGTCAGCCGGGTCGGATTCCGCACCCCGGAACCAAAGAACGCAGGAGGACACAACAAATGTCGAAAATGAATGGTGGCTGCATGTGCGGCAAAGTCCGGTATACGAGCGACGTGCAACCGGCAATGACGGCCGTGTGCCATTGCACGGACTGCCAGAAACAATCCGGGTCGGCGTTGTCGATCGTTGTTGCGGTACCGTTGGACGCTATCGAATTCAGTGGCGAGTTGACGCTGTACGCAACGCAGGGCAAGGAGACCAGCCAGGCCGTGAATCGCTACTTCTGCAGCGCCTGCGGCTCGCCGCTGTATTCCGCTCCTGAGGTGACCCCCGGCATGGTCTTCCTCAAGGCCGGGACGCTCGATGACACCTCGTGGCTGAAACCGGATCTGAATATGTGGTGCGAAACCGCCCAGAGCTGGGTGGCAATCGACGACAAGCTGCCACAGTTTCCGCGCAATCCCCCCCTGGGATGAGGACATATCCCGCACCCGATGCGCGAACCCGCCATGCCGGCGCGGATGCGCCCGGCGCGTGAATGCGGATGCCGATGCCGCCCGCTTCCGGCGGGCCGTGCGGATCGCGGCAGGTTTTACGCTCGCACTGTGGGTGATCAAAACGGCCGAGTCGCTGCTTGGCATTGATCTCGGGATCTACGGGAACCATCCCGGCAGCCTGCGCGGACTGGCAGGAATCCTGAGCGGCCCGCTAATCCATGGCTCCTGGTCGCATCTGTTAAGTAACACCGCGCCGCTCATCATACTGGGAACGGCGCTGCTGTACGGTTATCCGCGCAGTGCCCGCCTCGTGCTGCCGGCGATCTATTGCGGCACGGGCCTCGCGGTGTGGTGGTTCGCACGACCGAGCTACCACATTGGTGCGAGCGGCCTCACGTTTGGCATGATGTTCTTCGTCTTCACGATTGGAACACTACGCTGGGATCGCCGCGCCATCGCGCTCGCCCTGATTGTTTTCTTTCTCTACGGCAGCATGATCTGGGGGGTGTTTCCCACGGATCCGGCCATTTCCTATGAGAGTCATCTGGCCGGCGCCGTGTTCGGCGTGGTGCTGGCATTCGTCTGTCGCGACCGGGATCCGCCGCCGCCGCAAAAGCGCTACAGCTGGGAAACCGACGAAGCCGACGACGGCTTCGCGCCGGAACCGGATGGTGAATGTGATGAGATCAATTCGACCCGCTGGTAACGAAATCGATCGTCACGGGTACCGGGTTTGTGAGGATATCCAGTACCGGACAGTGCGCGTTGACGACGTCACGTAATTTCCCGAGTTCTGCGGGTGACGCTTGCGATTCGATCGTCACAACCGCGCGGATATTCTCGTAACCGGGCCTGACCGAATCATCGACCGCGAAAAAACCGCGAAAGTCGATGTCGCCTTCGAGTTCCACCGAGACAGAATCGAGTTCAATCCCCATCGCCGTGGCATAGGCGCGGTAGGTGATCTCCTGGCAGCTGCCAAGCGCGGCGAGTATTACCTCGACGGGACTCGGTCCCATGTCGCTGCCGCCGATCCCTTTCGGCTCATCGATCGTCAGCGAATGATCCCGGATTCTGACATCTGAACGGAAGCGCCCGCCCAGATTCGATGAGGTTTTGAACACGAGCCGGGCCTTGTCCGGCTCCGCTCGATACATTGCCTGCGTGTCGTCGATCACGCCCTTGAGTTCGCTGTCCATCAATCTCCCCCGGCAATACCGGTGCCGCTTTATCCGCCCGAACATAGCGCGAATCTACCGTTATTGCTATTTGCCGCCGACGCTCCCGCAGGTCGATACAGTATCCCGGTAGTTCGGTATAGTGCGATCTTCGCGCACGAAGGAACCGCACCGATGGCGACCGACCCCCAGAATCTGAACCTCGCACTGTTTTGCGATTTCGAAAATATCGCGCTCGGCGTACGCGACGCAAAGTATTCGAAATTCGATATCAAGCGGGTACTCGAACGCTTACTCGTCAAGGGCAGCATCGTGGTGAAGAAAGCGTATTGCGACTGGGACCGCTACAAGGCGTTCAAGGAAGCGATGCACGAAGCGGCGTTCGAATTAATTGATATCCCGCATGTGCGCCAGTCTGGCAAGAATTCCGCGGACATTCGCATGGTGGTTGATGCGCTCGACCTTTGCTACACGAAATCCCATGTGGATACGTTCGTGATTATCAGTGGCGACTCGGACTTCTCTCCGCTCGTGAGCAAACTGCGCGAGAATGCGAAAATCGTTATTGGAGTCGGGGTAAAAAACTCCACATCCGATCTCCTCATGAGCAATTGCGACGAGTTCATTTTCTACGACGACCTCGTACGCGAAGACGAAGCAAACAAGCGCGCGCGTCAACGACAACAGACGAAAAAGAAAACAGCCGCAACGAAAACGAAGCCGGCGAACGATGAAGCAACCGCCGAGGAATCGGCTAACGAGGAGCCTTTGCAACAGGCGATCGACCTCGTCGTCGAAACCGCGGACGCGTTGCGCAATGAACGCGGCGATCAGGATTTGTGGGGATCGATGGTGAAGCAGGCCTTGAAGCGGCGTCGACCGGGGTTTAACGAAGGTTATTACGGTGTACGTTCGTTCAACACGCTGCTCGAGGAAGCACAGTCACGAGGGTTTCTTGAACTCGAACTCGACGAGCGCTCCGGCGGCTACATCATCCGTTCCATAACCGCCGATTAGGCTTTCGCGCTCGACCCTGTCGCAGCCGGGGCCGAACAAACCGTCGGCTACAAGGGCGGCGCCGCCGCCGGTGCACGCCGATGCCCGGTTGCCTGTTCGAACGCATAGGCGAGCCGGAACAGGGTCGGTTCGGCGTAGGGTTTGGCGAGAAACTCCAGACCGACCGGCAATCCGTCGGCGCTGAATCCCGCCGGCACGGTAATCGCGGGCATCCAGGTCTGCGACGCGATCAAGGTATTCGTGGGGAACGTCAACGTCGTCCAGACGCGCTCGTTCAACTGCGCCCGGCTCGGCGGCACAACCTGTACGCTCGGGAATACGAGTGCGTCCAGCGCGCTGCCGCCCATGCAATTGATCACGGCGCGGGCAAATTCCTCGCGCGCGGCGAGACGCCGGTAGTACTGCGGATCGTACTCGGGCATTTCGGGGCCGCGTACACACGCTTCGATCAGATCCAGCATCGGGTGGTATTTGCGTTGCTCGAACATTTGCTGCAGCGAACGCACGTCGGCTTCGGGTCGCGCGCGCAAAAACTCGTTGATTTCATATTTCGAGCAGTTCACGTACATCGATGTCGCGAGCACATGCGACAGTAAATCCGGAATCTCGAGTTCCACGACATGCGCACCGGCGGCGACCATCGCCGCTACGGCCTCACGCACGAGTTCGTTTACGGGTGCGGCGAACGGATCATCATCGGCACCGAGTGCGTTCTTCACTAGCCCGATCCGTGCACCGCGCAAACCGTCGCGATCAAGACAGTCGGTGTAGGTTTCCGGTGCTCGCGCGGTGAGATAGTGCGCTGTGAGGGAATCTCCGGCGTCATATCCGACAAGGGCGTCAAACACGATGGCCGCGTCGGTTACGGTACGCGCCATCGGACCGATTGTGTCCTGAAAGAATACGAGCGTGCCAGCACCCTTGCGACTGATCATGCCCGGGGTCGAGCGCACGCCAACCAGGTTGTCGCATGAACTCGGCACCCGAATCGAGCCGCCACAATCCGTGCCGATGGCCGCCATGGCGAAGTTCGCCGCCGCCGCGGCGCCACTGCCGGAACTCGAGCCGCCCGGATCCCGATCGAGCGCGTAAGGGTTGCGGGTTTCGCCGCTGAGCGATGAATACGCCCACCACGACGTGGCGAAATCGGGCAAGGTTGTCTTGCCAAGGATAACGGCGCCGGCGGATTCGAGGTGCTGAATTACGCTCGCGTCCTCGCGCGGCTGGTAACCCGCCAGGCCAACCGTGCCTTGCGTCGTCGGCATCGCGGCGGTCTCGACGTTGTCTTTGACGAGAATCGGAATACCATGCAGGGGGCCGACGAAGCCGCCGGTCTCATGCATGGCGGCATCGAGCTCATCGGCGCGCGCGAGTGCCTGGGGATTGGTCGTCACCACCGCATTCAACGCCGGTCCGTACTGATCATAGGCGGCAATTCTCGCGAGATAAGCCTCGGTCAGACTGCGCGCGGTTGCGCGGCCGTCAAGCAGCGCGGTGCGCGCCTGCGCGATCGTTGCTTCCTCAACCTGGAACCCGACATCCGAATCTCGCTTAGTGGACATGGCGCTTCTCCTCATGGGTAACAGCGGCCGCGACAGTGCCGCGGTCGTTCACGCTACAGCGTACGCACGCGTTCGGTAAATTGCCATCGTACCGAAACACTACGAAGTACGCGCTCACGTCATCGTGTAGCCACCATCCACGCTCCACGACTGTCCGTTGATGTAGCTCGACTCATCCGAACCCAGGAACACGGCAAGACTCGCAACCTCTTCCGGTTTGATCCAGCGTTTCAACGGTACGGAGTTCTTGATCGCCTGTTCGAATTCCGCTTGCGGCACCCCGGCAGCTGCCGCGTGTTCGCGCATGAAGCTGTCGGCCAGGTCGGTGTCGACAATCCACGGGCAGATCGCATTGACGAGAACATTGTGCGGCGCCATCTCCAGCGCGAGGCAGCGTGTGAGACCAACCACCGCATGCTTCGACGCGTTATACGCGCTTTGGTTACGCGAACCCCATTTTCCGGCCGAAGACGCAATGTTGATCACGCGCCCGGCGCCGCGGGCGATCAGGTGAGGCAGCGCTGCCTGGGTGACGTGGAATACACTGTAAATATTCACGTCGAGTATCTTTCGGAAATCTTCAAATGTGTAGTCGAGAAACGCGGCCGACATATGGATGCCTGCATTGTTAACCACGATGTCGAGTGGCGATGTCTGTTCGAACGCGCCAATCATTGCATCGACCGCGCTGCGGTCCGATACATCGCATGCGTGAACATCAACCTCAACGCCGTAGGTTGACGCCAGCGTTTGTGCCGCTTCGTCGAGACGCCGTGGTTCACGTGCGTTCAACGCGAGTCGTGCGCCTTCGGCAGCATACGCCGCCGCGATGGCGTAGCCGATCCCGCGGCTCGCGCCGGTAATAAGTGCCGTTTTGTTCTTTAGCCTGTCGACCATGTTCGGGTTCCTTACGGGTATGTTTCGCATTCGTCTGATGAGCTTTCCGCCCTGCGATTTGCGATCATACAATCGCAAGTCAGCGCAGAGGACCGAGCAATGTCAGACGAAGAACGATTCATCGCGATCGAGACGAAAACTGCCTATCACGAGCACGTCCTGGATACCTTGAATGACACGATACTTGCGCAACAACGTCGAATCGAGAATCTCGAAGCGCGCTGCGATTCGCTACTCGAGCGTGTAGCCGCGTTGGCACCACCGGCCGAACCGGGCAATCCCGCCGACGAAATTCCGCCGCATTATTGAATGCCCACCGCACGGTTGCAAAAACACGGCCGGAACACTTTCCTCAGGACAAAAAAAACCCGCCAAGGCAAAAATACCTTGGCGGGTTTTGAAATTTGCGTTTGGAGCGACCTACCAGCGGCCGCCACCACCACCGCCGCCGCCGCGTCGGCCACCGCGGCCGCCGCCTTTTTCCTGCGCCATGTTCACGCGCAATGCCCGACCGGCGAGGTCGTGCCCGTTCTTCTCAAGCGCGGTTTCCGCGGCCTGTTGCGTGACAAACGTGATAAAGGCAAAACCTTTCGAACGTCCCGTCTCGCGATCCATGATCAACGCGAGTTCCTCAATCTCCCCGTAAGGCGAAAAAAGTCCGCGCAACTGCTCCTCGTCAACCGAGTACGGAAAATTTCCGACATATAATTTGTTTTGTTGCATGTCTACTCCAAGTTCTATTTGTTTTGAGCGAATACCTAATCGCCAGCACTCTCCCGTACCGTCCACCCCGATGCCTGGAATTCGCGACGCACCACCTGCCCCCGACCGCCAGGCGGCAGGGAATGAACATGGAGAAGCGACAGAATCGCCGGTATTTGCAGGAAATCTCGAGCGGGGAGCCTCTGGCAGTATAGTCCAAGGATTATGGATTAGCGAATAATCCTCTCGGGCGCGACCACGACGACCACGGGGAAATTTGATGCACTGCGGAAGAGGCAAGACAGCATGTTATGGTTTTGTCCGGATTCAGGTTTATAGTTCGAGCCACCGGCCGGATGCGCAGTCGTGCGGCGGCATCTGAGTGAACAAGCGCACGGAGCAACCCGACCATGACCATCCTCGTACTTGGCATCATCGCATTCTTTGCCGTGCACTCGGTATCCATCATCAACGAAAACTGGCGCAACGGCATCGTCGAGCGGATTGGGCTCAAGGCGTGGAAAGGCGCTTACACCGTGATCGCGCTCGCCGGTTTCATCATGATTTGTTACGGCTACGGCCTTGCGCGACAGGACCCCGTGGTGTTGTATTCGCCGCCGGCATGGGCGCGGCACATTACGATGTTGCTGATGTTGTTTGTCTTCCCCTTGTTTCTGGCCGCCAACCTGCCGGGAAAAATCCAAGCAGCGGCCAAACAACCCCTGCTCGCGGCGACAAAAATCTGGGCGCTCGCGCACCTGCTTGCGAACGGAACACTCGCTGATGTGTTGTTGTTCGGATCATTTCTCGTCTGGGCGATAGTCGATCGCGTCTCGATGAAATCGCGAACGCAGCGACCGATTCCGGGGCTCACGAGTCCTTATAACGATGTCATTGCGATCGTGCTCGGCCTCGTAATCTACGCGGTGTTTATTTTCTGGGGTCACGCCGCGCTGTTCGGCGTTTCGATAGCCTAGTGCGCCGCCCAGCCGCCGTCGATCGACATCATCGCGCCGGTAATTGACGCCGCGGCGTCGCTCGCGAGATAAGTTGCCAGCGACGCAACCTGGTCGACCGTGACGAATTGCTTCGTGGGTTGTGCCGCCAGCAGCACATCATTGATCACTTGTTCTTCGGTCAAGCCGCGAGCCTTCGCCGTATCCGGGATCTGCTTCTCAACCAGCGGCGTAAGTACGTAGCCGGGGCAAATCGCGTTCACGGTAACACCCGTTTCGGCGGTTTCCAGCGCGACGGTTTTCGTCAGTCCGGCGATGCCATGCTTCGCCGTGACGTAGGCGGACTTGAACGGCGAGGCGATCAGCGCGTGTGCAGAAGCAATGTTGATAACCCTGCCCCAGCCATTCGCCTTCATAGCCGGCAGCCCGTGACGAATCGTATGGAACGCGGAGACGAGGTTGATCGCGATGATCGCGTCCCATTTCTCGACCGGGAAATCCTCGATCGGCGCGACATGCTGGATGCCGGCATTGTTCACGAGCACGTCAATGCGATCGAATCGATCGATCGCCGCCTGCATCATCCGCTCGATCTCGTCCGGGCGCGTCATATCGGCAGGATCATGGATCACCGTAATACCGAATTCGCTGGCAAGTGCGGCACGCAGCGCTTCGATCTCCGCAGCGTCGCCGAATCCGTTCAATACAATGTTCATTCCCTGTCCCGCAAACGCGCGCGCGATACCGAGCCCGATCCCGCTGGTTGAACCGGTAATCAGCGCTGTCTTCGTCGTCATGTTCCTGTGCTCCTGTAGTGCTGGTGAAATTGCGGGCGATAATACGTTCGGCTTGTGATCACCATGACTGGAATCAGCGCTTGCCAGGTTGGCTGAACCGCCCGGCTGCGATCATACAACGAATGTAGCGCAGCCCACGGTGACCATCCGTGCTTCCGCATTGAACGCGCGAGCATGGTTCACAACACGCCTCCGGTTACGACATACTGAGGGCGACGCCGCTATCGGGGCGGCAACAACGGGAGAGCAAGTGTGAAATTCGGCATCTTCTACGAGCACCAGCTGCCGCGGCCCTGGACCGAGGACAGCGAAAGACAGCTACTGCAGCAATCGCTCGATCAGATAGAGCTGGCCGACAGTCTGGGCTATCACTACGCATGGGAAGTGGAACACCATTTTCTCGAGGAATATTCCCACTCCTCCGCGCCCGAAGTGTTCCTGGCTGCCGCAAGCCAGCGCACCCGCCAGATTCGGCTCGGGCACGGTATCGTTCAATTGACCACGAACCATCCCGCGCGCGTTGTCGAAAAGGTCTCCACACTCGATCTGCTGTCAAACGGGCGCGTTGAGCTCGGCCTTGGCGAAGGCGCCTCGGTGACGGAATTGCATCCGTTCAACCTGCGCTTCCGTGACAAGCGTGTGGTATGGGAAGACGCCGTGAAGTGCGCGCTGCCGATGTTCTGGAATCACGGCTGGGAATACGACGGTCCGTTCTTCAAGTTTCCGTTACGCGCCGTGCTGCCGAAGCCGATGCAGAAACCACATCCGCCGCTGTGGGTTGCGTGTTCTCAACTCGACACAATCCGCTACGCCGCGCATCGCGGTATGGGCGCACTGTGTTTCAAGTTTGTCGATCTCGCCGCCGCGCGCGCCTGGGTGAATGCCTACTACAACACGTTCATCCGTGATCAGGAAAAGCTCGCGGATTACGCCGTAAATCCGAACATCGCCGTCGTCGCCGGATTCATGTGCTGCGAAACAGACGAGGAAGCCTGGGCGAAAGCAGCCGGTTGGACGTTCTTCCAGTTCGCACTACAGCTGTACAACAAGGAAGGCCCATTCAAGCCCGGCGAAGTCAGTATCTGGGAGAAATACGAGGCATGGCGCGAAACGCCGGAAGGCCAGGCGCGGTCCGGCTCCGAGTTAATCGGTTCACCGGACACGATCCGGCAACGCCTGCGCGATTTGGCGGATACCGGCGTCGACCAGGTCATCCTGCTGAACCAGGCCGGCAAGAACACGCACGCGGACATTTGCGCCTCGCTCGAGCTGTTTGCGCACGAAGTGATGCCGGAGTTCGTCGCGCGCGAGGCGGAACACGCTGCGTGGAAACACGATGTGCTGACCGGCGCCATCGAGCTTGAAGACATCGATACGGAGCCGTTCAACTTCAAAGCACGCCTGAAACCAAGTCTGCCACCGTCCGATGAGGCGCGCGACATGATTTCCGGCGCGGGCGGGCGACCAGCCAGCAGCAGGATTACGTAGCGGCGCGGCCGACCTCGCGGCGTGGCGTCGCTAACCGGCCTCCACGGGCCGCTTCGCGATCACGTACTTGTGCTGGCCCTCCATTACGAGCGTGGCGTCGTGTTTGTGAACAGTCGCCTTCAGCGTCAGCACACCGGTGGTGGTTTGCGGTTCCAGCGCGACGATTTCAAGATCCGGATACAAGGTGTCACCGGCATAAACCGGCGCGAGGAAGCGACACGACGCTTCCGTGAACGCGACGAGACTGTCGCCGGCGCAATGCGGAAACATGCCCGCGCCAGCGGCGGTCTGGATAAACACCTGCATGCCGTGCGCGAGCAGGCCGGGATGACCGGATCGCGCGCAGTAGTGCGCATCGTAATGAATCGGGTGATTGTCACCCGAGGCAAGTTGAAACGCGGCGAACAGTGCGTCGGTCATCGTCCGGGATGGCAGCGGGAAATGTTCGCCGAGCGCGAAGTCCTCGAACCATCGTGTGGGCGCCAGGCGGTGATTCTCGGGATCGAACGGCGGCAATGGTTCGGGCATCGCGCGCGAGCTATGCCGGTTGCGCTGGCGGCTGCCGCAACAGGGCCCGCTCGCGCATAAGCATGAAAAGCGGAAACGCAAACGCAATTGCAAGCCCGAACGTCGCGACGACGTACAGCCACCAGTGCTTCATCCCAAGGCGCTTCGCTTCCGCATAGGACCAGAACAGAAATGTAAAAACGACCACGAGCAAATCGTTACTGATTGAGCTCGAGGCGTAATTTGCATAGCTCGCCGAGACAAACTCACCCAGCGAGAAACCGCCCGTTTCAAGCATGAACTGAACATTGAAGTACCAGGTGACGAACACGCCGACAACGGCGGTAAGCGCGAAAACCCTACGTCTGCCTGCTGCATTCATCTCGTGCCCCTGGTTCAGCGTGATTCCGCCTGATGCCGGTGTTTGCGGCCACGCTACGGCAACATGATGCCGCGGATCAATAAATACAGGCCGGCGCCCATCGATGCCGAAGCCGGCAGGGTGACAAACCATGCGCCGACAATTTTCAGCAAAGCGGCTCGTTTGACGAGCGCTTTGCGATACAGTTTTTTCAGTCGCTTGCGTTCTTTACGCGTCAGTTGCGGTACCGACGAACTCGATTTCAACAGCCGCAGCATCTCACCCTTGCGTTCGAGCGTACCGGTTTCATACTCGGTAAGAAACCCTTCGACCACGGCTTTGTCGCTGCCCTGGTGGTGCATGCGGATTTCGTCCAGCATCCGTTCATGCGTCGATTTGATGTACTCGCGCAGAAAGCCGACCCCAAAAACGCCACCAACGGCAATATGAGTGGAACTGACCGGTAAACCAAGCTGCGACGCCGCGATAACCGTCAGTGCCGCGGCCATCGCAATACTGAACGCACGCATCTGATCCATATCGGTAATTTCGGAACCGACGGTGCGGATCAGCTTCGGTCCGAATAGCGCAAGCCCGACCGCGATCCCGAGTGCACCAATAGCCATGACCCAGATCGGGATCGTCGCTTTTGTGGCCACCGCACCGGACAGTACGGAGTCGGCGATTGCCGCCAGCGGTCCTACCGCGTTCGCGACATCGTTCGCGCCGTGGGAGAAACTGAGCAAGGCGGCGGCAAAAATAAGCGGCACCGTAAACAGTCGGTTGACCCCGTGCTTGTCGTTCGGCAAATCCGCGGCAGCCCGGTGGATCGCGCTACGGGCAGGGAAGTAGATCAATCCGGCAACGACCATCCCGAGACCTGCCGCCGTAGCGAAATCAACTTTCCATACGTTCTTCAGCCCTTTCAACGCGAGATACGTCGCGAAAGCCCAGGCCATGACACCAACGAGGAGCGGTACCACACGCTTCGCCGCAAGGATGCGGTCGCTTTGGTAGGTAATCGTGCGTTTGATCAGGAGCAGAAAAGTGGCTGCGATAGCGCCGCCGATAAGCGGAGAAATTACCCAGCTCGCAGCAATCGAGCCCACGGTGGACCAGTTCACAACCTGCCAGCCGCCGGCGGCAACGCCGCTGCCAAGCACCCCACCGATGATCGAATGTGTCGTTGAGATTGGGGCGCCGAGCGCCGTGGCGATATTGAGCCACAACGCTGCCGCCAGCATAGCCGCGAGCATCAGCCAGACAAAAGAATCCGGGCCGATCGTGGTGCCGGGTTCGATAATGCTTTTTTTGATCGTCGTAACGACATCGCCGCCGGCGAGCATGGCGCCGGACGCTTCAAAGATCACCGCGATCGCGATCGCGCCAACCATCGTCAGGGCGCGCGCACCAACGGCGGGTCCGACATTGTTCGCAACATCGTTGGCGCCGATGTTCATCGCCATGTAAGCGCCGATGATGCCGGCGACGACGAGGATATAACTGACATCGCCGAAGCGAATGCCAAGGAACAACATGATCAGGACGATGAAAATCATCGCGAACCCGATCCGGGCCAGCTCATGACGGCCGCTCGCGGTAGCGTCATCTATTACGCTGAGGTATTTAAGCGTCATAGGGTAATCAAGTTGTCGGATTGAAGCATTCGGCCGGAGAACGAGGACCGGGCTGGACCCTGCCCTGCCGCGCCGCAGATAATGAGGCGCGAGCACGGTAAATTTTTATCATTCGCCCCTTATTAACCGGACCCGAGGCTACTCATGGCAACACTCTTATATGTCGAGGCATCACCTCGCAAAGATCGCTCCCACTCGATCAGGACGGCGAAGGCGTTCCTGGAATCTTACACCAGTGCGAATCCCGGCGACACGGTGGACACGCTCGATCTGTGGTCGGAAACGCTGCCCCCTTTCGATGGCGAGATGATCAACGCAAAATATTCACTGATGCATGGACAGAACCCGTCCGGAAGTGAGGAAGCAGCGTGGGCGGAGGTCTCCACGATCTTCCGTCGCTTCGAGGCGGCAGACAAGTACCTGTTCAGCGTGCCGATGTGGAACTTCAGTATCCCGTATGTCCTGAAACATTATATCGATGTGATCACGCAGCCCGGGCTTGCCTGGAGCTTTTCGCCGGAGACGGGCTACAGCGGCCTCGTCAGCGGACGCGCAGCCGCAATCTACTCGAGTGCCGGGGTGTACCATGAAGGCAGCGGGGCGGAAGCATTCGATAAACAGAAGCCCTACTTCGAGGACTGGCTGGGCTTCGTCGGGATCACCGACGTCTCACGGGTTATCTGCGCCCCCATGCTCGGCGCCCCGGACGACGTGGCAAAGGCCGAAGCGGAGGCCATTGCGGCGGCAAAAGCGCTCGCCGCGACGTTCTGAATTTGCCCTGCCGATCCTGTAATTGCAGGATTTCAGACCGCGGGCGGGCACACGCCCGCGCTTCCCCGAATTACCGACGGCAGTCGGCGATCCGGCGCGGTTCGAGTGCGCTTTAGCAGCTGTCCGCAAAAAAAATGCCGCGGCGATGGTTCATCGCCGCGGCATCGGGTATCAAGCTGTTCGTGACGGCCCGCGCGACTGCACGGGCCGTGTTGCTCACGACGCTTCGCGTTCGCGTACTTCCTTGATCACGTCTTCTGCGACGCTGGTCGGACAAGGCGCGTAATGCGAGAACTCCATCGAGAACTGCCCGCGGCCCGAGGTCATCGTACGCAGGTCGCCGATATAGCCGAACATTTCACTCAGCGGTACATCAGCCTTCACGCGCACACCGGTAACCCCGGCTTCCTGGTCCTTGATCATGCCGCGGCGACGGTTCAGATCCCCGATCACATCGCCAACATGGTCGTCCGGCGTAAACACGTCGACTTTCATGATCGGTTCCAGTAGCTGCGGACCCGCCTTCGGAATCGATTGCCGGTACGCGGCACGCGCCGCGGTTTCGAACGCAACCGCCGAGGAGTCCACGGCATGGAACGCGCCGTCAGATAAGGTCACCTTGAAATCGAGGCAAGGAAAACCGGCGAGCACACCGCGCTCGAGACTCGTCTGGAACCCTTTCTGCACGGCCGGCCAGAATTCGCGCGGTACGTTACCGCCGGTAACGGTTGATTCGAATTCGAAACCGGTGCCGATTTCGCCCGGTTCGATGATGTAATCGATCTTCGCGAACTGCCCGGAACCACCAGTCTGTTTCTTGTGCGTGTAGGTGTCTTCGATGCGCTTCGTGATCGTTTCGCGATAAGCGACCTGCGGCTTGCCCACTTCCACTTCGCAACCGTGCGTGCGCTTGAGGATGTCGACCTTGATATCGAGATGCAGCTCGCCCATGCCTTTCATGATGGTTTCGCCGCTGTCCTCATCCGTCTCGACGCGGAACGAGGGATCTTCCTGAATCATCTTGCCCAGCGCGATGCCCATTTTCTCGGCGCCGGCCTTGTCCTTCGGCGCGATGGCAACGGAGATAACCGGGTCCGGGAAGACCATCGGTTCCAGCGTTGCCGGATCTTTCGGATCGCACAGCGTGTGGCCCGTCTGTACGTTCTTCATCCCGAGCACGGCAACGATATCGCCGGCCTGCGCGCTGTCGACGTCTTCACGCGAGTTCGCGTGCATTTCGACGATGCGCCCGATGCGCTCGGTCTTGCCCGTAAACGTATTCAGGACGTTTGATCCCTTCTCGATCTTGCCGGAGTAAATCCGGATGAACGTGAGTGCGCCGTAGCGATCGTCCATAATCTTGAACGCGAGCGCGCGCAGCGGTTCGTCCACGGAAACCGTGGCGACTTCGCCGGTTTCGTTACCTTCAAGATCGACTTCCGGTTGCGGCTCCACTTCCGTCGGGTTTGGCAGGTAATCGACAACCGCGTCGAGCACGAGCTGCACGCCTTTGTTCTTGAACGAGGAGCCGCAATAGGTCGGGAAGAACGACAGATTGATCGTGCCGAGACGAATGCAGCGTTTCAGCGTTGCTTCATCCGGCTCTTCACCTTCGAGATACTTCTCCATTACCGCGTCGTCCTGCTCCACCGCGGTTTCGATCATTTCTTCACGGTACTTCTCGACGAGCTCGACCATATCGGCCGGAACGTCTTCGACGGTGTAGTTCATCGGATCGCCGGAATCGTCCCAGATCCACGCCTTGCGCGTGAGCACATCAACAACACCGCTGAACTTGTCCTCGATACCAATTGGCAGCGTCATCACGAGCGGGTGCGCGCCGAGGACGGTTTTGACCTGTTTCACGACACGATAAAAATCGGCGCCGGTGCGATCGAGTTTGTTGACGTAAATAATTCGCGAAACCTCGGAATCATTGGCGTAGCGCCAGTTCGTTTCCGATTGGGGTTCAACGCCACCGGAACCGCAGAACACGCCAACGCCACCGTCGAGTACTTTCAGCGAGCGATACACCTCGATGGTGAAATCGACGTGTCCGGGCGTGTCGATGATGTTGAGTCGATGATTGTTCCAGAAGCACGTTGTGGCGGCGGACTGAATCGTAATTCCGCGCTCCTGCTCCTGCTCCATGAAGTCGGTCGTCGCCGCACCGTCGTGCACTTCACCAATCTTGTGGATCTTGCCGGTCAGTTTCAGGATCCGCTCGGTCGTCGTGGTTTTACCCGCATCGACGTGGGCGAAGATGCCAATGTTTCGGTATAGCGTCAGGTCTTTCATGTTGTCTCTCTGATAATTCGGCAGCCCGGAGCCCGCCCCGCGAAATCGCACAGGGGACAGCATTTGAGCGTGCGTTTGCGGCCGCGGCCTGCGGCTCGTGTCCGGATTGCCTGTTTGGCAGGGGCGCATCTTAATCGTCTGCCGCGAGGATCGGAATAGTTTTTGCGAATAAATTACGGAAAATTGGGCAAAAACCGCAATTCCCTGGCCGCGGAGTTAGTCCGTAGCGGGCTGCGCGGGTTCCATCCGCCCCGAATCGTGGCGCCGGCAGCGCCTGGCGTCAGGCCTCATCAGCGTGCCGATACGCCGCCCCGGAGACGGCCATTCACCGTCCGGGCGCACCTCGGCCGGCACCCGGACGTTGCCCGCTGCAGCATCCTCAGGGCGTCACCGGCTACGGGCGTTACGCGGAAACGCGAAAAATACGCTCGCCTCGACCCCGATCCGCGGGCAGAATGGCGTCTGTGACCCGCGAACGACCAAATCGGCAAGCCGTTGCCCCGGAGTTGCCTTGAGCCCGCCCCAGCTGCATTCATTCCGGATCGCGAAACTCGAAGTCCTCGCCGAGCACACCGGCGCATCGCTCGCTGACGCAACCGGTTTTTTCTGCGAGTTTCGCGGCCGCACGTTTCTCGTCACAAACTGGCACGTCGTCGCCGGTCGCCACTATCAGACCCATCAGCCGCTGCACCGCTCGCGAGCCCTGCCAGGCAAACTCGTCATTCATGCGCATATCGCCAGCACCGTGGTGCCGATCAACGCGCCGTCATCGTCCACGAGCTTCCAGATTTCGCTGTTCGACGCCGATGGCCGGCCGTGCTGGCTGGAACACCCCCTGTACGGGCGTAGCGTTGATGTCATCGCCATCGAAATGGATTCGCGAATCCCGCGCTGCAGCCAGCTTTACCGCCTCGATCTCGAGGCTGAGCTCGCGCGCGACATCACTCTGTCCGTCATGGACCAGGCCTTTGTCACCGGCTACCCTCTGAGCGCCTCGACCACCCCGAATTCCCTGCCGATCTACAAGAGCGGCACGATAGCGTCGGAGCCCGGCGTATTCGATTCGGAACCGCGGATCTACATCGATGGCAAGACGAAAACCGGCATGTCGGGTTCCCCGGTCATGGTGAAGGGGCCCGCGGGCAACGGCGAGAAAGCGCCGTTGTCGCTGGTAGGCATCTATTCCGGACGCGACCGGCAGGAGCGCACGGAATTCGAAGCCGAACTCGGGATCATGTGGCCCTACAAGGAATGTCTCGTACCCACCCTCGAGGCCTGTGTCAGTCCCATCCCCGGTCAGCCCGCGGAGTTTTCTACAGCGAACGAAGAAACGCGCCGACGCTCGCGTTGAACGCCTGCGGTTGCTCCGCAAACGGCCAGTGGCCGGCACCGTCGATCACCTCCAGCCTGCAGTCCGGTAAATGATCACGCAGGTATTCGTGGTACTTCAACGGGGTCAAGGGATCTTCCGCGCCACAGATTGCCAGCGCGGGCACGTTGATCTGCCCGAGACGCCCCATCACATCGAACGTGTCGTCGGCGACCCAGTCACGGTATTTCACTGCCGGATCGGCGCCCGCGGTCAGTTTGTTCACTTCATCGACGACACCCTGTGGCGTGGTCTCGGCAAATCCCGCGCGGGACTCACCACCGAGGTCACGGCCGGCGCGGGCCGCTTTGCGTGCAAGTTCGAGGATTTTCGGATTCACGCGCAAGCGCGCGCCGGTATCGATCAACATCAGTGCGGCGACCAGGCGCGGAAAATAAATCGCCACCGACAAGGCAATGCCGCCACCGAGTGAGTGTCCGGCAACGACACAGCGCTCCCAGCCCAGCTGTTCAATCAGCGTGGCGACGAAGAACGCGTGATCGGCCGCCCCGCGGAATCCATTGCCGGCGGACTGTCCGTGTCCCGGCAAATCGATAGCGACGACTTCGTGCTCCGCCGCGATTGCGCGCATGTGCGCGAGGAATACCTGTGCATTGCAGCCTGTGCCATGGATATACACCACGCGCTGCCCGCGAGTAGGCGCGGGCGGGGTCAGGTGCTCATAGTGAATCGTCAGGCCTTCGATTTCGGTTGACGGCATCGGTCGGCTCCGGTCTATGGCGTCGGCGTCAGATGATCACACGGCGGAAATAAGAAGGGCCGCATTTCGCGGCCCTCCGTGAGATTGATACTCTTCAACCTCCGGGACCGGTTACCCGATCCCCGTATCCCTTTCTGCCCTACGAGGTTTCCCCCGCAGAACGATCGAGATCCAAAGGCTGAACAGATATCGAAAGAATCTCACTAGACATTTGGATCACCTCCTTTCAAATAATTGCACCGCGGCCAGTATCCATCGAACCCGGGATCAAGTCCATGCCCGGGATCATCGCGATGCTCAGGATTAGCGCGAAAATGCTCGCGCCGGTACCGGAATGAAAACCACGAGCGCGGGGCCATCGATCACACGCGTGCGATGACCCTGTCCTGTCGTATCACCGGCGATGAACAAATCGCCGGCATCGAAACGACGGCTTGCCATGTCGCTCGTGGTCACCTCCACGCTGCCGGACAAGACCTGAACGAACTGACGGGTCGGCGCAGGATGCCAGTCCTGGTCGAGATCGGCTGGCAAGGAGACGAACGTCACCGCGCCGGATTCGAACGGGTCTGATGTCGTCAGAATAAATCCCCCGGCGCCCTCACGTTCGATGGCGAGCGGAATATCGATCGTGTCGAAACACGAACCACCAGTTGCCGTCGTTATGAACTGCGTCAGTTTCATGTCGTCTGGCGCACTATCGCCCGCCGTCGGCGCGGCCGCGGTGGCGTTGCGCCGAGCAGCGCCCGCACCCCGGTTTTCGGGGTGCGGGCGAGCTGTTGCATGAGTTCGAACGAGGGCGTCGCGCAGGCATAGCCGTCGCGGATATCGTCGAGCATGGCCAGCCACAGACGCGCGGTCATCTCGGCATCCGCGAGGGCGCGGTGAAACGTGCCGTCGTGATGAATTGCCCGGTGGCGCACGAGCGTCCCGAGCTTATGGTTTGGCGCATCCTGGTACAGCCGTCGCGCGATCAGCATGGAACACGCGAAATGATTCGCCACCGGTTTACCGATCCGCGCGAACTCCGCGGCAAGGAAACGTCTATCGAACGATGCATTGTGTGCAACCACCGGATGCTCGCCGAGGAAGCGTGCAAACGCCTGCATCACCTCGGCACACGGCGGCGCATCGGCGAGCATGTCGTTTGTAATACCGGTGTAATCGGCGATAAATGCATTGACCGCGAACCCCGGGTTCATGAGTGCCTGAAAGCGGTCGACGAGTTCACCGTCGCGCAGCAAAACGGCGCCAATCTCGATCGCGCGATCACCCATATCGGGTGACAGGCCGGTGGTTTCAAAATCGAGGACGACAAGCGACGCTGCGCACATCGGTGAGGTTTCCATCCGTTTGGGGGCAGGGATCCGCATCATCCGATCGCCGCGGCGATGGCTTTGCCGAGATCGACCGTGCTCGCGGTGCCACCGATATCCGGGGTTAACGGCGCGTTCGCGGGGCCTGCAGCGAGCACACTTTCGATCGCAGCGAGCACCGCGGCACCCGCTTCCACGTGGCCGAGATGTTCGAGCATCATGCCGCCGCACCAGATCTGCCCGATAGGATTCGCGATACCCCGCCCGGCAATATCCGGTGCCGACCCATGTACGGGCTCGAACAGGCTTGGAAACTCGCGTTCGGGATTGATGTTCGCCGACGGCGCAACCCCGATTGTTCCCGTGCAGGCGGGGCCGAGATCGGAAAGGATGTCGCCGAACAGATTGCTCGCCACGACCACATCGAACCAGTCCGGATGCAGCACGAAATTTGCGCACAGGATATCGATATGAAATTTATCCAGCGTGATGTCCGGGTACTGTGCCGCCATTTCGGCGACCCGCTCGTCCCAGTACGGCATGCTGATGAACAGACCGTTCGACTTCGTCGCCGATGTGAGACGGTGCGCGGGACGCCGGCGCGCGAGTTCGAAGGCAAAACGCAGGATCCGATCAACCCCGGTGCGCGACATCACCGTTTCCTGCATTACGATTTCGCGCTCCGTGCCCTCGAATAAACGGCCACCAACGTTCGTATACTCGCCTTCCGTGTTTTCGCGCACGACCAGAAAATCGATATCGCCGGGTTTGCGGCCGGCAAGCGGGCTTCTGATCCCGGGCAGCAGGCGGACGGGGCGCAGGTTTACATACTGATCGAACGCACGGCGAAACAGCAGCAAGGAACCCCACAGCGACACGTGATCCGGAATCGTGGCCGGCCAGCCGACCGCGCCGAAGTAGATGGCGTCGAATTCGCGCAAACGCTCGAACCAGTCCGCTGGCAACATCGCACCATGCTTCTCGTAGTACGCGGCACTGGAAAAATCGAACCATTCCCACTGCAGATCGATAGCAAAACGGGATGCCACCGCATCGAGCACGCGGACGCCTTCCGGCACGACTTCGGTGCCGATACCGTCGCCGGGGATGACAGCGATGCGGTGGCTTTTCACGGGTCGGCTCCCGAAGCGAGCGGGAACGGCGCACCGCCGGCAGCCTCAATCGCGGCGGGAACGCGAATCGCTGCGCGATCGCCGGCCGGGACGAGCCCCTCGACATTCCCGGTGTAAAATCCGAGCCGGTCGAGAAATGCCGGCGCCAGCTTGGCCACAAGCTCGGGCCACAATACGACGTTCCAGTTGACCTGCGGTCGCAGCCAGCGCGCGACGTAGTAGCCGAACAGCGCGGCGCGTTCGCAATCCGGGGTGCGATTCTCACCGGTCTGGTGCCACAGTCGGCCGTCCATCACGAGCAAGCTGCCGGCCGGGGCGACGATCGGCACGGTCTCCGTCGCGACGGCGGGATCGGGACCATGGCCACGCAAATGTGAGCCGGGTACGTAACGGGTGCCACCGTTTTCCGCGGTGAAGTCGTCGAGCAGCCAGGCGATATTCACCGCGAGCGGCTGTGCCGGCCACGGTGCGGGTATGTAACCCTGGTCGGCGTGCAATTGCATCGGCGCGTTGCCGCACAGCGTGATGTTCGCACTGAAGTTCGAGATCAAATACGACGCACCGAGCACATGGTGCACGAACGCAAGCGCATCGGAACGTTCTATCAATTCGACGAACACGGGATCAAGATTGAACAGGTGGAATACGCGGCGATTGTGTTGATCGGGGTCGAATGCGTACCCGGTGGTCGGCACCCCGACCTGTTCGCTGCGCTCGGCGGCCTTGAACAGGCGGTCGCGAACGTCGCGTGTTGCGGCCGGATCGAGCGCATTCTCGACGATGACAAAGCCCTGTTCGTCGAGCTCGGCGATGGCCGCGTTTATTGTCGCCGTCGAAATCATCCGCTCCCCCCAATGCACGTCAAACGTGTTGATACGCGAATTCCGGCGCTGAAACAAGGCCATCGCGGCACCGGTACCGCGACGCCCTGCGGCAGGACTCGGTACAATAACCGCGAAATCGGAACAGACAGCACTATCGATGGAACACAAACCTGCCGTTAGCCTGGCTGCGGTTCCCGGCAAGCGCCGCGCCATAATCGATCTCGCGCGCGAGATCGAACGTCGCGGATACCCGGGCATCTATTGTCCCAGCATCGGTGACGGCCTCGCGCTCAGCGAAGCGATTGCGCTGGTCACGGAACATATCGAAATCGCCACCGCGATTTCTCCCATTTACTTCCGACAGGCAGCGGAATACGCGCAAACGATTGCGTTCATCCATGAAGTCGCCGGCGGCCGCTTTCGCTTCGGGATTGGCGTCTCGCACCGACCCGCGCTTGCGCCACGCGGTCTCGACGGCGGCAAGCCACTGACGGACACACGCGCGTTCGTTGAACAATTGCGCGCCACGCCGCGCGTCGGCGAACTCCCGCCCGTGATCCTCGCGACCCTGCGCGAGAAGATGATCCGCCTCGCGGCGGAAATTGGTGACGGCATGATCTTCGCGAACGGCGCGCGCTCGCACATGGCGCGGTCGCTCGCGGCCCTGCCGGATGCGCGCCGCGCCGATCCGGCGTTTTTCATCGGCAATATGATCCCCACCTGTATCGACGACGACGTCGATGCCGCGCGCGCCGTCAACCGCAAGACCCTCACCCGCTATGCGCTGTTACCGAACTATAGAAACTACTGGAAAGCGAGTGGTTATGCCGACGACATGCACGCCGTTGAAGCGTGTATCGCGGCGGATAAACTCGAGGAAGTCCCCGCATGCCTGTCGGATCGCTGGCTCGACGATACGACGATCGCGGGCCCGGCATCACGCGTGCGTGACGAAGTGGAGAAATGGTTCGACGCCGGGATCAAAACACCGATCCTCGTTCCGAGTTCCACCCGTGGCGGACAACTCAAGGCTTTCGAAGAGCTGTTCGCGGTGTTTGGCTGAGTCGACATGCGCCTGCGCCGGCCCGGGCCAAGCACAGTGTTTTCGTATCTGTTCCCCGGCTAGCAGTTGGTTGCCACACGTGGCCGCACCAGGCAGATTGCTCTTCGCGCCCGTCAGCGGTGTCGGTTTGCTTGCCGGCGCGGACCTGTCGGCGCGCGAAGTGACGGTTGGCGTCGTGCCCGACGTGCCCTGCAATGACAAATGCCGCCGCTCAGACCAATAGAACAATCGGTGGAGGCGCTGCCGCACGCCTGAGTCGGGCCGGTCATAGCGCCCCGCTATCGATCCGGCTCGAGCGCTATGCGTGCGGACCCAACCACGGATCGCGAGCAGCGGAAACCGTATTGCGCAGGTCCGCGCTGCCGGCGCCGTGTATTCGGAGCAGCTGTTACCGGATTACGATCTATCCGGGTTTACGGCCGATCATTTCAACCGGCGCGATGCGCCCGGCGGAAATGTTGTCGAGCATGTTCTGAACTTTCTGCGGCGCCGTAGCACCCATGAGGATATGCAGGCCGAGCGGTGGCGGTCCGTTCGCGCCGGCGGTCTTCGCTTTCAGTTCTTCGAAGAACTCGAGCGCGAAATCGTGGCGGTTGCGTTCGGCTTCGATGACGAATCCCGCGTCCGTCAACGCCGCACGGTACTCCTGCGGGCTTGCAAGCGCACTCGTCGCCGTCGTCGTCGCCCACGGCACGGGAAACGTCAGCTCGCCCGGACCGATCCGCATAACATCGTAGATACCGAAACAACCGCCAGGCCGCAGTACACGCGCGACTTCGCGGCACACCGTGGCCTTGTCCGGAATGTTCATGCCCACATGCATCATGAATGCGCAGGCGAAACTCGCATCATCGAAAGGCAGCGCCGTGGCGCTGCCCTCGTGCAGGTTCACGCGGTTAGCGAGCCCGAGCCAGTCGCATAAAACGCGTCCGGTCGCGACGTACTCCGCGGTCAGGTCGATGCCGGTAAGCGCGGCGCCGTAGTGGGTGGCGGCCAGGCGGGAGGCGCCGCCGATACCGCACCCCACATCGAGGGTCGCGGTGTTGTCGCAAAGTCCGAGTTGATCAAGAAAGGCGATGGAGGCCCGGCGCCCGCCGATATGGAATTCGTCGACAGGCGCGAGGTCGTCCACGGTAATCGTGTCCCGGGTTTTGCCGAGCGCGGCGATACCGCGTTCAATTGCCGCGACTAACGCGCCGTGAGTGTAGTGTTCCGCGACGTCTGTGCTCATCCACGTGCCCTCGAACAATGATCGGTGCACGGGGATTATAGCGCTCGCTGAGCGTGCCGGACGGCGTGTTCAAACGGTTTCGTCGATCGTCGCGCGCGATGACGCGGGTGCAAGTTCCGCGAACCGGCTCAGAGTCTCACCGTAAGCCTGCGCCACCATCCAGCCGCCGCGCCGCGGCTGTTGTGTTGCGATCGTATCGCTACGGGACGCAGAGACAGCGGATGCCTGTCGCGTTGCCGGGTCCGCGTTAGCTGCATGTGCATCGCTCGCCGGCTTACCCGGCGGCGGCGTGCGTGTCGCCAGTTGCCCGTCGCTTACCGCCGGCTCGTCGACAGGCGCGCGACGGGCCTCGTTGACGGCCACGGCCATCGTCGATGCAATCGCACCCAGCGGCCCGCCGAACAACGCGCCGCCGGCAATGCGGATTGCCGGATCGATCGTGTCGCCCGTGAGCTTGCGGTAGAACGTACTGAGGATCGGGATATGCTGCAGAGGATTGACGACATCGAGGACATCGGCAAATGTCAGTCCATCGTCGCCAAACGGTTTGAACCCGGTACCACCGGGTGGTCTGCCGGCTTCCATTGCCAGGCGCTGATCGTGCTGTTGTAGCTGGATTTGAATCAAGACGTGCCCGGACGGTGTGGTGATCGCGTGAGGTTCGCAAGCGTACGGAGCAAATCGCGTGCCACATCACGGACTCACGCGCGGGACGCGGCATCGGCGCCGTCGGTTTGTCCGGGCGGCAAGGCAATGCCGCTTTACCGGCAACTTTAGCGGCCGCAGCCGGCCGGCATCAGCGCACACTGTTTCGTCATCGCCGCCGCTATCGCACCGACGTCGTCGGAGGCGTACTCCGCGCTCTCGCGCAGGTGACCCCAGATTGGGTTAGGCCAGCAGCAGTCCGCGGGATCACGCCCCACCACATGCAGGTGCAACTGCGGCACGACGTTGCCGATTGCGGCGAAATTGATCTTTGGCGACCCGAAATACTGTTGCACGAATGCCCCGGTTCGCGCGGATTCGTCCAGGACACGGGTGCGCTGGGTTTCGGGCAGGGCGAGAAACTCCGTGGCTTGCGTTGCCGGTACGAGAATGAACCATGGCACCAGGGCATTGCGATGGAGCAATACGGTGGTGTCCGCCATGCGCCCGAGTAAATGCGTGTCGTGCGCGAGCTGCGCGTGGATCGGCGCGCTCAATGGGCGCGCACTCGCCAATGGAACACGGATTCCGAACCGGCGACGCCCTTCACTTCCGTCGCGCCGGTACCGATGAGGCGCAAGTCCGCCCAGGGTGAGAACAAGGACTCCACCTCGGTATCCGGCACGTCGTGCGGTGGCGGCGTCAACGCATCGGCCGGGTAATGCACCGTGACGAGCAATCCATCGGTGCCAGGCTCACACAGGGCCGCCAGGCTCGTGGCATAGCGCGCCCGCATCGGCGCCGGGAGTGCGATCAGCGAAGCGCGGTCATACACCGCGGTGAATGGCCCGCTAATCTCCGGGGTCAATGCAAACAGATCACCGCACAACAGCGTGTAGCCACCCCCGGCATAGCGCACGAACGACGCGACAGTATCTCTGACGTAGTCGATCCCGGCCTCGGTGAAAAACGCTTCGACCGCGATTTCACTCAGTTCGACCCCGACAATCGGGTGTCCGAGCTCGCGCAACCAGCGCATATCGCGCGACTTGCCGCACAAGGGCACAAATACCGTGGCGCCGGGATCGACTCCCAGCGGCGTCCAGTGTGCGAGCAACATGGGGTGGTAGGCGTCCTCGTGAAACGCGATATTGTTCGTCGCCCAGCGCTGCCGCCAGAATTCCGCGTCCATCGCTCAGCCCTCGCCTTGTCCGTCGCCGGCTACCACGTCAGGTCATCCGGGATCTGGTAATCCGCATATTCATCGTCCTCGATCGGATCCGTGTTCGTTGCCGTGTTGAATACGACGATCGCCGCGGTATCGCGCTCGGCGATCTTCTCCGCGATTCGTGCCGGAATCAGCACGTAGGCCGCATCGAGGCGGGCGATGGCGATACGACCGCCGGCGAGGTGCTGCTGCTGATCCGGCGTGATCATGATCTTCTTCACGATGCCTGCGTCCGGAAAATTGTAGGGGACGTCACCGGCGTCCCGATCGATCGCGTTGATTTCGATCAGCTGGCGCACCTGGGCCGCGATTGCGCGCTGTTCCGCCGCCGCCTGATGTTCGCGCGACAGCGCGCGATCTTTCGCCGCTTTCGCCGCCTGGGCCTCGCGCGCGGATTGTTTCACGACATCATCATCGCCGGCGCCGCGGGCGCGCTGCTTGCCCTGCTTGTGCTTCTGTTTCTTGATTTTCAGCGCCCGGTTCTTATCCACCGCGCCGGCCGCGAGCAATTGTTCCTGCAGTGATTTTGCCATCATCAATCTCCTGGCGACTCGAGTTCGAACTCCGGGTCTTCCGGCGGTTCGAGCAACGACACGCTCTGAATCGCATTGCCCGCGATGCCTTTCACGGAACCGTACATGTTCGTCGTGTTCAGCAGCACTTTCTGGATTTGCTTCTCGCGTTTCTTCCAGATCGACGCCATCGATCGCTTCTCGCTTTCAAGATCACTCTGCATCTGCGTAAAGCCCTCAACGATTGCCTCAACCTGGAGGCGAAACTCATTGCCGGTGAGAAAATCGTACAGCATGCCCATCTTGTCGCCCTTGTTGTCCTGTGCCGTGAGCGCCTCGCTCAGGCGGATCACCGATTCGCGCAACACATGACACAGACTCTTGAACTCCTCGAACGTACAGATCCAAACGCCGTCACGCAGGCCGAGACGTTCCATGTCGGCTGGCATCGACTCCGTTACCAGCACGCCGATGTCGGCCCCGCGTTCGCGGATATCGTGTTTGAATTTCTCGATCCAGCTTGGCTGAAAGCCTTTCGTACGCTTGCTTTCGTAGTAGATCGTGCCGCAATTCTGTCGATTGCGCGTATGGACTATCTGCACGCAATCCGCGCCGCGTGCACCTTTCTTGATCTCTTCGATCGTATCGAGCGGGAACGTCGCGGCCAGCCAGTCTTCCACTGCGAGCTCCTGAACTTCGCCCTGTAATTGCGTCGAACCCTGCTCAGCCTTGCGTTGCGCATCCTTCAGTTGCTGATTCAGCTGGTCGATAATCTTGTCGCGTTCGGCGAGATTGAGCCGCGCACGTTCTTCTTCGGCTTTGCGGATTTTCTGCCGATCCTCGCCGAGCCGTTCGTTGAGTCGCTTCTCGGCGTCGGCTTCGAGCGATTCCTTCAGCTCATCCTTCTCACGCTGCAGTCGCGCGAACTCGGCCTTCGTCCGGTTGAAATCCTTCAGCTGTTTCGTTTTCTCGTCGAGCTCTTCCTGCAGCAGGCGATCCCGATCCGACTGCTCGGCAGCCATCTCCGCCTTGATCGCATCGCGCAAGCGCTGCTTTTCCGCCTGCATGCCGGCCTTCACCGCGGCGGAGATTTTCGCTTCGAGTTCCGCTTTCTCCACTGCCACCTGCTCGCGTTCGCTCGCGAGCGCGCCCGCCTGCTGCTGATATTTAGCCCGTTCGCGCGCGAGCTCATCGTGGTATTTTCTCTTCAGCTGCTCGTCGACCTGCGCGTACAGGAGCGCGTTCACATCGATCAGATGTCCGCAGTTCGGACATTCAACATTACTCGCCGTGTCGCTCATGTCGTTGCGTCCTCGTCTGTCTCTCCGGTCGTGGCCACTTCAGGCAGAAATCCACCCGCCTGCATCGACCACAGTTTTGCATAATGCCCTTCCCGCGCAAGCAACTCCGCATGGGTACCGTCCTCGATGATCGCCCCCTGGTCGAATACGAGGATCCGGTCGAGGTGCGCCAGGGTCGACAGCCGATGGGCTATCACCATGACGGTCTTGCCCTCCATCAGGTACGAGAGGCTTTCCTGGATATGGCGCTCGGTAACGGAGTCGAGCGCGCTCGTCGCCTCGTCGAGCAACAGGATCCGCGCGTCTTTCAGTACCGCGCGCGCGAGCGCGATGCGCTGGCGCTGGCCGCCGGAAAGTTTTACCCCGCGTTCGCCAACGAGGGAATCGTAACCGTCCTCGGTTTCCAGGATGAACTCGTGCGCATGCGCCCTTCGCGCAGCTTCGACGACTTCCTCATCACTCGCGTCGAGACGACCGTAACGGATGTTTTCCTTGAGCGTGCGATGGAACAGCATCGGATCCTGCGGGATCATGGCAATGTTTGCGCGCAGACTTTCCTGCGACAAGCGTTGAATGTCCTGGCCGTCGATAAGAATGCTACCGGATTGTGTTTCGAACAGGCGCAGCACGATATTCAGCATCGTGCTCTTGCCGCTGCCGGAAAACCCGACGAGGCCAACTTTTTCACCCGGGCGAATCGTGACATTGAGATTGCTGAATACGGGTCGCCCCTCGGCGTAACTGAAATCGACGTGACGGAACTCGATGCGTCCGTTCGTCACGCTTAAGCGCTCGGCGTCATCGCGATCGGTTACCTCGTGTGGTCGCACGATGATGCCCACCCCGTCGTTGATATTGCCGACGTATTCGAAGAAATCGAGAAACCGCCGGCTGAGACCGCGGGCCTGTTCGATCAACAGCAGCGACAGACTCGAAGCCATCGCGAACTCGCCGACGGTCATCCCCCCGGCGCTCCAGATCTTCAACGCGTAAGTGATGATCCCGATCATCAGGGTCATCGCGGCAAGAAACTGGAACCAGCGGATCCGCTCCATGTACCAGAACGTATCGCGCGCGCGTTTGACCTCGATGTTCAGATAACCCTCGAGATAGGAGCGCTCGAAATCGCGTCGTGCGAACAGCTTCGCGTTCATGATGTTCGTGACGGAATCGACGATCTTGCCGCTGACGAGGCTGCGGGCGGCCGCGTAATCGCGCGCGTAGCGGCGGCAACGCACCGCGAGCAAATAGGAGATACCAACGTAAGCCGTAATCCAGGCGCCAAGGGCGAGCGCGAGTTCCAGATTTACGCTGAACAGCAACACGAGCGATACGCAGAATGCAATCATGAGCGGCCAGAAGTCGAATAGCACCGTCCACAAGGTATGGGCGACGCTCATCGATACTTCCGCGATCCGGTTCGCGAGCGACCCGGCGAAATTACTGAGGAAATAGCGTTGTGAATGGTGCTGCAAATAGGCGAACAGTTCGCGGCGGATGCGGCGACGCAGGGACGGCCCGAGCATCACGAGGATCGCGCCACTGCCGCGGGAAAACAGCACGATCCCGAGATTGAGCAAACCGAACAGCCACAGCGGCTCGCCAACACTGTCCCAGGGCGGCGTACCGGCCGCATTCGCCTGTTCAACCGCATCCATGATCTGCTTGATTGCAAACGGCAGCATCATCGAACACGCCGCCTGTCCCGCCTCGAGCACAACCATCACGATTACACTCAGGCGATAGACCGCAACATAGCGCAGGCAAAAGCCGAGCGGCCCATCGGGTAACGTCGGCGCTTTCGGCGTCGCCGCGGAATTTTCCGTAACGCTCGATTCGGCAGCACTCATGTTTTGATCCTGAACTCCATTAGGCGCGCCGCTCAGCAGCGGATGAAGTGCGCCGTCGGTGTGCGGCTCAGAAACACCTCGCCGCCGGGGCCGGGCACGTAGAACTCACCGTCGAGATTGAACGGACAGTCCATGGTGAGCGTAATTCGGTCCGCGGTCGCGCTTGCATACGTTGCCGGTGGTAAACGCTCGCGATCGCGACCGTAGAGCAGACGGTATGCGTGACGGACAACTCCGCGGGGCGGCGAACCGATACTCGTGAATTTAATTGCACCGGGCCCGGTGCCCCAGAACGGATCGCCGCCAAGCAGGATGCGTTCCAGGGTCGTCGCGATAACAATCGTGTACTGTCGCTCGGCGATCGACACGTCGTCGAGATTTATCCCGATCGCTTGTCCCGACAGCACACCCGGCCGCCCGAGGGCCGCGGTGCCAAGTACTACCGCCAGGGTCATGGCGGCGGCAATCGGATCCGGCAGCCACTTCTGGGGGAACAAGCGACGACGTAGCACAATGGCATCGCAAACTGCGGCCGTGCCGAAGAACATGCCGCAAACGGCCGGTTTTTCCCGATCGTAGTCAACCCTGAGTAAACTGCGTTCGATCACTTCGCAGCTCTCTGGCGCGTTGCTGAATACGCGCAAACAGCGCGCCAGTGCGTCGAGCGGCCGACCGCGCAATCCAACGTCGCCGGCGATCGTATTCGAAGTACCGCCGGGAAGGATCGCGAGCCGCGGACGCTCGGCAAACACAGCGTGCTCGAATAACTGCGTCAGGGTCGCGGATATCGTGCCATCGCCGCCGCTGATAACCACCAGTTCGACCCCGGCCTCGGCGAATCCCCGCAGGGCGGCTTCGAGTTCGTCAAAGCGATCCAGTCGTGTGTAGATGACATTGTCATGCCGTGCCGACAGCGTTTCGATAGCCGGAAGCAATTTGCGATTGCGGCGGCTCTGCGGGTTGCCGAGAACACCAATCTTCATCGGCGTTCCCGCACCAGGCCTGGCCCGGCAAGCATGCGCAAGCCGGTAAGCATGTCAGTCTTCCGTCGCTACCGCCGGGCGCACGATGCGGCTGTAGGAGGACATGTTCGAATCGAAAATATAATTCAGCAGCACCCCGGTCCACGATCGGTACGACGCGAGGCTCGCATAATATTCCGGTGCGATCCGGGTCAGTTTCGGCAAATTGTTCCATGGCACCGTGGCGAAATCGTGGTGCTCATTGTGATAGCCCATGTTGAAACACGTCTTGTTCAGAGAACCATAGTAGGAGTAGGTTTCCTGTCCCTCGTGGGTGAGATAGTGTTCCTGGATCCAGCGTCCGCCGAGCGGATGCAGACCGAGCGCGAACAGTGTCGACAAGGCAAGGTAGATGAGCGCGGCCGGGCCGAGGACGAGAAGGATCACAACATCCACTACGATCACCGCAACGAGATTCGCCACGATCCAGCGATCCCAGAATTCCGTTTCCTTGATCTGCATCGGCCGCAGCGCCTGCGAGACGGAAAAAAAGAACAGCCACAGCGCCTTGCGCCACGCGGAGCTGCCGATCAACCGCGCTTCCTCATGCCGCACGATGTCCGGGTCGCGCAGATACTGGCCGAGAAACTTGTGGTGCATCAGATGGTACTTGCGAAATCCCATAGCGCTCGGTATGACCAGCGCGAAATCGCAGAATATCCCCAGCAGATTGTTGTGCGCCGGCCGTTTGAACACGAGATTATGCGTACATTCGTGGATCAGGACGTACAGCGAGTGATTCGCGAAAGCGCCGACGAGGTAGGCGAGCGCGAGTATCCAGTACCACGCGAGCGCATCGACGTGCGCCGCGATTAGCCATTGCGCGCCTACCACGAGTGCAGCGCAGCCGGCCGTCCACGGGTTTTTCACCATGAGATCACGGATCTCCGGGTGCGCCTTCAGGATTTCGCGACCGCGATAGAAGTGCACCGGACGACCTTCAAGGTGAGTGAAATCCTGATTCATGGCAGGCACTGTGGATTTTTACGCGGCAAGGTCATCGTCAGGATCGGGAGCTCCGGCTAATTCAGCGTTGGTAATTACGGTACGAACGGCCGCTGTCGATGGATGACGGCTTGAGCGGCAGGTCGGGGCGGGCGCCGGTATTGTCGATTAATCGCGGGGGGTGGTCAAACGCACCGGTGCTTCGGACACACCAGGCCGGGCCTTACGTCGCGCCCCGACGTTCGAGGATCGAGCGCACGAGCGCGAGGTCTGCGGGTTTATCGACGTCGACCGCTGCTTCGGCGAATGGCAGCGAGATCGCCGCAGCGCGGACACCGAGCCTCGCCCCGATCACGTCCAGCGCATGCGCGAGGGAGAGGCGTCCGGCGACGTAACTCACGAGCGGCCGGATTCCAAGCAGACGCACGATCCGCCAGGGTTTTTTCCGCTGCGCTTCGATCCTCGTCCAGAACCGCGTAGCCGTCGCCGCTGCGGGCGTGTTCAAGGCAAACAGATTGCAACCACAAAACGGACCATCGGCAAACCTCAACAACGTCCGGCTTGCGTCCGGATAGCGCGCGAGGACGACCGAAGCGGGCGCGACCGCAACGGTGACATCTTCGCCACGCTGGGCTCGCGCGCAGAAATACTCGAGCATCTCGCCATTGAGCAGCGGGTGATCCGCGGTCACTACGAGCAAGGGCATCGTGTGCGCGAACTGTTCGCACGCGGCCGTCGCACTCGCCGCCGGGGAACCTGCCGCGCGCAGCCGCGTGAGCTCGCCACGCCCGATGCGTTCGTTAACGAACTGAGGTGCCGCGAACGACTCCTCCACGCACAGCACGCTGTGGGCAATTCGGGGGCTTGCGGCGAGCGTGTCGAGGACACGTTCAAGCAGCGTTTGCCCGGCCGCCTCGACGAGGCACTTGTGCGATACGCCGGCCGTGGCCGCCATCGGATCGAGTCCACGGCGACTGCCCGCCATGACAATCGCGGTGTAGCGCTGTGCGGGTACTCGATCGTTACCGGGTTCCATCAGCGTACCGTACGCAACGCGACGAGGCCGACGAGCAACAGGATGCACGCGGGCCCCAGCGCCGTCAGCGCGGGATTAAAGGTTGTCAGCAGGCCGATTTGGGCGATCACCTGGTCGGTCAGGTAGAACACGATACCGATCGCGCCACCGGACAGCACGCGCTTGCCGACTCCGCCCCGCTCGTACGGTGCGAAGGCGAAAGGCAAGGCAATCAGGACCATCGCCATGGTCGCTATCGGAATGTTCAATTTGCGCCAGAAGGCGAGTTCATAGCGGTTCGCGTTCTGACCCCGCGCACGCAGATCCCGTGCGTAGTAGTACAGATCCGTCGGCGCGAGACTTTCCGCATCGAGTTCGATCACTGCCCCCTGCTTAGGACTGAGAAAACCGTCCCAGGCAAGGGTCGGTAAACGCTCGAGGTCGAGTTTCATGCCGCGGGCGCGCTTGCGGATGACATCCTGCAGGATCCATACACCGTTATCGTCGCGCTTCGCTTCGCGCGCTTCGGTGAATACACGCAGGCCCGCGTTGTCATCAAATTCGTAAATTTCGATGCCGGTTGGAATACGGCCGTAGGCCATGTCACGAATGCTGATGAAACGGCGACCATCGCGAAACCAGAAATTTGTACCACTTTCCTTGCGCAAAATGATATCTCCGGCAATCGCGAGCGCGCGATCACGCCATGCGCGCTCGCCAAGTTTCGGCACCAGGAACTGCGCGACGATCGCGACTATCAGGATCAGCAAGCCGGTTGAGCTGACAACGGACCATACGATCCGCCGGCCGGAAACGCCGGCCGCCCGCATCGCCGTGAGCTCATTGCCGTGATCGAGCAGACTCAGCCCGACCAGACAGCCCAGCAGGGCGCAGATCGGGACGAGCCACAACGCGCGCTCCGGCACCGTCATGACGACAAACGCGACGGCATCGATAACATCGTAATTACCGAGCGTCGTGTCATCGAGTTCCTCGACGAAGTCGAGAAAGCTGAACACGCTGACGAGAATAATGAAGACAATCAGGAAACCCTTCGCGAGTTGTGCCCGGATATAGCGATCGATGATATTCATGCGGCGAGTTCGGCGATGGAAGCTGGCCGACGACGTGCCGCGCGGCGGAACTGCCATCCGGGCAACCACAACAGGGCGGCGATCACCAGCAACAGTAATGCCTGTACCCACCAGATGCCCGGAAACGGTGGCACGACCTGCGTCTCGACCCACGTTTTCGCCATCGCCGCGAGGTTGTAATAGACCGCATAGACCAGCAACGCGCCGATCGTTTTTGTATACCGGCTGCTGCGCGGCGCCGCGCGGCTGAGGATCACGCCGAGGATGGCAAGCAGTACCGTCGATACGGGGGTCGACAGGCGCCACTGGAACTCGGCGATGTCCAGCGGTGAGTCGGAGCCAGCGAGTTCCGCGATCGGTGCGGCCTTGCGTTTGTAACCCACCTCGATCGGTTCGCTCGTGCCGAGATGGAGTTCCATTTTCTTGAAGCGGCCGACGCCTTTGTCGGCGCCGCCGTTCGGCGCAAGAAAATAAACATGAACATTCGACAAGGTCAGCATGCGACTCCCGGTCTCGGGTTCGATGCGGTGGCGTCCGGACTCGGCGGAAATAATATGGATAATGCCGCCACGCTCACCGCGGATGAATACCCGTTCGAGGCGCCCTCCCGCCTTGTCGACCCGCTCGACGAAGAACGTGCGCGAGCGGTTCTCGCTGTCGTAGAAATTGCCGCTCGCGAGCTTGTCGAGCTCGAGTTCGGCCTCAGCCTGTGCCTTGATTTGATAGCTCTTTTGATAGGCGAGCGGTCTGCCGATGATGGACAGGCAGGCGACGATGATGGCCAGCAGCACGGCGATTCCCAACACAATCCGCAATACGCGCCCGTTGCCGATACCGCTCGCACGCACGGCGGTAATCTCGAAGCGCGTTTCGAGCCGCCCGAGCGCAAGGACGATCGACAAATACAACGCGATCGGCAGCAGAACTTCGAGCGCGATGATCATTTTGATCACGATAAACGAGGCGAGCGTGTCTACCTGCAGCAGGCCATCGACGGCATAGGACAGGTAACGTCCGGAGCTATAGCCGACGAATATCACGATCAGCGCGGCCGCGATTGCGGTGAGCGGCTTGAGTACTTCCCGTGCAATGTATCCGTCTATAATCACGCCTGACCCACTAAGCCTCACCTGTACTGCTGTCGTTGTGCCGGGTTCGAGTGGTCGCGCGCTGCCAGCCGGAGCGACGGCGGCGACAGCGTACCGTGATCAATGGCGCCGGCGATCGACTTGCCGATTTCATGTGGTTCACGCGGCGGGTGTTTGGAATAACAGCGCTATCCTATCAAAATCCGGCTCGCCACCGGCGTCCGTGGCGCAATCTGCGAAAGCCCAAGGGCCGCAACGCAAAGGGGTTCACTGAGCATTGACTAAACCAGCAGAAGCGCCAGCGTGCGCGCCGCCGCAACTCGTGATCGTGGGGGACTGCAGCGCTGAATTATGGAGCATGAGCGCGGCGGAGCGCTTGCGACGTGCATTTGAACGCGCCGGGGTCGCACTCGCGGATGACGTGGACGCTGTACAGACAGCGACTCTGATCGCGATACGGGCGGATTACCTGCTCGGCCAGGATCTTGTCGCCGCGCTCGTCGGCAAACCCGGTACCTTGCTCGTCACCGCGGAGACAGGCGAACCGGTGGCACTTCACGCGCGAACAACGCGGGCTCTAGCGGAAAGTCTGCTCAACGGCGAAACGGGTGACGATGCGCAAGCGCTGCGGGCGACACTCGAAGTTCTCGGGCCCGACGCGCTCGGCTCGAATTACGACAATGCGTTACGCAAACGGGCGCAGCCCGTTCTCATGAGTTATCGCACAAGCTCGATCGATGAACTCGAGCGCGCGACGTTCGGCGCGGCCTACAAAGGCGCCACAGACTTTGTCACAAAATGGCTGTGGCCGCGGCCGGCACGCTGGGCAACGCGCTGGACGGCAGCGCGCGGCATCACCCCTAACAGCGTCACGACCGTGAGCCTGCTACTCGTGCTGCTCGCAACCTGGATGTTCGCGGCCGGTCATTTCCTCGCAGCGATTCCGATTGCCTGGGCGATGACGTTTCTCGATACCGTGGATGGAAAACTCGCGCGCGTCACCCTGAGTTATTCCGCGTGGGGCAATATTTATGATCACGGTATCGACTTGATCCATCCGCCGTTCTGGTGGTGGGCCTGGTATGTCGGCGCACTGCCGCTCGCGAGCCCCGCCGTCGAGCCGCTACTGGCGCCGGCCTTACTCGTCGTACTCGGCGGCTACGTCGTCGGACGCCTGTTTGAAGGCCTGTTCGTGCTGTTTTTCGGCATCGAAACGCATATCTGGCGTCCAACGGACTATTTCTTTCGCACCATCACCGCGCGGCGCAATCCGAATCTCGCAATTCTCACCATCGCGACAATCGCGGGCCGGCCCGATGCAGGACTCGTCGCGGTCGCGCTATGGACCATCGTGTCGCTGCTGTTCCACTTCGTGCGTCTCATCCAGGCAGCGCTGTGGCGTGCGCGCGGCCATGCCGTCACTTCATGGTTACAGGCCTGAGCGCTCGGCGTGCCGGCAAAGCGAATACTTGCACCGCAGGCCGTTAACGGGGAACATCGCGGTCCCGCTGCGGGCCGGCTGAAACGGCCCGGCGCGAATCACCCGAGGACTGCATGAAAGCGATCATACTGAGCGCCGGCCAGGGCGGCCGCCTGCTGCCATTAACCGAAACGCTGCCGAAGTGTCTGTTGTCACTGGGCGAAAAAACCATAATCGAACATCAATTGGACAACCTGCGCGCGTGTGGCATAACGGACGTCGCAGTTGTAACGGGATTCGCCGCTGGTGCCGTGGAAAACGCACTCGGCTCGCTCAACCCGAGCCCGCGCTCAGTCTACAACCCGTTTTTCAACGTTGCCGACAATCTCGCGAGTTGCTGGATGGCGCGCGATGAAATGGCCGATGAGTTCATCTTGCTGAACGGCGACACGCTGTTCGAAGCCGGGGTTTGCGAGGCGCTGCTCGGCGCCGAAGCGGCGCCGGTTACGCTCGCCATTGACCATAAGACCACTTATGACTCGGACGACATGAAAGTGCGGCTCGACGGCCGTCGCCTGCGCGAAGTCGGCAAGTCACTGGAACCGGACAACATCGATGGCGAATCGATCGGGATGATGCGGTTCAGCGCCGAGGGGGCGCGGCGTTTCGTCGAAACCCTGGAACAGATCATGCGCACGCCGAACAGTTTGAGCTGGTGGTATCTGAAAGCGATCGGCATCCTCGCTGAGCAGCATCTTGTGTATACGCAGTCGATCGCGGGGATGAAATGGGGTGAGGTCGATTTCGTCCAGGACCTCGACAATGCCCGCCGCCTGTTCGGAACGTCTAACGCGGATTCTCGATAACGTACCGTCGGACGAGTTTCAGGGCCGGATCGAGTTCGAAGACCCAGGGCTGACCGGTACGAATGCCGAGGCGTTCCACATCCGCCGCCTCGAGCTCGCCGAGCTGTTTCACCATCGCGCGTAAAATATTCTTGTGCCCGACGACGAGCACGCGCCGTCCCTGCCTGATTGCGGGCGCGATGCGTTCGTGCCACAGCGGCACCATGCGTGCCATGGCATCGGCCATCGTTTCCGCACGCGGCAGCAGGTGATGCGGAACGTCGTGATAGGCCGCCTGGTTTGCCGGGTAACGCGGATCGTCCGCGGCAACCGGTGGGGGTGCAACATCGAAGCGTCGCTGGCACGCCACCACGCGCGAAAGGCCAAACCGCAACACACCGCGAATCGGACCCAGGCCTTCGAGCGCACCGTAATGGCGCTCGTTCAGCTGCCAGCACCGTTGTACCTCGATGTCCGCCTGCAAGGTCTGCAACACGATGTCGAGGCTGTCGCCAGCGCGCCGCAGCTTTGATGTAAACGCGAGATCAAACTGGAACCCCGCGTCCGCGAGTAAGCGACCTGCGGCCCTTACCTCGTTTTCGCCTTTCGCGGTCAGGGCGACGTCGGACCATCCCGTAAGCCGATGCTGCCGATTCCACACGCTCTGCCCGTGGCGCAGCAGCACGAGCCGGGCCGTGGCGGCGGAGGGTTCGGTGTGCGGGTTCGGGCTCATTGATCGTTAGGCGATGGCATGACATGCGCGGCGATCATAGCAGTTCGCCATAATCACCCGCTGACGAGAGATTTCCGTATCTCCGAGGATTGCTTTGTATACTTCGAGGTGACGACATCAAATAACCGGGGGCCCACTGTGACTGCAATGACACCGCACCGTATCAATGTTCCGGAGCAGGAACTCGACGATCTGCGTCGCCGACTTGCGGCAACACGCTGGCCGGAGCGTGAAACGCCGGACGACTGGAGCCAGGGCGTTCCACTCGATTACGTGAAAGACGTCTGCGCGTACTGGCAGCATGAGTACGACTGGCGCCGCCGCGAAGCCTGGCTGAACGAAATCCCGCAGTTCATGACGAATATCGACGGGCTCGATTTTCATGTTTTGCACATTCGCTCCCCGCATGCCGATGCCTTACCCATGGTAATGACCCACGGCTGGCCCGGTTCGGTACTCGAATTCTCGAAAGTCATCGGACCGCTGACGGACCCGGGCGCGCACGGCGGCGATAACACCGATGCGTTTCACCTCGTGCTGCCAACCTTGCCGGGCTTCGGATTCTCCGGTAAACCGACGGCGCCCGGATGGAGCATCGAACGCATCGGGCGGGCGTGGGGGGAGCTGATGGCACGGCTCGGCTACGAACGCTACGTGGCGCAGGGCGGCGATTGGGGTGCGGCTGTCACATCGGCGATCGGCTTGTCGGAAACAAAGCACTGTGCGGGCATTCACGTCAATATGCCGCTCTTGAGCCCGAGCGAAGCGCTGATGCAGGACCTGACCGATTTCGAGCGGGACGCACTCGCAGGTCACCAGTATTACTGGGATTGGGATTCGGGATATTCGAAGGAACAGAGCACGCGACCGCAAACCGTCGGCTACGGCCTCGTGGATTCGCCGGTGGGCCAGATGGCATGGATCCTCGAAAAGTTCTGGTCCTGGACGGACAGCGACGGCCACCCGGAGAACGTACTGACGCGCGATGAATTGCTCGACAACATCATGATGTATTGGCTGCCGGGTGCCGGCGCTTCATCCGCGCGGTTGTACTGGGAGAGTTTCAGCCTCATCGGTCAGCCGCAGCAAGTCATCACGATGCCGGCCGGGGCGAGCATTTTCCCGCACGAAATCTTCCGCGCCTCGCGACGCTGGGTTGAAGAGCGCTACACGAATCTCGTGCATTTCAATATTCTCGAAAAAGGCGGACATTTCGCCGCATTCGAACAGCCCGATACGTTCGTGGATGAAGTTCGCACGTGCTTTCGCACGCTGCGCTGAGACGGATTGCCCGGGCGCACGGCGTGTGCGTCCGGTTAGGTATTGCCGCCTCCTCGAACCAGCGGAGCGCGGCGGTATTGCCTCATGCTCCTGGGCACGTACCGAGTCTCACGCAAGCCGGAACGCGGATTCAGTTTCGCGCCGCGAGCTCGCGCTGCATGATGTCGGCAAAGCTTTCCAGGATGCGCAGCGTCAGTCCCCAGATCACGTGCTCTTCGTAGCGGATTCCGGGGAAACGCTGGGCAGTGCCGGCAAACGGATATTCGAGATCCGTTGCCGCGCTCGGTTCGAACAAATGATGCAACGGCACCCAGAACACGCTCGCGACTTCGTGGCGTTCGGCCACGCGAGCACTTTTACGCGTGTACTCATCGACGTAATAGACGAATGGCGAGAGATGATTCAGGTGTTGGCGCTCGATCGAACGCACCGGTAGCGGCGCAATCAGATGAACCGGATCGAGCTTCAGGCCGATTTCCTCGAATGTCTCCCGCTCAGCGACGGCGTTCGCGCTCGGATCGTTCGCGTCGGCACGCCCCCCGGGAAACGCAACCTGGCCGGACCACGGGTCACCGGCGCGTTCCGCCCGTCGTATGAAGCAAACATCGAGGTCGTCGTTCCCCTCGGCAAGAATCATCGCGACAGCGGCCTGCATCGGACTTGCCTCGAAAGCAACCGGTTCGTGATCACGATCGGTCAGCAATCGGCGGATCTGATCGAGAGTCAGCATTCGGTCCATCCGCCCGCCAGCCCGTACCGGCAGCGCATCACGCCGCCGTCGAGGTTACGAACGCGCGCTCGGCATCTTCGAATGCATCGCAGATTTGGTCGATTTGCGCCGACGTATGCGCTGCGCTGACGCTGCAACGTAACAGATAGCTGCCATTTGGCGTCGCTGGCGGGAACACGAGATTAACGTATACGCCGCGTTCGAGCAGTCCGCTCCATATTGCAAGCGCGTGATGGATCTCGGGTACCATCGCCGCAATAACCGGGCTCGGTTCCGGCCCGAGCGCAAAGCCGAGTCCGGACAACTTGTCGTAGAGCCGGTGGGCATTCTTCCACAGGGTGTCGCGCAGTTCCGGCCGGCGCTGCAGCACCGCCAGCGCGGTGCGCGTGGAGGCGATTACCGACGGGCACATCGATGCGGTAAACACATACGGGCGCGAAGACACTCTGATCAGATCGAGCTCGGGCAGATCGCTGACACAGAATCCGCCCGTTGCGCCGAGACTTTTGCTGAACGTCCCGGTAATAAAATCGACGCTGTCATGCTCATCGGCGACTTCCACGACGCCACGTTCCCCGAGCACGCCGAGTGAATGTGCTTCATCGACCAGCAGGTAGCCGCCGTATTCGCGTTTTGCCGCGGCGATTTCCGACATCGGCGCGCGGTCGCCGAGCATACTGTAGATACCCTCGATCACAATCAGGGCATTCGCCGCACGATCACCAAGGCGGCGTAAGCGTTTCGCCAGATCGTCGGCGTCGTTGTGTCGAAAGCGGATCACTTCGGCCCCGCCCATCTGACAACCATCGTAGATACTCGCGTGGCAATCGCCGTCGATTACGATGACATCGTCGCGGTTTGTCAGCGCGGACAGTACGCCGAGGTTCGCGAGGTATCCGGTAGAAAACACGATGGCGCCGCGGCGACCGAAAAATTCGGCGATGTCGCGTTCGAGCGCGACGTGGCTGGCGAACGTTCCGTTCGCCATGCGTGAACCGGTGGTACCGGTTCCTTCGGCAGTAACCGCGTCCCGTGCCGCGGCAACGCATTCCGGATCGAACGTCAGACCAAGATAGTTGTTCGTGCCAGCAAGTATTGTCGGCTTGCCATTTACAATCGCTTCCGTTGGCGACAACAAGCGTTCAACGACGACGTTGAACGGCTGGGCGCCGGTTTCGGCGAGAGCGGCACGACGGTCGGCCAGCACATCGAATTTGCTGAAAAGACTCATCCACTTACACCCAGCAGTTTGTCAATCTCAAACGTCAGGTCCTCGACGCTATACACGTTCGGCAGCACATTCAGCGGGATCGAGATATCGAACTCGTCCTCCACCTCGAGCAAGACTTCCATTAACTGCGCGGAGTCGATGTCGAGATCGCTCGCGAGTTGCGTTTCCGGGCCCACGACGACGTCAGCTTT
This sequence comes from Gammaproteobacteria bacterium, assembly GCA_965216305.1. Taxonomy (GTDB): domain Bacteria; phylum Pseudomonadota; class Gammaproteobacteria; genus UBA11873. The sequence continues at coordinate 14,341 of OZ244144.1, read as the reverse complement.
CGTATTACGCTGCAGTACGCCACAGAGCTTCGCCAGGTTTTCTTCATGAGAGTCCATCGGTGTCCTCGGCCGGTGATTCGTGCGCGCCGCTATTTTCGCCCAGCGTCATCGACAAGCCCCGGGGAAACCCGGTTGCAGCTTGCCAGCCGGACAGCGCACTGAAAGCCGCATTATCACATACCCAGCGCGGATACCTCAGTTCGCGAAGCTTCCAGGGGGTAAACATCGGCGCATAACCGAACACGCGGGCCAGACGCAGATTCGTGGCAGCGACGAAATCGAGCGCCGCCGCCGGCACCGGGATGCGGCGTACTCGCGCTGTTCCGGTTTCCTCAAAGGCGGCCATCAACTCATCGAGCGTGTAGCCGTCGTGGTGGCCGTCATGCAGTTCGAATATCGGTTCACTGGATTGCGCGGCGGGACACGTCAGGCCGGAGATTATCGCGTGCACGAGGTCGGCAATGTAAATCAGGGAGAAGCGCGCCCCGGCGCGGGTCAGCTCGGGGGCGAATCCTCGCCGCATCAATCTGAACAACGGCAGCATCTCCCGGTCGCCCGGACCATACACCGCGGGCGGCCGTAGAACGAGACATTCGAGGTTTGTGGACCGGGCAAGCAATGCCGCCTCGCCGGCTCTTTTGCTTTCAGCGTATGGCGACAACCCCGCCTGGCTCGCAGCCAGGGAAGAGATGAGGATAAACCGACGCGTGCCGCTGCGCTCCGCGGCGCGGACCATGGCGTCGACAGGTGCGGCATTCGTTCGCATAAATGCCGCGCGGGTGGCGCCGCGCACGGCGCCGGCGCAATGGATCACTGCACCCGCACCGTCCAGCAAGCGATCCAGGCCTGCGTCGTCGTCGAGCTCACTGAGAACAGATTCAACACCCGCCGGCAGTGGTTTTTGCGCCGAGCGCGGGCGCACGAGCGCGCGAACCCTGTAGTGGTGACGCAGCAGCTCGCGGCACAACTCGCTACCGATAAAACCAGTGGCACCTGTTACCGCGACGAGGCCACGAGACTCCACTGGCATTACAGGCGTACAGGCCGATGGCGGAAGAAGGGTCGGAGGAATTGCCGTTGCCGCCTGGACGAGCGCGGCACGGTTAAGGCGTTGCTAGCCAGCTGCCAGCAGCTGTGACGGTTTGCCCCAGTTCGTACGTTCAATGAAATCTTCACGGGTGCGGAATCGGGAGAGCTTGCCCGACGACGTTCTGATCAGGGTATGTAACGGAACGAGATCGACGATGCAATCCACGCCCAACTCCGCGCGAATCGCCCGGTCCATACGATCGACGAGGTTCTGGCGCTTCTCGACATCTGCTTCCCGGCACTGGATCACAACGACGGCTTGCTCTTCGCCGTCCGCCTTGGGCACGGCAAACGCCGAGGCATCGCCGGGGCGGACCTCCGGCTGTTGTTCCGCCAGGTACTCGAGGTCCTGCGGCCAGATATTGCGTCCGTTGATGATGATCAGGTCTTTCTTGCGTCCCGTGATCATGATGTCGCCGTTCGCGCGGTAGCCGATATCTCCCGTGTCGAGCCAGCCATCCTCGGACAGCACGTCCGGGTGGTTGCTGCTGTCACCGAAATAGCCCGACATTACGCTCGGTCCGCGCACGAATACGCTGCCGCAATGGCGTTCAGGTAATTCGCTGCCGTCTTCACCGCGAATAACAACTTCGTGCCCGGACAGAGGTTTGCCGCAATTGACGAACTGGTTGCCGCGGGCAATTTTTGTTTCCGTACCGTTGTGTTCTATCGGCACTGCCCGCTGTGATTCACTCAAATGCTTACCATCCACCCATTCGGAGCTGAGCCCTTCATGGAGCGGTGCGAAACTCACGGCAAGCGAGGATTCCGCGAGGCCGTAACACGGCAAGAAGGCGTTCTTGTTGAATCCGGCAGGGGCCAGGGCTTCTGCGAATTTCAGCAACGGTTCGGGGCGGATCGTTTCGGCGCCAATGCCCGCGACGCGCCATGCGCTCAGATCGAGCATGTCCGTATCTTCACGACGCAGTCGTCGCGCGCACAATTCGTAACCAAACGGCGGACCAAACGAAATCGTCGCTTTGCTCTCGGACATGCGCACGAGCCACTGCCGCGGGCGCATGGCGAACTCACGCGTTCCCAGGTAGTCAACCGACATCTGCGAGACGACCGGCGCAAGCACCAGGCCGACGAGGCCCATATCGTGGTAGTACGGTAACCACGACACGGCGCGGTCATTCGGTTGCATCTGCAGGTGCTGCACGGTGCAAGAAAGGTTACTCATCACCGCACTTTGCGTAATCATGACGCCGCGCGGGAATCGCGTGCTGCCCGAGGTGTATTGCAGATGCGCAAGTTCGTCTGCTTCAAGCGGCCGCAACTCGACCGGATTGGCGGGAAAATGCGAGAACGCTTCAGCAGAGCCAATGAACTGGAGGTGCAATCCTTCTGAGGCTTCGGCCAGGAACGCGCCGTACTCGGTCGGTCCGACGCAAACCCGCGCCTGCGAGTCCGACAGCAGCCGGCGCAGATGCCCCGTGTACTCGTGGCCGCCGCCAAGCTGCAACGGTGGCGGTACGGGCACGGGAACGAGCCCGGCGTACTGGCAACCGAAGAAGAATCGCTGGAAATTCGGGTTCGTTTCGGCCACCAGCGCGACGCGATCGCCGCGCTTGAGACCGAGGCCGTGCAAACGATAGGCGATTTCAAGCGCCTGTTGTCGCAGTTCGCGATAGGGCAACACGGCAAACAATTCGCCCTTGCCGGTGTAGAAATTACATCCGGTCTCGCCCTTGGCCGCATAGTCCAGGGCTTGTGCAAGCGTGGAAAAGTCAGCGTGTCTGCGTGCTAGGTTATGTTCAGTCGGCGTCGGTTTTACGCTCACTGCTTCAATTCCCCCGATTCGAAGTTCGCCGGTTTGGTAGGCTTTTCGCGCCGCTTTTCGTGCCGGCGTGGCGCCCCGTCGAACTCGTCTAAGTTAAGTTCAGCTAAAAGTTTGTTCGAATCGTCAGTTCGGCGATCCACCAGATTATCGTTTTATTCCTGTCTTCCCGAAGGCCGCGGACGTCGCCGGCTTACGCATGACAGGAGACCTGAACCATACCGACTAAGTTCATTCGGAGTCCCGCTGTCTCAGGGTGGTTGTATCGAAAATGCAACATTACCCGACCATTTCGTAACGTTGGGGTAATATTACGTTAATTCTTCGTTCGATTTGAAGCTGTATGTTTAAGGCTATCACCCAACCGCCGGATTTTAGGGGAGAAAGTCGCGTCACACAAGCGCCGGGCTGTGGTTTTTTTTGTTCGACATCGCTACCCTGAGCGGCCAATTCAAGACAGGAGCCATGCGTGCTGCGCATCGAGCGAGTTGAAGGGTACCACGATCTCGGTCGGTTTATTCATGTCCCCTGGTCCATCTACGCGGATGATCCGCACTGGGTGCCGCCGCTGAAACTGGAGCGTCGCCTCCACTTCACCCGTCACAACCCCTTTTTCGAACACGCCGAATGGGCGGCCTGGGTCGCCTACCGTGGCAAGCGAGCGGTCGGCCGCATCAGTGCCCAGATCGATCGCCTGTCGCTGGAACGCCATGCCGACGATACGGGTTCATTCGGCTTGATCGAAGCGGAAAACGATCGCGAGATATTCGCGCGGCTGTTCGAAGCCGCGGAACGCTGGCTGCGTGACCAGGGCATGGTCCGCGTACGCGGTCCGTTCAATCTATCGATTAACGATGAATGCGGCTTGCTCGTTGATGGATTCGACAGTGCGCCGTCGATCATGATGGGACATGCGCCGAGATATTACGGCGAACAGCTTGATGCGTGCGGCTATCAAAAAGCCGTCGACGTGTTCGCTTATCGTATGCATCCGGATTTTCCGCTGACGGATTCGATGAAAAAGATCATCGACCGATCGAATCGCATTCGCAAAGGCGCGTTCTCACTTCGATCGTTGCGTCGCGAAGAGATCAATAACGAAATCGAAGTGCTGCGCGATATTTTCAATGAAGCATGGGATCAGAACTGGGGCTTTGTACCGTTCACCGAAGCCGAGTTTCGTGAACTCGGAATGTTGTTGAAATCGATTGTTGACGTCGATTTCATCAAGATAGGCGAGCTCGACGGCGAACCAATCTCGTTCATCGTTTGTCTGCCCAACATTAACGAGTTCATCGCGGATTTAAACGGGCGCTTGCTACCATTTGGCTGGGCGAAACTGCTGCTACGTTTGAAAACCTCACATCCCAAATCGGTTCGGGTCCCGTTGATGGGAATTCGCAAGGAATTTCAGGGCGGCCTAACCGGCAGCGGAATCTCACTGGGCATGATTCATGCCATCAAGGACGCGGTGCTGCGCCACGAGGCAACGGAGGTTGAAATGGGCTGGATCCTGGAGCACAACAAGTCCATGCGCAGCATCATCGAAGCTATCGGCGGCGTCGTGGCAAAACGTTATCGCATGTACGAAAAAGTTCTGGCAGATTAGGTAACCGCTCGGGATCGTGAGCCACCAGAACTCAACGCAACGGCCTTCCTCACCCCGGGAAGGAACGAAAGACACGGTCAGTAATCTATGATCCCGACCCGAAGCTCCTTCACTGCAGGAATTGGAACACGTAATTAGTGCCAACACATGTCGCGAACACACCGGCGAGTGAAGCCGATGCGCCGCTGATCGATTTACTCGAGCAGGAACTCGCTGCGCCGGTTTCCGCTGCGTCGCGGGAACTCGGCGAGCGCTTGCGATCACGGTACGGCGACGCCGTTCTCGGGGTGCTTTATTACGGCTCGTGTTTCCGCACCGGCACGGAAGCAGATGGCATCCTGGACATCTTCCTCATCGTCGATGATTACACGTCCGTTTACGATCGCCGCCTGCTTGCGTTTGCGAACCGTGTGTTGCCGCCGAACGTGTTTTACGCCGAGATGGAGATTGAGGGCAAGATCCTGCGCACGAAGTACGCGGTGATATCGCTGCAGCAATTTGAGCACCGGACGTCCGCACGCTGTTTCCATACGTTTTTCTGGGCGCGCTTCGCGCAACCCTGTGCATTGACTTACGCACGCGATGCGGCAGTGCGGCGACGTGTCGCCACGGCCCTCGCCGGGGCGGCGAAAACGTTCATTGGGCGCTCGCTCGCACTCCAGCCAGCGACGTTTTCGTGCGCTACGCTGTGGTCAAACGCATTGCGTGCCAGTTACCGCACGGAGCTACGCCCCGAAGCCCCCGGTGCCGCGGCGCGACTCGTCGCAGCAAACGACGCACGCTATACGAAGCTGACGGAACTGCTGGCCGACCGGCTGCCACAGTTGACGCGTGATGCCGCATTGCCGACGCCGGTTTTCAGCGCCAGGCTCAACGCATGGCAACGGCGACGGGGTCGATTCGCATGGCTGGTACGGCGCCCTCAAGGCAAACTCATCAACCTGTTACGGATCATGAAAGCAGCTTTCACGTTTGATGGTGGTGTCGATTACGTGCTGTGGAAAATCGAACGCCACTCAGGCGTAAAAGTGGAAGCCACACCGATGTTGCGCCGCCACCCGCTGCTCGCCTGCTGGCCGACGGTATGGCGCCTTTACCGGGCTGGCGCGTTCCGTTGAGACTATCGCGGTGAGTGCTATCGAACCGGATCTTCAAGCCGTGGCTGTCGCTGCCGGCCCGCGCGTGAATGCGCGCGAGGCGAAACAGATCGTCGATGACCTCTTCGAGCTGAAACCGCACATTTACTGGTTCGATTTTCTCGCGAGCACCGCCCTCAGCTATCTCGCGTTGTTTGTATACGTCACTGCGGACGCATTCTCGATCATCGGTGGTGTCGCGTTCCTGCTCGCTGGGATCGGACTGTACCGCGTCGCCATATTCATGCATGAGATCGTGCACATGCGACGCGGCCACATGCGTGGATTCAAGATCGCCTGGAACGTTTTCGCCGGGATACCGCTGCTCACGCCATCGCTGTTTTACACAACGCATGCTGATCATCACAGCAATCGCTACTACGGGACTCCTGCCGACGGTGAGTACCTGCCATTTGGCCGCGCGCCCGTCACGGAAATCACTCGTTTCGTCGCGATGATCCCGCTCGTGCCGGTACTTGCCGTGCTGCGCGCGCTCGTACTCGTGCCCTTGTCGTTCGTCATCCCGCGCTTGCGGCGCTGGTTGCTCGAGTATGCCTCCGCTGCAGTGATCAGCCCAAGCTATAAACGGCGGAACGTCCCCTCCGTCCGGGATCCCCTTTGGCTGCTGAGCGATCTCGCGTGTTTCGGGTACGCATTGACGTGGTGCGTTCTCGTCGCGCGGGGAGACATATCGTTGCTGACGCTCGGCAAGCTCTATCTCGTTGTGGAATTCGCGCTCGCGATGAATTGGCTACGCACGCTCGCCGCACATCGTTATCGCAACGACGGATCGGAGTCGAGCCATAACGCGCAGGTACTCGATTCGATCAATGTCGAAGGGCATGTATTGCTCACGGAATGGTTATGCCCTGTCGGCTTGCGCTATCACGCGCTGCATCATCTATTGCCGTCGTTGCCGTATCATTCGCTCGGTATCGCACACCGTCGCCTGCTTGCCGAGTTGCCCGCGGATGCCGGCTACCGCGACTGCTCGAGTCCCGGAACCCTCGCGGCAGTCCGCCAGCTTGTAGCGGACGCCCGGGCGAGCGGCCCGCGTGGTATCGAGATCCTCCGCAGTTGGCGTTCCGCGTGATCGCCAACGCACGCGGCGTATTCAGGTCCCGCGTTTAGCCGCTTTCTTCGTCACTTTCCCACGCGAGCGCGAAGTCGTCCCCGTTTTGCCGCGCGTGGATTTCACACTCGGCGGCGGCGCGTCCGTGTCGAGCAAACCGGCGGCGTCGAGTTGTTCGAGCGCTTCGGTGGTGAATTCCGCGGCGGGTGCGTCGCCGGCGATAACGAACATCAGGGTGGAGTATTCGTCCGCCGGACCTTTCGTCACGTTCTCAAACCGACGGACCGCACCCGGTGGAAACGAAATGACGTCGAGCGGCTTCAGATCGACATGCTCGACCCTACCTTCCTCGTTTTCCCAGCTCGCACGCCAGGTTCCGGTAATGCCAATGAACGTCTCATTCGTATCGTGGTTGTGCATCATCGGACCTTTCCCCGGCAGCGCGCGACAGTACCCCAGGTTGAATCCTTCCGATATCTTGATCGCCGCCATTCGCGCAGCGGCTTCGCCAACCGGCGATACCATACCGTCTTCTTCTTGCGCCGGAGGTTGAAAGCCGATCACGTTGTACAGCAAACGTTCGGAACCCGGCATGTGGCTATCCGGGAGACCGCCATCTGAACCTTTCAGTTTCGAGAATCGCGCGACACGCTTCATCATGTCACTACGGGAAACGGGCTTGCGCGGGATCTGCTCGGACTGTTTCATCGCTAATCTCCTGTCTGGCTGGGCCGGGATTATCGTACACAAGTACTTGCGCCACGTTTTATTCTACCGGAACGCGACGACCCGGGATCCGGATCGAATGCGGCAGTGCACTAAAAGCTGATGCCGAGTACGGCTTCGAGATCGCTGATCGCCTGCGCCTCGGAGACAACTTTGATTGTCTGCATACCGAGTGCCCGGGCAGGTTTCAGGTTGATACCGAGATCGTCGAGGTACACGGTGTTGCGCGGCGACACCCCGAGTCGCTCGCAGGCCAATTCGTAAATTCGCGGATCGGGTTTGCGTATACCAAGCTCGCTCGACTCAATCACGTGCTCGAACAGCGCCATAACGTTGTGGACTGCAGTCGCCCGTTCCGGCGTATCGGCCATGGTTGGTCCCTGGCCTGCCTTGACATTGTTCGTGATGCAGGCAACCCGGTAATCATCCTTGCAACGCTTCAGCACCTCGACCATGCGCGGGCGCACATCTCCGGCAAGCAGCGCGACCACCGCCCTGCCAGGTACGGCGTGTCCGCGGGCGCCGGATTCGCGGGCGAAAGCAAGGTCGAAATCGTCGAGTGATATTTGATTGGATTCGAATTGTGCCCAGGCATTCGTTGTGGGGTTTATGGCGTTAACGCCGCGGATGAAGTCGCGGGGTAAGCCCTGTTTTTCTTCGTACCGATTAAACGCGTCGAACGGTGACGATGTAAATACGCCGCCAAAATCCCAAACTATCGCTTCAACAGACATGAGCTGATTCTCAAAAACGGCTGTGCCGGAACGCCGGCAAGGCATTGCCATCGGCGAACGTGGCGTTGTTACTTTTTGATCGCGGTCGCGATTAGCGCGCCTGGCCTTCGCTGGAGAAAAAAATTCAGCGGCAAGCCTGCGATCCTGGCGGATACCGCAAACACCCTTTTCATTCCCGCGGCTGCGCACGCCGCGGCGACGAATGCGATTGTAGCGGACTCGCGCCAGCGTTTGTGCTCTGCCACATAGCGGCGGCTGCGCGCGAGCATATCCTTCAAATCGGGCAAGGTATCGAGCCTGCCAACACCGCAGATTACCGCAAGCGATTGTAGAGCGTCAGGGTCCTGCTACGGAAATTGCAGCATTGCTTTCGCCACACCGGGGTCCACCGCGCTGGACAAGGCACCGCTGTAGCGCATCGAACCGCACTCGTGGGAGTGCGTATAGTGTCTATGCGCGACGTCCCGCGCGTCGCCAGGTTCGACGGATCAGGACGACTCATCCCCGGGCAGAGGATCTCCCGGCAGCAATTGCCCCTTGAATTCCGGAATCTCGTCAGCGGGGAAATACTTGTGGATGGTCGCTTCGTCGATCAGTGTTTCCTGGGATTCTATGCGCCAGCCATCAGGCTTCCGCACAACGGTATACAGCTCGAATTCGACGCTGCCCTGATTGTTGAAGCGATCTTTCGCGTGCAGGACATTGGGCACCAGCGCGCGTTCGGCGCACGAGGATGCGTCCAGATGTTGCGGCCACCGCGTATCGGATTTACGAATGACTACCTGGCCCAGTTCGAACATGCGACGTTGCCCTGCCGACCATGCTTCGGCATCGAGACCATCTGTCATTGCCGTGGTAAGGACCCGATGCGCGTCATCGAAGCGATAGGCCTTCATTGCTTCTGTATACACAACCACCGGCGCCATCGCGTCGCTGTACTTGCACGACTCGGCGCTTGCCGCGCAAGCGAGACAAAGCAAAACCGGTAACGGGACAAATCTCAGCAAACACGTTTTCATTGCAATCCTCCTGCGCCTTCGCGCTTCAGATTATCGCGGCAAGTTGCCGGTGAATATCGATGAGTTGCGGTAATGTCTCCGGTGCACGCCGACCGAACCCGCACTCCGTCGCAATGCCGAAACCGTCGGCATGGCGCCTGGCCGCGGCGAGTAATGCGAGGGACGTGTCGACACCGCCGGTTACGTGGACCAGGCCAAGGTAGAGTTTCGCAGCGCCGGGTTCGAACACATCGAGTGGTTCGAAATACGCGTCGTCGGCGCGATCGCGAGGGACGGGCATGTGGAAGTAATCGATTGGACGGTTCACCGCCTTCGCCGCGGCAGTCGCCATGCTCGTGACAACGGCAAGGTTGGGCGGTTCGATCAAATGACGGTGGCCGAGATCGCCGTAACACAGGTGCAGTCCCATCAGGGTACGAGGAGGTACAAGACTCGCCGCGGCACTTATCGCGTCGAGATAGCGGGTCATGGGATCACGCGATGGCTGCCAGGGAAACAAGCCCTCATGACGATCGTCAACCTCGATCGCGAGTACTTCCATGCAGATGTCCCACTGCACAACGAGATCATTGGCGGGTATGCAATCGGTCAGATCCTGCACCTCGCGCAACAGGGCTTCCCTGTATCCGTCCCACATGGGTTCGAAATCGTCGGCGTTCGTCAGGAATGGCCGGATGCCGCTTTCGATTAACGGGATTGCGACCATGAAGCGCGCGTCTTTCGCGATAACCCCGGCATCGCGCAAATCACAGAAATCCGGATATGACTCTTTCGCGGCGCGGGCGTACCCGAGCTCCTCGAATCGCACGCTGGTGCAGCCATCGCGCAACTTGAACTGCCAGTGATCGGTATAACCACGCGGTGCCCAGTCCTCGCCCGGGCGGCGCCACTCTTCGGGATGATCGGGGTCGACGCGCGCCGGCCGGTTAATCGTTTCGAGTGCCGGATTCCCGTGGTAGGTTGTCGCAGCAAGGTAGTTGATCCAGATCCGCCGGTTGCCCGTTTCGCCGTCGGGCAGGCAGTCGAGGTATTCGCCCATTCCGGTTGCGCACGTGCGCATTGCGTCGATGGCATTTTCCCCCGGTATGCTGCCGACCAATAAGATCTTATTCTTCATTCTCGACATAACACGTGTTCGCCTTAGTCAGGGAGTGTTGTCATGGTCCGTTGTCGACCATCGGGATCCGGGTCTGCAATAAATACTAGCGTAGCGCCGAACGCGGCGCAGAAACAAGCACGCGAGGTGCGCCGGCTTGGTGCCGGCATTCACGCCGGGGCGGCTTCCCATCCATGAATCCGCACGCGCGCCGCACCATCACACGCGTGCTGCCCGGCGTTTTGTTGCTGACGCTATGCATGTGCTTTTTTCTCGCCCCCTACGCGGTGTCCACGTTCATGAACGGCGTGCGGCTTAGACCGCCCTATCACGTCGACGAGGCGGTAGAAGCACTGCACCGGAGTCTCGCGATTGTTGATTTACACGCGGATACATTGCTGTGGGGGCGCGACCCGAAGCAGCGTGCGCGCCGCGGCCATGTCGACCTGCCGCGCTTGCAGAGCGCTGGCGTTAAGCTGCAAGTATTCAGCGCCGTCACAAAAACGCCACGCGGTTTAAACTTCGAACGCAACTCAGCGGACAGCGACAATATCACCGCACTTGTCATTGCGCAGCGCTGGCCGCCTGCAACGTGGAACGATTTAACCGCACGCGCCATCTACCAGGCACAGGAGTTGCGTCGCCTCGAAGAGGAATCCGCCGGCGGATTCGTTGTCATTGAAGATCGCGCCACGCTCGCTTCGCTGTTATCAAGCGGGGGAGAACGCGTTGGCGGCCTGCTGGCTATAGAAGGAATGCATGCGCTGGCAGGCAAGGCCGATAATCTGACGCGGTTGTACGACGCGGGCTACCGCATGATGGGATTGACGCATTTTTTCGACAACGCGCTCGGCGGCTCTGCCCACGGTGAGACGAAGGGCGGATTAACAGCCCTGGGGCGCGCGCTCATCGCCGAGATGGAACGCAAAGGCATAATCATCGATCTTGCGCATGCCGCACCGCAATTAATCGATGACGTGCTGGCACTGGCAACCCGCCCCGTTGTCGTGTCGCATACCGGTGTCAAAGGCACCTGCGACCGCACCCGTAACCTCGGGGATGAGCAGTTGCGCGCGATTGCCGCGAACGGCGGACTTGTCGGCATCGCCTATTTCGACGAAGCGGTGTGCGGCACGGATGCAGCCGCGATCGCACGCGCAATTCGCTACACCGGCGACTTGATCGGATTCGATCATGTTGCCCTGGGCAGTGATTTTGACGGTGCCGTGACGACCCCGTTCGACGTCACCGGGTTGCCCTTACTCTGGGAAGCACTGTTGCAGACCGGCATGACGGAAGCCGACATCGCCGCGGTTGCCGGCGGCAATGCGCTCCGTCTGCTGGAACGCCTGTTGCCGGAATAAGTCATACACCGCGGTCACGGACCGGCGAATCACGGGTACGATCAATAAACGCTAGAATCGAAGATGCCCCGTGCCGCAATGTCAGCGTGGCATGCATTCCCTCAACATACGGAGGAACCTATGAACGAAAGCAATACCGGACCGGGTCGCATCCTCATTGTCGGCGGCGGCACCGCGGGCTGGATGAGTGCGATCCTGATGGCCCACGCGTGGGGTGAGCGCGCCAGCGAAATTTCCCTGCTGGAATCAAGCGATATTGGCATCGTCGGGGTCGGCGAGGGATCAACACCGAAAATGCACAAGTTCTTCGATCGAATCGGCGTACCGGAATCCGAGTGGATGCCAGCCTGCAATGCCACGTATAAATGCGGTATCCGGTTTCCCGACTGGTCGACGCGCAAGGGCTACAAGAGCTATTACCACCCGTTTTTCTCGATCAGCGACGATGCGACGATCCGGGCGTTCGCGGAAAATGTCGCAGTGCGGCGGGAAAACTACGATGTCCACGCGCATCCCGATGCGTTCTTCGTTTCAAACTATCTCGCCCAACAGAAGCTCGCGCCAACGCCCGATCCCGCATTCGAATATCAGACCGAGTACGCCTACCACTTCGATTCGGGTCTGATCGGCAAGTTTCTGAAAGAGAAATGCCTCGCGCTCGGCGTACGGCATCTCGTCGATACAGTGACGGAAGTAACCCGACATGAAAATGGCGACGTTGCCGGCGTGCGCACGGAAAAATTCGGATTACTCGAAGCGGACCTGTTCGTTGACTGCACCGGCTTTGCGGCCGTGCTCACCTCGAAGACGCTTGGCGTGCCGTTCCTGTCCTATGCCGACAGCCTGTTCAATGATCGCGCTGTCGCGATGCCAACGGAACTCGACGAGGGTGCGTTACCGTCGCAGACAATTTCCGCCGCATTCAAGTACGGCTGGGCCTGGAAAATCCCGCTGACAAACCGCTTTGGTAACGGTTACGTTTTTTCGTCGCGCTTCGTGAGCGAAGACGAGGCGGAACGCGAACTACGCGAGCACCTTGGCCTGCTCGATGCAGACGTCACCGCGCGCCACCTGAAAATGCGCATCGGGCGAGCGGCGAGTTCGTGGAATCGGAACACCCTGGCCGTCGGTTTGTCGCAAGGTTTCATCGAGCCGCTCGAGGCGACGGCACTGATGATCGTGCAGGAGACAGTCGAGAACTTTATCGAACGTTTCGAATCCGGTGGCTTTGAACCACGCTATCGCGACGAATTCAATACGAAGATCAACCTCATCTTCGACAGTATCCGCGATTATGTCTTCATGCATTTCAAATTGAATTCGCGCAACGATACGGACTACTGGGTTGAGTGCCGCGAAAATGATCTCGCTTCGGAATCCGTGCGGCAAATCCTCGATATCTGGCACGGTGGTGGCGACCTGCTCGCTGAATTGCGTCGTCAGGGGCCACGTCTCGCGTACAGTCCGACGTCGTGGTTTTGCATCCTCGCCGGCATGGGCCAGTTTCCACGCAAGCCGAAAAAAGCGAAACGCAAAATCAATGCGCACGACCCCGCCGAGGTCCGGCGGTATTGCGAAAAGATCACGCGCAACTTCCCCGATCACCGCACCACGGTTGACGCGATGCAAGATCACGGCTGACGGTGCCACCGCCGCGTCTGCGGCCCGGCCACGTCGGCGTTCAGAAACGGTTACACCCGGTTACCGGCGACGCTTGCGCCGGCACCCCATGCAACGTTCCCCCGTAGCGCAGGCAAAAAAAAGCCGCGGCAAGTGCTGCCGCGGCTGATGCTGTAAGGGGTCGTTCGATTACGTACCGAGACGGCGCATGGCCTGGACGGTCATGTACTCCTCGAGGAAATCGCGGCCCGGATCGATTTCGGTCTTCCAACCGCCGGTGATTTGTTCCGCCTGATGGAAGCGCGTAACGCGGCCGGACTGGATGTCATTACTGATAACCCAAGACCAGGTCCATTCCGTACGTCCGTCGGCCGCGGTGCGTTTCTGTGAGCCGTCCTTCGATTCCTGATAGCTGAAACCAGGTTCGAACGATTTCCACACGTCGCCGCGACGGTCGTAGGAGATCGCCTGCGGGAACATCGTGTTACGGGCATCAATATAGACGCGACGTTTGCTCAGCGGTGCACGCGGGAATCCCGTGGGCTCGCCTTCCATGATGATGATTTCAGGAATGAGCTGCTTGCCGACCCGATAGTACGTGTTTCCTTTCGGACCACCGACCTTCGGCAGATCCCAGTTTTCGTTTTCCGGCAACCACTGGTGGTGCATCGATGCGAGCATCGGCTTGCGCTCGATGATCTTGTAGTTGCCCCACGTCAGCATCGGGTCGCCAGCGGCCCACGCGTCGGACAGGAACAGGTTCATGCCCGCTACGAGCGGCTCGAAGCGCTGGTTCGTCGGGAAGCGACGAACACGTTTGAACGCCGGCAGGTACCCGAACAAATCCGGGAACTCGCGTTGGTCGTACGACCAGACGTTCAGGAACGCGGTGCCTTTCACGTCGTTCGGTTTCGTGAACCAGACCGACTGGAAACGCGTTTTGTCTTCGTGACCCGGCAGGTAGGGGCGTACCGGGCTGATGGTCGGATTCGTCAGACCGCAGCACTGCTGTTCGGCCCAGACGAAGTCGTATTCGTAGCTGACGTCGCCTTCCGGGTTCAACGAAACCGTCGGGATGGCGTAGATCGTTTGATCG